>CAZKQR010000446.1:0-2567 GCA_964554965.1 uncultured Cytophagia bacterium | reverse complement strand
AACAAGGCTTTTTTTTTGACCCCTTTCGGTCAAAGCGGCCAGATGGTAATGTCCGCATCGGTCAGCTCCTGACCGGCGCTCACATATAGAGCTGAATAGCCCACATAGGTCAATTGATTTCTCTGCACAGCGCCGATCACGATATAGTTCAAGCCGGTCACACCGCGCACCATCCCTTCGGCAAAGGCGCCGCCTTCAGGCGCGGTCAGGATCGTTTCCGACGCCGGCCTGTCGAAAGAATCAGACAGGATGGCCTTCCACATATCCCAGGTCGGCGCCATGTCTGGGCCCGAGATCATGGATTCAAACGCCGAGTGATACTGGTAATGCGCCTCGGATGAGGAAAAATCCTTTAACGAGGAGAATGCGCTGATGTCAAAGACCATCACCCGCAGGGCGTCGAAATCGATGTACTCGACCTGAGTGGTGATAGAGATCTCATCCATTCTGCCCCAGAACGGATAGGCGATCGATGTGCCGGAATAGCCTGCGCCCAGCAGCATCTGCCGGGAGCAGGAGGAGATCACGCCGCTGAACGGCTCTTCCGCCTCTGCCCGGCCGTTCAATCGCAGGCCGTATTTTCCCGAATCGGGCTGCACAAAAGCCTGCAGATGATGCCAGGTCCTGGACAGCAGTGCCGAACGGCCCGCGATGGTCATGATTTTGCCCGATTGATTTACCTGCAACTGCACCCGGCCGTTGGCAACCGCGACGGCATAGCCGCCAAAAGCATCCATGCGGTCCACCAGCCGCTGCTCGTTCTCGCTGTAAGGCTCTTTAAGATAAAAGTACAGATCCACGGTCAAGCCGTGGGTGGCGTTCAATTCGCCGACGCTCTGCAACACGGCGTATGATCCGCTACGGGCGAAATCCAGCACTTTCTTCAACGTGGTGTTCGCAGAAGAGTCCATTCGGTTGACGTTGTAAAGAACGGCCTGATTGCCGTAACCGCTGGCATCGATCAACTGATCACCGGAATCTTCATCGCAATGGAGCAGCACCACCTGATCAGACACCATGCCCGCGGCTTTGGCCAACGGATCCGACGCCGCCGTGTTGCGCAAGGACGCTTCAGGCCGCTGATCAGCCACGTGGATCGACAGCCTGATCTGTTGGCTTTTCTCCGCCTCTGTCGGAGCGAGCCGGCAGGCGAAGACAGCCAGCAGCAGAGTGCACAGGCCGGAAAGGCCCCATCGATGAATCGTCCGGCCACTACCTGTTGAGAGATTTTGCACGCGACCAATCCCTTTTATAAAACCATTTTCAATCCCATCCACCCGCGAAGACCCCTGACTGAGAGGTCCTCGCCGTAATCCAGCGAGCCGATATAGAAACGCAGGTCAGTGTCCAGGTGCAGATGGGACGACAATTTGCGACGATATCCTCCGCCCACTCCGACGATGCGCGCGCCGCCGATATCATACGCGTTATTGGAATAGAGCCGGCCTTCCACCACCCCATGAACCGTGGTCAGCGAGTTGAGCGGCAGAAAACCCTGGCCGCTGATCTCCATTTCATTGCCGTTGCTGTTCTGCCGCTCCGGGATCAGAGTTCCGGAACCGATCTCGTTCTTGCTGCGGATGCGGTCCCGAACGCAGAAAAGCCAGCTCAGGCCTTCACCAGGCACCTGCAGCATAGCTTGCAGGGTGAAACGGTTGCCGGCCTTGAAAACCTCCTCCCCGGACATCTTGTCCGTGCCATAGATCGTATAGTTGGCGTCGACCATGAGTTTGTTCCTGCGGCCCAGCGGTTTATCCAGCGCCAGGGAAAAATTGATCTCATCGCCGGGATCATATTTGGCGGTGGCGTTCTCAATCGCCTCAAAAGCGCCGCGCATCACATACCCTGCGCCCAGTCCGGCCACCCAGCCGGCGAAACGGCGGGCGGTCACCATGCCGGCGGTGGCATCCAGGCCCTGTCCCAGAATCGGCACGTCAAAACTCAAGGCGTGCTGAGCCAGAATATTGGCCACAAGAAACTCGTCCGATTTGAGCGCGTGTTTGCCCGTGGGCAGACTGACGCCGAAGGTGGCCATGGCTTTCTCCTCGCCGAAGAGATAAGAGCCGCTGATGCGCATATCGGAAAGACCGTTGAGAGACAGCGTGCTGCCGGCGTGATATCCGCTTAAAGCCGGGGCCGTGGAAAGCGTGGCCTGCAATTTTTCATTAAAGGGAGCGACCAACATCAGGGGCAGCGCCAGTTGGTGCACCGAGTTCTCTTCGATGCTCCAATACTGGATGCCGGCGGCCGGGGCGAACAGACGGGCCTGGTATCGTTCGAACAGCTTAGTCTGTGAGCCGGAGATAGTCACAAACGAGAGTGCGAGCGCAGCGGTTTGGCGAAATCTGGAGATGGCTGACATGGCGTTGTCCTTCTCTCACGCTCAGGGTTTGAGGGGCAAGCGAATCCGCACCGGCAGAGGGACCGTGGCGCCGAGGGAACCGCTGCTGTTTTCGGTCGTCGGTTTACGCGACTCGACACTGGGGATAAAGCCCGAGCTGATGTTGGCAGCGGTGCGGTTCAGCAAATCGGAAACCGGCAACTCTGGCGGCCGGACCGAGGCCCCT
>CAZKQR010000445.1:0-2577 GCA_964554965.1 uncultured Cytophagia bacterium | reverse complement strand
AGAAAGTGATCGCGCAAAATCCCGATGATTACGACGCCAATGTCAACGTCGGCAACTCGTTTTTGAATATGGCCGAAGAGGTACGCAAGTCCCTGATCGAAAAAGAAAAGAACAAGCAGACGGTCGGCGATGACGAGATGACCAAGCTCAAGGGTTTTTACAAGGAATCCATCCCCTATCTGGAGAAGGCGCTGGGCATCAAAGGGGACAACAACACCGTCTGGTACAACCTGGGCGTCGCCTACATCAACATCGGCGATGCGGCCAAGGGAAAAGAGTGCTTTGATAAAGCCGAATCCCTGCGCAAACAATAATTGACGGTTAGCGCTTCAGGCTGTGCGCCGGCCCCTTGCTTGAGGATGGCCGGGCACAGCCTCTTTTGTATCAGGCCAAAGCGGCTGACTCGTTGCTACAGGCGGACAACGACCATTCGAACGGATCAGAGCAGAAAAGAACCAAAAAGAACTTGGTGATGGACCTTATTCGTATTGACACTCTTAAGAAGACCGGTAGGATCCCACGCCATGTCGCGGTGATTATGGACGGCAATGGCCGCTGGGCCACACGACACGGTCTGCCGCGCATCGCCGGCCACAAGCAGGGCGTCGAATCTGTGCGCGCTGTGGTGGAGGCCGCCGGCGGCCTGGGCATTCAGACTCTGACGCTGTACACGTTTTCCACCGAGAACTGGAAACGTCCGCAGAGCGAGATCACGGATCTTATGTCGTTGTTGCTCCGTACGATCACCAGCGAGACCGTGGAGCTGATGAAGAAAAACGTGCGTCTGACCGTGATCGGCGATCTGGCCGCCCTGCCCGCGGCGCCGCGCATGGGCGTGCGCGCCACCATCGCCAAACTCCGCCGCAACACCGGGCTGAACCTCAATCTGGCGCTCAGCTACAGCGGCCGGCAGGAGATCGTTCAGGCTGTGCGCAAAATCGCCGCCAAAGTGGAAAAGGGTGAGTTGTCGGTCCGCCAGATCGATGAGGCGCTGATCGCCGGCCATCTGCAGACGCACGAAATGGGCGACCCGGACCTGCTGATCCGCACCAGCGGCGAGCAACGGCTGAGCAATTTTCTTCTCTGGCAGATCGCCTATACCGAATTGTACATCACCCCCACGCTGTGGCCGGATTTCAACGAAGCCCAGTTCCTCGAGGCGGTGGAGGACTATGCAAAACGGGAGCGCCGTTACGGCAAGACCCGCGAACAGCTGCAGTCCAAGACCGAGTAGGATGACGATGGTTTGATCTCTGTCATGCCTTGCCTTAGCGGGCAAGGCTTTTTTTTGGGCCGTTCAAAGGAACTCGGCAGAATTGACGGCGTTTGATTAGCAGTCGCACGACGGTTTCCAGCGGGCCGAAGGATATATTTTTCTTGGCAATAAGCTTTAATTTTCTTACATTATTTGATCTAAACTTGAAAGCCACCTATTGAATTCTCTACGTTTCGGAAAATGGATCATAAGCAGCCTGCTGATCCTGTCGGTCAGCATGCCCCAAGCGCTCTTGGCCCAAAAGCGTTCGGTGAAAATCCTCGGCGTTTCAGTGGAAGGCAATCGAACCACCGATGCCAACATGGTGCGCCTGAGCTCGGGCATTACACCGGGCATGGAGATCACCGGCGACGGCATCCAGGAGGCGATCCGTCAGCTGTGGCGGTTGGATCTGTTTTCCGACATCCGCATTGTGGTGGAGCGGGAACTGGCCGAAGGCGTCTTTATCGTCATTCGCGTCACGGAATATCCGCGGCTGGACAAATTCGAATATCAGGGCAACAAAAAGCTCAAAAAGGAAGACATCGAAACCGCCACCAGCTTTTATCCGGGCCAGGTGGTCAATCCCGGCATGATCGCGCGCGCCAAATCCAAACTGCTGGACAAGTACAAGGAAAAAGGCCACCTGCTGGCCAAAATCAAAACCGTGCAAGAGTACACCAAGGACGACAGCAGCCGGGTCAACGTGCGCTTTGTCTTTGATGAAGGCCGCAAAGTGCAGATCGAGCGCCTCGATTTTCACGGCAACGGAATGTTCACCGACAAAAAGCTGCGCAAGCAGCTGAAAAAAACCAAAGAGAACACCTGGCTGCGCGGCGGCGATTTCGATCAAAAAAAATACGAAGAGGATCAGGGGCTGCTGCTCGATTTTTATGCGAACCATGGATATCGCGATATTGAAATCCTGCGCGATTCGGTCTCGTACAATGAACTGAACGACGAGATGTACATCGATATCTGGATCAACGAAGGGCCGCAATACACCTTTGGCGACATCACCTTTGAGGGCAACAAGATCTTTACCACCGAGGAGCTCAACAGCCAGCTGGGCTTTGCCAAGGGTGAAATCTACAGCAAGAAAAAGCTGGAAGAAGCGATCATGAAAAACATCGGCACGCTGTATTATGATCGCGGTTACATCTATGCGCAGACCGTGCCCCGCGAGACAGAGGATCAGAACCAGGAGCTGGACATCCATTTCCTCGTCTCCGAGGGCAAACAGGCGCGCATCAACGAGATTAAAGTGGTGGGCAACAGCAAGACCCGGGAAAAGGTGATCCGCCGCGAGTTGCGCATCCTGC
>CAZKQR010000444.1:0-2590 GCA_964554965.1 uncultured Cytophagia bacterium | reverse complement strand
CGGCGCAGCTCGCCATCTGACCGCACTTGCACTTTTTCATCTACACATTGTTCACAATATTTTAGTGCGGGTTCTTTTCCAACGGCATGGCGTTGCCCGGCCGGATCTCTGGAGAAGCGCCGGAAAGCACGCTGTCCCCGACCTGCAACCCCAGCGGGGCCAGAATGTACCGCTTCTCGCCGTCGCGATAGTGCAGCAGGGCGATGTTGGCGCTGCGGTTGGGATCGTATTCGATCGTGGCAACCACGGCGGGGATTTCCAACTTGTCGCGTTTGAAATCGATGACGCGATAATACCGCTTGTGTCCTCCACCACGATGACGGGAGGTCACGCGGCCGAGATTGTTGCGGCCGCCCGACTTGCTCAGCGACACCAACAGGCTGCGCTCCGGCGTCGAGGCGGTCACCTCCTCATAGGTATTGACGCTTTTAAACCGTTGTCCCGGTGTGGCGGGTTTGAACGTGCGAACGGGCATTGGTGATTCTCCTGGTATTCAGCTACTTTGTCTTGGTGCTTTCAAAAAAATCGATCTTGTCCTCCGGATGCAGAGTCACGATGGCCTTTTTCCAGTCCGAACGCTTGCCGCGGGTGATGCCGCGACGGGTGTTCTGGCGTTTGGCCTTGCCCTTGACATTGACCGTGGCGACATCGTTGACGCGCACCTGAAACTTTTTCGTCACCGCCTGCTGAATCTCGATCTTGTTGGCGTCCGAATGCACCTGAAAGGTGTAGCGATGGGCCGCTTCCTGCATCTTGAGCGCTTTCTCAGTCAGGATCGGTTTGATGATGATGGGTTGTTCACGTTTCATGACTTGAAAGTACCCTCCAGATTTTTGATCGCGCTCTCCATGACCAACAGCGTCCGGCAGTGCAGCAGATCATACGTCGAAGCGTCTTTGGCAATATGCACGCGCAGATTTTTCAGGTTGCGGCTGGCCTGCCAGAACTTTTCATCATAGGCCGGCAGCAGCAGCAGGGTCCGGGCGCCGGTCAGGCCGAAGCTCTTCAGCACCGTCGACACCTCTTTGGTCTTGGCCTGCTCCAGATTGAAATCCTCAACGATGCGGATGCCGTCCTCTTTCACTTTGGCCGACAACACCGACTTGCGCGCCAACCGTTTCACCTTGACCGGCAGCTTGAACTCGAACTCTTGCGGCTGCGGGCCGTGGGTGGTGCCGCCGCCCCGCCAGATCGGCGAGCGGCTGGAACCGGAGCGTGCGGTGCCGCGTCCTTTTTGCTTCCAGGGCTTTTTACCTCCGCCGGAGACCTCGGAACGGGTCTTGGTGGCCCGGGTGCCCTGCCGCGTGTTGGTCTGCTGGGCGTTCACCGCCAGATAAACCGCATGTTCGTTCGGTTCCACGGCGAAAATTTTGTCCGAGACCTTGACGCTGCGGCCGGTCTCTTTCCCCTCTTTGGTGTAAACCTGTAATTCCATATGCGAGTTTACTTTCTGATTAAAACAATCCCGTTTTCTGTTCCCGGCACCGCCCCCTTGATGATCAGCAGGTTGTTGGCGGTATCCACTTTGAGCACGCGCAGGTGGCGCAAGGTCACGCGGTCGCCGCCCATACGGCCGGCCATGCGCAGACCCTTGTACACGCGCGAGGGATAAGAGGACTGGCCCAAAGAACCCGGCGCACGCAAGCGATCGCTCTGGCCATGGCTCACCGGGCCGCCGTTGAAATGATGGCGGCGCACCACGCCCTGAAATCCCAACCCTTTGCTCACTCCGGTCACCCGGACGATATCGCCCGCGGCAAAGATGTCGGCCTTGATCTCATCGCCGATCTTGACCTCGCGATCGATTTCCAAATCACGCAATTCACGCACCACCTCGTAGGGTCCCTTGCCGGAGGCCTTGTAATGGCCGCGCAAAGCCCGGTTAGTGTGCTTTTCTTTTTTGCCGCCGAAACCCACCTGGACGGCGATATAGCCATCCTTGTCCTGGGTCTTCACCTGTGTTACCACGCAGGGACCGGCTTCGATGACCGTTGCCGCAACCATGTTGCCGGCTTCATCAAAGATCCGGGTCATGCCGATTTTTTTACCGATAAGTGCACGCATTGATATACCATCGAATAGGGTTATAGGGCCGTCGTACGTCTGATCAATTAAAAACGGACGCTGCGGTCATCACACTTTGATCTCGACATCCACGCCGGCCGGAAGCTCCAGCTTCATCAGCGCATCCACCGTTTTCGGGGATGAGTTGTGAATGTCGATCAACCGCTTGTGAACCCGCGTCTCGAACTGCTCGCGCGACTTTTTGTCCACATGGGGCGACCGCAACACCGTGTACACCGAACGACTGGTCGGTAGCGGAATCGGCCCCACGATCATCGCACCGGTGGTTTTGGCCGTCTTGATGATCTTTTCAGTGGATTTGTCGATCAAACGGTGATCGTACGCCTTGAGTTTTATTCTAAGTTTTTGACCCGACATGGATAACGCTCCGATTGACTTGATTCCGGGCGGAGCAGCTTGTTCCGCCCGTTCGCCCGCTGTTGCGGCGGACGATGTTCCTATCTACTAAGAGTTATTTTATAATCTTGGTCACCACGCCGGCGCCCACGGTCCGGCCGCCCTCGCG
>CAZKQR010000443.1:0-2658 GCA_964554965.1 uncultured Cytophagia bacterium | reverse complement strand
GAATTCGCCCTGCGCGAATTTTTCCCGCAGCTGCGGCAAATGCGAGCGACCAATCTGGATTTTCTCAACCGCTGCGCCCGCTGCATGCTGCGCGGCCTCTGCGAGCAGTGCCCGGCCAAGTCCTGGATCGAACACGGGGTGTTGGACAAGCCGGTGGAATACTGCTGCGAGGCGGCCCATGCTCAAGCGCGGTATTTAGGCGTTTTGGGGGAAAAGGAATACGGGTGGGAAATAACGGATTGGAAGAAAAGATTGCAGCGGATAGAAGAAAACCATACTCCCCGCGAACCCTCAAACTGAACATCACCCTTCACTTGAAACAGACGGTGCGGCCGAAGGAGATTTGAGCCTTTTAGCAAGGCCGTAAATTGGCCATGATCTGGCCGATCTCTCCGTTGAACATTTTTATAACAATAGTGAAGCAGTTGCTTATGTTAACGGCGGCTAATGAACGGCTGTGGGCTATTAAAGCTCCATGTCGGAGCATTTTATAATCCGCTGAGACTGAACCAGCCGCTCACACTCCAGCTGAATTCATTCATGCCCCACCAGCCCGCCATGAGCTGAAAATGGGAAAAAAGCCGGGTGCGCAGGCCGAGGTTCCATTTTTTCGCATCGTTCTCCAGCAGCAGAAACACGTTCGATAGGGTTTCGATCTCCATCGCGCCGAACAGCCCCACCAGCTGCGAGGTGTTGGCCGGCAGCCAGTCCGTGCCATAACCGAGATGGGTAAAAATTTGGCGATTGTACAGGGTAAAGGATTTGGAACTTACCAGATAGAGGGAGGCAAAGACCTGAGCGTCGGAGGGTTCCAGATGCAGCTGTTCGACGGCAAAAAAATCCTGCATGCCCAGGGTGAGGGCCGGCCGTCTGTGCGTCTCGTGGAAAAAATTCACTCGCAGACCGGCGGTGCGGTCGCCGGTGCCGCCCTTAAAGTGATCCGGCCGGATCAGGGAGACAAAGCCCTCCATAAAAGAAAAAACTCCGGCGTTCACCGTATACACCGACGAGGTTTGATAGGGCTGCAGTTTGGCGGCATAGAGCTTGGGTATGCGGCTAAATGTGGCGGTGATGGTTCCGTCTCCGGGCATATAGGCTGTGGGCGCCACCAGCACGCCGCTGTAGCCCAGCAGATTGGATGCAACCGGCCTTTGCCCTTCTCCCGCTGCAAGCAGGGGAGTAAGCAGAAACAGAAACAAAAGGATCAGAGGTATAACAGCGTCTTTTTTCATCGCTCCAGCGGTTTGGATTCTAAGAATCCTGTTGAAGATTGGCCATTCGGTAATTTATTGGTTTCCCATATTTTCAGCATTGATATTTGAACGGGGGACGATTTCGTTCATGTAAACCGTTCTTCACACGCCTTGTAGCCTTGTAGGAGCCGACTCTGTCGGCGACTGAATTTCCCACCGCCCCCATCCATCGGCGGCAGAGCCGCCTCCTACAACGTCGTCTTGTATGAACACGCGCAATGCGTGATCCGTTCGTCGTCTGCCCTGCACACCATCGGCGGCAGAGCCGCCTCCTACAACGTCGTCTTATATGAGCACGCGCAATGCGTGATCCGTTCGCCGTCTGCCCTGCACAACACCCCCTCGGCGGCACATATTACAATTGCGGTTCAGCGGATTTTGCGCTTTCGATCGCCTTTGCGCGGGCATGCGCCACAGCGCAGAAAAACGGCGTCTCGCCGTCCATGCAGCCGGTCTCCAGATGCGCGTGGGCCGGACACCACAAACACAGATTGACGATGGGACATTTTCGACAGGAATGCAAAAATCGCTCATCCTGCGAGCGCATATCCCGGACCACAGGCACCAGCTTTTCCCACGCCTCGCGCAACGGCGTCTCGCGCAGATTGACCGTGGTCCCCGGCGCCCACAGCGACTGGCACAAACGAAACGTACCATCATAGCCGATGCTGCAGTTGCCGTTGCCTGCGCCGCAGTGAAAAAGATGATCGCAGCCCACGTGAGTAAAGGACTCGCTGATCAGCTCATCGCAACCCTTGAGCAGCGAGCCGAACCGCTCCGTGTCCGCGCGCTCCAGCGCCACCACCTCTTCCGGCGTTAGCCGCTCCGCCTCGATTTCCGCGTTACGCACAGGGCTATGGTCGTAACGCAGATGCAATTGCGGATCAAAACGATAAAAATCTTTGGTGCGGCTGCGGCCGAATGCGGCGATGGCCTCCATATCCTGCAGATTGGAGCGCAGGGCCATGGCCTTGAGGCGCACGCGAACGCCGGCAGCGAAAAGTGCGTCCAGCCCGGCGACGAACTGCGCAAAGGCGCCTGGCCGCCGCGTGACGCGATCATAGCTCTCCGCCGAGGCGCCATAGATGGTCACCTCGATGTCGCGCGGCGGATACTTTTTGAAGAGTTCTATATGCTCCGGCTGAATCAGGGTGGCGTTGGTAAACAGCGAGATCAGCAGCCCCTTGCGCTTGAGCATTAAATAGATATCGATGAAATCATGCCGCAGCAGCGGTTCGCCGCCGGTGAGCAGGCACCACAGCGCGCCCAGCTCCATGGCCTGGTCCGCTATGTGACTGATCTCCTCCAGGGTGAGCTCTTTAGCTTTGGCCGCTCTATCGCCTGCCGGCAGATTGATGTAGCAATGTCGGCAGTTCAGATTGCAGCGGGCGGTCAAATCCAGATC
>CAZKQR010000442.1:0-2703 GCA_964554965.1 uncultured Cytophagia bacterium | reverse complement strand
GTATCGCCGAGGAAAACCATGCGTTCTCCCTGATCGTCTCGGCGCGTGTACAGCGGATGCACGTATTCCAGCGTGCCGCCGCGCGGCCGCACCAAGGTCTGCGACAGGGTGCTGAACAGCGCGCTGTCCGCCGGTGAGATTCTGCGGTTCAGCATCTCGGGCCGGGTGTGCGCGATGATCGCGCCCGAGCGATCGATCACTCCCGCGTACATCAGTCCGGCGATCCGCTGATTGGACACGCTCATGATGGCTTCGCGGATGTGGCCCAGATGCAGGGACGCGGTGTTCGGATCGTGGCCGGCGCCGTAATAGAGCAGCAGATCGTTCTTGATGGTCTGAGAAACATGCTGCAGCGAAATCGTGCAGGTCTCCGCCAGCCGTTCATTGATGATGCGATTGCCCTGCTGCAAAATGATCAGCGTAGAAACCATGGTCAGGACGATGAACAGCGAACCGATGAGAATGATCAGCTTGACGCGCAGCGGCAGCGAATCGAACCAGCGGCCGATGCGTTCGGCGTATGTGGGGCGGGACGAATGCACGAAACGGTTCACCTTTTAAAGTTGACCATGCGTTCGCAGACCAGGTCCTGAATCTGGTTGGCTGATCCGGTGGGAACAGAGTAAAAGTTGACGATCATGGAAAAGGCCAGCTCTTCACCGTCCTGTGTGGTCGCGTAGCCGGACAGGGCCCGCACCCGGCTCACCAGTCCGGTTTTGGCATGGACGTTCCCTGCTGCCGCGGTGCCGCGCATTCTTCCTTTCAGAGTGCCGTCCACTCCGGCGATGGGCAGCGTCTGATAAAAGGAATCGCTGCAAGCCTGCCGGCGCATATAGCCGAGCAGCTCGATCATGCTTCGCGGCGTGATCAGATTCAACCGCGACAGCCCGGAGCCGTCCGCCAGAGACAGGTGTTCGGGATTGATGCCCATGGCGCCAAAGAGCTCCTTCTCCGCTTTCTCCGCACTGGCCGCCGTGCCCTCGCCGGTCAGCTCGCCGGCGTTGACGCGGAAGAGCAGCTCGGCATAGAGGTTGTTGCTCTCTTTATTCAACACCGTAACGATTCGCTGCAGCGGCGGCGACGGAGTGGCGCACAGGGTGTAGATCTCCAGCGGCGCGTAGGTGAACTCGGGAATCTCATCGATATCAGCCACGCCGCCGTGCACAGTGATGTTGCGGGACTGGAGCACCTCATTGAAAACTGTGATGCAATAGGCGGTGGGATTATCGATGGTCACGGTATCGCGGCGTTCGCCGGATTGGACATCGATCGTGCCGCGGCAGGTGATGCGGTTGGCGCCCGGCGCACGGTCAAAGCTGAGCCGGGTCCGGCGGCCGGTGACCACCTGGTTGACGACCTCCACATAACGGGTGTCCGGTTCCAGACGAAAACGGCCTGGCGCACCGAGGCTGTCGCCGGGTTTGAAGACAATGTCGATGCAGTTGTCGTTAAAGGTGAGGGCGCTGATCTGGGCGGCATAGTAATCGTTGAGGTCGTCCCAGGACCACCCCTTGCCCAGCGTCTCATCGTCGAAATAGTTGTCATCGCCGATCAGCCGGCCGCTGACCGCTTTAATGCCCCTGGCAGCCAGGCTGTCGGCCCACATCTCGAACACTCGAGTGATGCGGCCGTCGTGGAAGCGGCCGCAGAGCGAGGGGTCGCCGCAGCCGCGGACGATCAGATCCCCTTCCAGCACGCCGTCGGGACGAAGCAGACCGTTGGTGTAGACGCGGGTGACAAAACGATAGTCCGGACCCAGCTTGTTCATGGCCACGGCGGTGGTGAACAGCTTCATGTTGGAGGCTGGGATGAACTCTTTGTCCTCGTTGCGAAGATAGAAAAATTCGCCGGTCTTGAGAGACTGGATGGCCACGCCCCAGTGGGCGTTGGCGAAGGAGGGATCGTTAAAGATAGCGTCCACTTCCTTTTTGAATTGGGCCACGTTGGATTTTTCCGCGGCGAAATTGGGCCGATGAGCGCAACAGAGAAAAGCCGATGCGATCCATAACAGAAAAAACGGGATTAAAACCAAGCGATTCCGAACCATTGAGAATCCTTTATTCGTTTGCAGCTTATTTTTCAGGAAAACATTTTTCATGGCCGATGCCCCCTGTCGCCGGAGAGGCCGGCTCCTGCAACGCTTTCGCTGGATCCATCGAGATCAGGCCCTGCTCTGCGAATCAGGCGCATACCTTCTATGATGACTATACCAAAAAAGCGGCCAAAGTGCAGAATCTAAAAAAATTAGACAAAAAATCACCAAGAATCAAGGCTTTTAATTTCAATAAAATGCATTTCACTCAAACCAAGCCGGCGTGGACAACCCGCCGCACGATCTTTTCCATTGCATAAGAATGGGATTGGTGCTATTTTATCCCTCTTAATCAGCGATGATGTGCAACCTAACCTGGATTCAACGAACGTCTCACACCCATGCAAGACTATGAGCATTGCACCCTGTGCCCGCGCAATTGTGCGGTCAACCGGCTGCAGGGAAAAAAAGGCTTTTGCGGTGAAACCGCAGAGCTGCGCATCGCCTCGATCGAAGCCCACTTTGGCGAAGAACCGCCCATCAGCGGCTCCAACGGCTCGGGCACGGTTTTCTTTTCCGGCTGCGCCATGCGCTGCATCTTTTGCCAGAACTATCAGATCTCCTGTTTTCATGTGGGCAAATCCTTCACCTCCAGTCAGGTGGCGGAAAGA
>CAZKQR010000441.1:0-2758 GCA_964554965.1 uncultured Cytophagia bacterium | reverse complement strand
CAAAGCCTGGATGTCGAGCTGATCGGCAGTCTGGAACAGGTGCTGAAAAAAGAGCCCAATCCGGGCGTGCGCTTGATGGCCGTGCGTGCGCTCCAATCCGTGCCGATCAACGAGGCGATCCGCAATGCGTTGACGCGCGTTCTGCTCTATGATCAAAATCCCGCGCTGCGCATTCAGGCGTTCGACTCTCTGACCGGGCCACTGGAACCCGTAGAGAGCCGGGAGCCCCTGCTGCGTTCGGTCCAGGCGGACACCAGCAGCTATATCCGCCATCGCGCCAATGACCTGCTGAAAAAAATTGAGGTGGAAAAATCGACCGGTCTTTTATCGAGTCGGGAGGGTTAAATGAAAAAATTCCTTTTACTTTTATTAACGACTGCGGCGCTGGCCATGGGGCAGACCGTCACCGGTTCCAGCGGCGACTATCGTGTGGCGCTGGATAAGCGTTTTGCGGCTTCGCCGGGCGGCACTTTGACCGTCGACAATATGAACGGCGACATCACGGTTCAGGGCGGCGGCGATCAGGTGATCATTCATGCCGACCTGCACGCCGAGGTCTTCACTCAGGAAGAGCTGGACCGCATCGTGAACGCAGAGAAAGAGGCGTTTCAGCAACAGGCCGGCGGCATCGTGATCACTGCCGGCGCTACGCCATCGAACGTCGTGCGTCACCTGACGGTCACTGTGCCGGAAAAATTCAATCTGCACCTGAAAGCCAGGCGGGGCGATATTCAGGTTGAACGGGTTTCCGGCCAAATCCAGCTGCACTCCGCCGGTGGAGATGTCGGTCTCCAGGAGATCGGCGGCGCTGTCGAGGTTCATACTGCAGGAGGCGATCTGACCTTTGACGGCGTTCATGGCTCTCTGCGCGCCTCCACGGCAGGGGGCGATGTGGATCTTAAAAATATATTCAGCGAGTCCGTCATCAACACAGCCGGCGGCGATATCGAACTGCTGAACGCAAAAAACAAAATCGAACTGTCCACGGCCGGCGGAGATCTGCTGCTGCAGAAAATAAACGGCAGCCTGAAAGCGCAGACCATGGGCGGAGACATCACCCTGACCGATGTGCAGGGTGAATCCGTGCAGATCTCCACCATGGGCGGCGACATCGATGTTGAGGATTGTCGCAGCGCTTTGCAGATATCCACTCACGGCGGCGACATCGAGGCCGACCGGCTTTTGGCTGAAGCCAATATGCGTACGTTGGGCGGAGAAATCCAGGTGACGGATCTGCAGGCGGCCGCGACCGCGGTATCCATGGGCGGCGATATCTCCATCGAGATGACGCTTGAGGATTTTTCCAAACCGCACGCGCTGCATGCAGAGACCACCGGCGGCGACATCCAAGTGATCCTTCCCGCCCTGCTGCCGGCCCGTATCCTCGCAGAAGTGCGGCTGTCCCGGCGATCCGGCTCGCGTAACGACATCTATAGCGATTTTCCGCTGACCAAATCATCCCAGGATGAAACCGGCAGAAAAATTATACGTAGTACAGGTGAGATCAACGGCGGAGGCGACGTCATCGAATTAAAGGCTGACGGCGGCGACGTCACCATTCAAAAAGCCCGGTAACGAGGAGAGTATCATGATACAGCGAGCGATTATCACCCTTTTGTGCACAGCACTTTTTTGGGCGGGAACGGTGTTGGCGAACATCGAGGACACGGTGGAAAAAACATTTCGAGTGGGAGAAGGCGGCGTATTGACCGTCGACACCCAGCGAGGCGGCATCGAAGTGCGGGCGGCCGGCAGTGATCAGGTTACGATTGTCGTGCAACGCAAATTCAACACCAATGACCGGGAACAGGCGGACCGCATCCTCAAAGATCTGAAAATGGAATTCACCCAGACCGGGAACGATGTGAAGGTTCTGGTCGAGCACAAGGACTCGGACAGCTTTTTCGGCTGGGACCGGGCCAGGTTCAACCTGCATTTCATCATCACGGTGCCGGAAAAATACAACGTGGATTTGAAAACCTCCGGCGGCAGCATCTCGGTTTCGGATTTGTACGGCCGCGCCACTACGGCCACTTCGGGCGGCAGCCTGACCTTTGGACGCATCCGCGGGCCGGTGACCGGTAAAACCTCGGGAGGCAGCATCTCGCTGCAGGGCTGTGACGGCGATGCAGACGTGCATACGTCCGGTGGCGGCATTCATATCGGCGAAGTGCAGGGCCGGGTTGCTGCGTTCACTTCCGGCGGGTCCATCTCCATTCAAAAAGCCAGGGGCAGCGTGCAAGCGGAAACATCCGGAGGAGGCATCCATGTCGAAGAGGTCATGGCCGCGATCAGCGCTTCGACCTCCGGTGGCAGCGTGGAGGCGACTCTGATCCAGCAGCCTGGCGCGGACTGCGAGCTGCGCACCTCTGGCGGCAATATCACCGTGAGCATGGCGCCGGACATTCGTGCGGAGGTCGATGCCGCCACCAGCGGCGGCCGTGTGGTGACTGAACTGCCGGTAACGGTGCAGGGCGAGCTGAGCAAAACGCATCTGCGCGCCGCTATCAACGGCGGCGGCCCGAAACTGACCCTGCGCACTTCGGGCGGCAGCATCTTTCTAAAAAAACTTTAGCCTCCCCGGCGCGGATTATTTCATCGCCGCACTGCATGGTCCGTCTTCCAACAAAAAAAAAAGCGACCTGATTTTTCAGGTCGCTTTTTTTTATTTCCCGCTGTCTGTTCTTTGACTATTTTGCCAGCCGCAGCTTTTTCATGATCACTTGCTCGCCGGCGCGCATGACATAGTAGTAGATGC
>CAZKQR010000440.1:0-2861 GCA_964554965.1 uncultured Cytophagia bacterium | reverse complement strand
CCGGGGAGTAGTTGCCCGGTTTGCCGACGTTTTTATAGTCGTAGCAATAGGCCACATCCAGGCGGGTGTTGTAGCCGGCCACATCGTCGTCGTCGCCGCCGATTTTAAAGTCCGCGTAGAGTGCCAGAAAGACCGAATCATAAGTGGTGGTGCCTTCGTTCTCCACATCGTAGAGCCAAAAGTTGTGAGTCTCGGTCATGACGTTGCGCCACTGCAGGGAGCGCACATACATCTGCGTACCCAGCCCGCGCCGGCTGGAATCGGTTGCATCGGGGTAATAGTCGAACTCTTCATCCGGGTCGTCGTCGATGACGAAATAGGTCTCCAGGTCCGCGTTCATGACCCCTTTGCCGAAATAGCCGTTCCAGGCTTTGGGCCAGCCGGGATCGATGCTGTCGTCCATTTTGTCCGGCCAGCTCTCGGGCCAGGTGTAGGGATCGTCGCTCATGGCCGCTTCCAGCTGAGAAGGGTTGCAGTAGCCGCCCAGGGCTTCATAGCGCCAGCGGGCTGAACCGTCCGGACTGTAATCAGGAATGTAATAGCACGTTTCCACACAGGCCTGTTTTTCACCCTTGGAATCCGTGATAGTGCTGACCACAACCGGCGCCACCTGATCCATCTGATTGTGGCCGCTGCCGATGGGATACTCGATGACATAGCCCATGGTCACGCCGCCGACAAAGCCGTCGTTCCAAAAAGGTATACGGGTGAGATTGCCGTCCATGACGCCGTATTTCCGGTGGTTGATGTGGCCGTCCTCAGCGCGCTGGGAAAAAACAGATGGGCTGAAAAAAAAGATCAAGATCCAAACTGCATTCAGGGCTGTTCCTGACCGTAGCACCATTGTTCTTTTTCGCATTGAATCCTCAACAAGTCCTAAGCTTTTTTTGTGGGTGTGGTTGTCAGTATGGGTCGCCTTAATGCAACAAAGGCATTTATCCGGATGACAAGAAGTGCAAAGATGTAAAATAAGAATGGACAGGTATGAATGAGGGGTGGATAGCGCAGGGCATAGGCATGTTCGTTTCCACTCGTTACGGAGTCAACAGCGGATGAGAAAATACGTTATGCTTGGGACGCACAGGTCCGAAGGGTGACAGTTGTTATATTGTATGTACAATTAAGCACTTTAAATCATTTTGTCAAGGTTAATTTCTTTGACGCGAATAATTTTTTATTCGCAGCAGAATCCCGCGCGCCGCATGGGCAGGGCGGCGTGCAGTGATTATTCTGAATGAAAGAGGCCGCTTTTTTACCTTCCTGGACTATCCGCAACGTGTAACAAAATGAATGACGTTGCCGTATAAGCCTATAATCCAATCCTCTGCACTATGATTCAATCCTTTGGAGTCTCCTGTTATGACAAAGCGGAGCAATAAAAAATGGTATGGGCTCATCGCCGTTGCGGCGGTGGTCATTCTGACTGCGATCGCCTTGAGCGTTGGATTGAAAAAAAACGGTGAGACGGGTCCGGCGAAAGTAAAAGTTGGCCGCAGGGACATCGTCGACAAAGCACTGGCGGTGGGAGCGATCGAGCCCAAGAATGAGATCGCGGTGAAATCCAAGACCTCCGGAGTGGTGGGAAAAATGCACATCGAGGTCGGAGATTTTGTTCAGGCGGGCGCGCCTCTGCTCGATGTTCGTCCTGATCCCACACCGCTGGAACTGGCCGAGACCACTCGCGGCGTAGAGATCGCCGAGATTGAATTCTCCACACTCAGCCGCGAGCTTGAGCGCCAGAAGGAACTCAAAGCAAAGGGTTTGATCTCGCAGCAGGCCTATGAAACCATGGAGCAGCAGTACGACCAGGCCACGGTGCGCGCCAAGATCGCCAGGGAACGACTCGAATTGCTGAAAAAGGGTCGCATCCAGATCGCCGGCAACGCCATCGAAACGACGGTTCGGGCGCCGATCACCGGCTACATACTGCTCAAATCGGTCAACCTCGGCGATCCGGTCGTCCCCCTGACCTCTTACCAGGCCGGCACGGAGCTGATGAAGATGGCGGATATGAAGGAGCTGCTTTTCCGCGGCACTCTTGACGAGATCGACGTCGGCAAGATCAGTGAGGCTATGCCCTGCGAGCTGGCGATCGGCGCTCTTCCGGGCAAAGTGGTTAAGGGCCATGTCACTCTCATCTCGCTCAAGGCGCGTAAGGAAGAGAACTCGACCCTTTTTCCGGTCGAGATCTCCATCGATGACGCGGCTGGCGCCGTGCTCCGCGCCGGTTTTTCCGCCAACGCCACCATCATCATCAATAAAAAGGTGCAGGTGTTGGCTATTCCGGAACGGGTGGTCGCCTTCCGCAATGATTCGGCCTTTGTCCAGATCAGCACCGGAGCAAAGGAAAGCAAAGAGATTCCCATCAAGACCGGCCTCAGCGACGCCATCCATATCGAAGTGATCTCCGGCCTGCAGGAGGGACAGGAGGTGCTCGAGAAAAAAGTAAAGCCGATTGTCTAACATCACGACCTGCCGCCCGTGCGCGGCGGCCACCATCGCATGAGCTCTGACTATGAACCGCCTGGTTGAAACCATCAAAGAGATCTTTTACTATCTGCGTCAATACAAAGCCCGCACGTTTATGACCCTCTTCGGCATTGTCTGGGGTACGGTCAGCATTGTCGTGCTGCTCGCGTTTGGCACAGGCGTAAAAAAGGCCCTGAGCAAAAGCATGCACGGGATGGGAGAGCGCATTGCCATTCTTTGGCCCGGCCGAACCAGTCTAGCCTGGATGGGCTTTAACCGTGACCGCTATATCCACCTGGTGGAGGAGGATGCCGAACTGCTGCGCCGTGAGGTGCGGGAGATCCGCAGCATCAGCCCGGAATACGCCAAGTGGAACGCCCCCCTGCGCCATG
>CAZKQR010000439.1:0-2885 GCA_964554965.1 uncultured Cytophagia bacterium | reverse complement strand
TTGCCGGCCTGCGGAACCCGCACCCCATTCCGGTCCACGATCTCTGCTTTGAGAATCGCCACATCGCGGCCGTCTGCGATCAGCGGCGATATATATTTCTCATCCACCAGACCGGCCAGAAGCGGGGAGAGCTTGATCGCGGCCGGTTCGGCTGCGGTTGAGACCCGCTGTTCGCAGACTACAGCGCCGTGGCGCATGCCCACGGCGCGCAGCACTCCGGGCTGATAAGGGAGCTCCCAGGCCAAGTGTTCCGCCCGTTCCTCGG
Organism: uncultured Cytophagia bacterium; assembly: GCA_964554965.1. Lineage (GTDB taxonomy): Bacteria > Zhuqueibacterota > Zhuqueibacteria > Residuimicrobiales > Residuimicrobiaceae > Anaerohabitans. The sequence continues at coordinate 2,620 of CAZKQR010000439.1, read as the reverse complement.
CCTGTTCCGGCGCTGGGGGCTGCCGGCCAGGCGCCCAGGCGGCCGGTTCAGCCGGCCGTCGCTGAAAGCCGAATGAACGATCATTCAGAAAGAGCTCGACGCTGTCGCAGTTGCTGTAACACCAGACGTCGATGGGCCGCCCCTCGTTCCCCGGCCAATTCCAATGCGGAAACAGATGGACCATGGGTTTTTCCGTCCACTGGCTGACAAAGTAATAAAAGGCGTCCTTGGGAAAAAGACACAGATCCAGGACGCCGTCGCCGCGGGAGATCAGCGGCCAGGCGTTGCCCTCCCCCCAGCTGTCCTTGCCGCTCCACACGCAGCCGCCGGCCATATAATCGCGCGCCTTGATGCGGCGCCAATAGCCCTCCATCCGGCTGCACAGCTCATACATGGTCTCCACCTGTCCGCTGTACAGGTCAAAGTAAGAATCCTCCTCCGCCCGGGCGAACCGCTCGACGCCATAGACGCCGCGTCGGGCGCGGGCGGCGGCGTATTCACTCAACAAGCCTATCTTCCAATGCGGAAAATCGAGATGATCCTGATCCGCACGGCGCCAGTCGTAATTATAGCTCACCACATCCAGCGCTTCGCCGTAGCCGTTGCGGTTGACCGGCATGGAGGCGGCGGAGGTGGTCAAGCGGGTTGGATCCAACTCATGAGCCAGAGCAGTGGCCTGCTCGATGATTTTCGTGCCAAAGACCGTGCTCTCCAGCGGCGACTCATTCTCCAACGACCAGAGGATCACGCTGGGATGATTGCGGTCACGCAAAATCGTCTCGCGCACCAGCGCCAGTTCCACCTCCGGGCTTTCCAGCTTGCGCTCGATCTCGTCCCAGACCAGCAGGCCGATGCGGTCGCACACCTCCAGACGTTCCGGCGTGGCTGGATTGTGGCTGGAGCGGTAAAAGTTAAAACCAGCCTGTTTCATCACCATCATCGCGTCCCACTGCATCCGGTCCGGCAGGGCCGTGCCGACGCCGGCGAAATCATAGTGCGCGTTGAATCCTCTGAGCTTCACCGGCCGGCCGTTGAGAAAAAAACCGTTATCCGCGGTGAACGCAAACGTACGGACCCCGAAAAAAGTCTCGACCGCATCCACGATCTCGGCGCCGTCATAGACCAAGGTATGGGCGCGGTAGAGATAGGGATCGTCGATGTCCCAGAGATGCGGCTGTGCTAGATCGGTCTGTTGGTTGAATGTATGCTCCCCGCCGGCGGGGACTGTGCTCTGTGACTCGATCTTGGCCTGCACATGGCCGCCGGCATCTACAATCAGAGTGACCAGACGGCATTTTTTAGCGGTCTGATGTTCGTTTTGTATGCGCGTCTGCACCTGCACCGTCGCCGCGGTGCGGCTCACACGGGGCGTGCTGATAAAAACGCCGCACCAGGCCGCGTGCAGCCGATTGGTGATCAACAGCCACACATGCCGGTAAATGCCCGTTCCCTCGTACATATCCTGTTCGTGACGCCGGCCGTCCACGCGCACGCGCAGACCGTTGGGCGTACGGTCGCCGAGACGGATATAGTCGGTCACATCATAAATAAAACTGGTATAGCCGGACTCGTGGTGGCCGAGATAAGCGTAATTCATCCACACATCAGACGCGCGGTACACTCCGTCAAAGACGATAAATATTTTTTTGTTTTCATAGGAGGCGGGAAAGAAAAACCCTTTGCTGTACCAGCCGATCTCCATGGGCAAAAACCCCTGGGTGGTGTTATGCGCCCGGTCAAAAGCGCCGGTGATGGAGGCGTCATGGGGCAGGTTCACCGTCTGCCAGGGCAGCTGGTTAACCTGATGGGTCTCCTCCTCATGAGGGAAATCCCGGTTGATGTATTTCCAATCGAAATCGATGTTGATTCTTTGGCGATCAGACGCCGGCACAAGAGCGGACGGTTCCGCGGCCTGCAGGGCGCCGGCGGCGAGGAGCAGCCAGAACGCGATTTTTTTCATCGAACGACTCCGCTTGTAAAGCCATGCGTCGCTCATTCCAGCGATCCAGATAATCGTGGCGGCGGGTTTGGACCTTCGCCGAAGCCGCTCTCCGGGAATGGCGCAGATAAAAGTGAGATGTTGCATAACGACCGCGGCTCAGCGGTACAAAGCATGCGCGGTAGAAACCGCTAAATTTGTTCTGCTCGAACAGAACACATTTTCGATCACCGCCACATACCATGCCTCCGGTGCGGCCGAGGGTTGTCACGGAGAATGAGAAACCATTCATCGAAAGAGTTTCAGGGCAATTTTTTAAGATCTATTAGATCTTTTTCACGACCGCTTGCTTTCTTGTTTTTCTTTAAGTCTTCTAAATTAATGATGTACACTTTCACATGATCGATCAAGGCTATTATTTTATTTTGGAAGCATTCATCGAAATCAACGCCTGAGATGCTGGTGAGAACCTCAATTCGAACAGGGGCGTTTCCAAGCCGCACGATTTTATTCTGATGCAGAAATAGATCGACAGATAATTCGGGAACTCTAAAACCAAATTTATTTAAAACTTTCACTATTTTTATAGCATTCTGTGGATTAATAGCTATCCAGATATCGATATCCGCAGTAGCACGAGGATACCCATGGTAACCTACTGCATATCCACCTATTAATAAA
>CAZKQR010000438.1:0-2887 GCA_964554965.1 uncultured Cytophagia bacterium | reverse complement strand
GCCTTTCAACGGCGTCTGAACCACTGTCGCCGGCAGGAACACCAACGGGGCATCACGCTGATCGGTCCGCACCGCGATGATTTTAAATTTTTCATCAACGGGAGAGAACTGCGTTTATTCGGTTCCAGCGGTGAACATAAAAGCGTCGCCGTCTGTCTGAAAGCGGCGGAAGGGGTGTTGATCCGCCGGACGCTGGATCGGCTGCCGATCGTGCTGTTGGATGATCTGTATGCGGAGTTGGATTGGGACCGGGGAGCGCGCGCGTTACAGTTGTTTTCCGGCGATCTGCAGTGTTTTGTCACCGGGACCTCTTTTGATTATCAGGCGCTGCAGCCTCTGCTGGCTGGCAGCGAGCAGGTGCTGTGGATGCGCGCGGGAGCGTTGGAGAAACGGTAACATGGCGGATACGGTTAAAACGTTGTCGCGTTCTCTGGATGAACTGATCGACAAACTGGGCTTTCAGAATAAACTGAAAGAACAGACCGTGATCCGGGAATGGAGCAGCATCGTGGGGCCGCAGATCGGCCGGATCGCCAAGCCGGAAAAAATTTTCGACCGGGTGCTCTATCTGCGGGTCGCCAATATGAGCTGGCGCACCGAGTTGACATTTCAAAAACAGACGATCTTGCAGCAAATCGAGAAGCGGATCGGAAAAAGTATCGTGAGTGATCTGAGATTCTATTAATCGTGGAAGGTGCATGAACAAAAAGGAAAAAGAGCCGGTTTACGACGCCAGTCAGATTCAGGTTCTCAAGGGATTGGAAGCCGTGCGCCTGCGGCCGGCGATGTATATCGGCGATGTCTCGGTGCGCGGTCTGCATCATCTGGTGAATGAGGTGGTCGATAACAGCATCGACGAAGCGCTGGCCGGCTATTGTACCGAGATCGATGTGTTCATCAACAAAGACGGTTCGGTAACGGTGGAGGACGACGGCCGCGGCATTCCGGTGGACCTTCATCCGGAGGAGAAAAAATCCGCCCTAGAGGTGGTGATGACCGTGCTGCACGCCGGCGGAAAATTCGATAAAAAAGCCTACAAGGTTTCCGGCGGTTTGCACGGGGTGGGCGTTTCGGTGGTGAACGCGCTGTCCGAATGGATGGTGGTGGAGGTGGCGCGCGGCGGCAAAGTGTATCGCCAGCGCTATGAACAAGGCTTTCCGGTCACGCCGGTTAAAATCGTCGGACAGCGCAAAGCGACCGGGACCAAAACCACCTTTTTGCCGGACGGCACGATTTTCAAAAAACGCAAATTCAGTTTTGAGATCATCGTCGAGCGTCTGCGCGAGTTGGCGTTTCTCAACAAGGACATCAAAATCTCCATCACCGACAAGAACACCAACAAGTCGGAGAAATTCAAATACAAGGGCGGTCTGGCTGCGTTCGTGGAGTATCTGGATCAGAACCGCACCTCCATCAGCAAAAAGATCATCTACATCTCGGCCGAACGGGACGGCATTCCAGTGGAAGCGGCGTTGGCGTATAACGATTCGTACAACGACAACATCTATTCCTACGTCAACAACATCCACACGATAGAGGGCGGCACGCATGAGGTGGGCTTTAAGGCGGCGCTGACCCGCACGCTCAACAACTTTGCGGTGAAAAATAAGCTGATCAAGAACAACGACGCCACCCTGAGCGGCGACGATGTCCGCGAGGGATTGACCGCCATCCTCAGCATCAAGATCAAAGATCCGCAGTTTGAGGGTCAAACCAAGACCAAGCTCGGCAACAGCGAAGTAAAGGGAACGGTTGAAGCGATCATCAACGAAAGCCTTTCGCGTTTTCTCGATGCCAACACGATTGTTGGAAAACGCATCATTGACAAATGCATTATGGCGGCCCGCTCCCGGGAAGCGGCGCGCAAAGCCCGCGAGCTGACCCGGCGCAAGTCGGCGCTGGAAAATGAGAGCCTGCCCGGCAAGCTGGCCGATTGCTCCTGGACCGAGGCGGAGAAAACCGAGATGTTCATCGTCGAGGGCAATTCGGCCGGCGGCAGCGCCAAACAGGGGCGTGATCGCCGGTTTCAGGCGATTTTACCCTTGCGCGGCAAGATCCTCAATGTTGAAAAAGCGCGCCTGGACAAAATTTTATCCAACGAAGAAATTCGTACGATCGTGGCGGCGATGGGCACCGGCATCGGCCGCGAGGAGTTCAATCTGGATAAATTGCGCTACCACCGCATCATCATCATGACCGATGCCGATGTCGACGGCGCGCACATCCGCACTCTGCTGTTGACTTTTTTCTTCCGCCATATGAAAAGCGTGATCGAAAACGGTCATCTGTACATCGCCAACCCGCCGCTGTTTCGCGTGCAGCGCGGCGGCGATGAGCTCTATGTTTATGATCAGGAGGACCTGGAGGGGGCGATCAAACGGATGAGCAAGGACGGCAGTAAAAACATCGTCACCCAGCGTTACAAGGGGCTGGGAGAGATGAATCCCGACCAGCTGTGGAAAACCACGATGGATCCGCAGAGCCGGACGCTGCAGCAGGTGACCATCGAGGAGGCGTTTGAAGCGGATCATATTTTTTCCATGCTCATGGGCGATGAAGTGGAAAATAGACGTAAATTTATCGAGGAGAACGCCAAGTACGTCCGGAATTTGGATATCTGAGAACAGAAAGCCGACAGTCTATGCTGGAACAGAAAGAAAAAATCATACCGGTTTTGATCGAAGAGGAGATGCGCAACGCTTACATCGATTATTCGATGTCGGTTATTGTATCCCGGGCCCTGCCCGATGTGCGTGATGGCTTAAAGCCGGTACACCGGCGGGTGCTCTATGCGATGATGGATTTGGGGCTGCGGTATCCCGCGACCTATAAAAAGAGCGCCCGCATCGTCGGTGAAGTGCTGGGCAAGTATCACCCGCACGGCGAT
>CAZKQR010000437.1:0-2912 GCA_964554965.1 uncultured Cytophagia bacterium | reverse complement strand
TCCGGCAATGCGGGTGACATCGTGATCAAGACCGATCCTGGCTGGGAAGCGATGGGGCTGTATTTTAAAGAGAAAGAAGTGCACGCCGGCGGCATGATGGAGATGGAACTGCCGCCGGGGAAAATTGAAAAGGTAGCCGCATTTCCGATCAAAAATAAAAAAATTGTTCCATCAGCCGAGATAGACCTGCGTCCATCTGTTTCGACCCATCGTTTGCGCTGGACGCCGCCTGCCGGAATGTGGAAGGTCATTGCCGTCACCAAGCATCCATTGTATGAATTTTTTCAAGCCGCGCAAAAGGGCGGCGGCAAGCTGGGATCGCGATACCCCAGTTTGATGCTTCCTCAGGTGACGGAAAAGTTTCTCAGCGTCACCCATGAAAAGTACGCCGATCTGCTGGGTGGGAATTTGGGGGAATATTTTACCGCCACTTTTACCGACGAGCCTTCGCTCATGGCTGTTCCATTTTATGAGAAAGATTGGGGCGTCGTCCCCTGGATGGACTATTTGTCGACGGAGATGGAAAAGCGCTACGGCTATCGACCAGAGGAAAGGTATGTCGATTTGTTTTTGGATGAAGGCTCCGTTGGCAAGCAGGTCAGGTATAATTATTTTCACACCGTCGCTGAATTATTGGCCGAGAATTTTTTCGGCAAAATCAATCAGTGGTGCAGGTCGCATTCCTTCCGTTCGGGGGGCCACCTGCTCTTGGAAGAGACCATGATGGCGCACGTACCCCTTTACGGCGATGCCTTTAAATGTTTTCGCAACATGTCCGCTCCCGGCATAGATGTTTTGGCTTGTTTTCCGGAACTGACGCCGGTGCACTCGCCTCGGATCGTCGCCAGCGTCGCTGATCTCACCGGCGCCGATCGCGTCATGTGTGAGCCCTGTCCGCTCCTCGATCAGCGCAAATACGGCCGTGAATCTCCCATCGACCAGGTGCGCGGATTTTTAAATATCCAGTTGCTCGGAGGCATAACCGATTTTAACAATTATCTAAAACTCGAACAGGGCGGTCAGGAGGAAAAGATCCGGCTCAATGAATATGTCGGCCGGGTATTGAGCCTTCTTCGCGGCGGCCACATATCAAGTCAGATCGCCGTGGTCTATCCCATCGAAACTCTCTGGACCGAATGGCAGGCTAAACCAACCTGGGTGGTCTGCTGTGATTCCGTCGCAGGGGGCGGAACCAAAGCGGTGCAAATCGAACAAACCTTTCGCAATGTCTCCAGGTTCCTTTATCAAAGCCGGTGGGAATATTCCTATATCGACGCCCAGGCCATCATCGATGCACAAGTCTTGGATGGCCGCTTGAAACACAACAGTCTGGAGTGGAGTGTTATTATTCTCCCGGCTGTGGATACCTTGCCGTTGGAGGCATGGCGACGCATCGAGGCGTTTTCGCGGCAGGGCGGCAAGGTATTGATGATTGGCAGCCGACCGGAAAACTCGGAGCATGAATTTCCATCGCCTCAGGTTTTAAAACTGGCCAAAAAGTTGTTTGCCGGCGACCGGACTTTTTTCCTGGACCGCTTGAACCTTTTCGACTTGAACAAACTGATCGCTCAATTGATTGAGAAAGAAATCATCTGCAAGGATGAAAGCCTTCCCATCCGTTATACGCATCGATTTATTGACGGAAGAGACGTATTCTTTATCATCAATGACAGCGCAGGAAGTATCGCAGCGAACCTGCAGATCAATTGTCCGGGACGATTCCGCCTCTGGGATCCGAGCACCGGCGACATAAGTCGACTTGCCAACAACAATATTAATCTTGAGTTGGCAGGCTATACAGGAGCTGTGGTGACGGCGGAAAGAGATTGATATATCGTTTTCATGCCGGATAGACCAAAGCCGGCGGTATTGTCCTTTAATGGTACGAGTTGCTTTTTGCACAATAGAGAAGGCGAGCAGCCTGCTTTCCCTACGATGATTGCGATATATCCGCAGGGAGGAAAATCCGTTTTATTGTGCGAGTTCACCTAATGCCTATCTGCGAATCCTATCTTGGGAGAAAAAATGAACGCCAACCGTCGTGAATTTATCAAGCTCGGATCGCTGGGCGTACTGGGGGCTATGAATAGTCTTTGCATTCGATCGGCCGCCAGGCCCAACATCATCATCTTTTTTGCTGATGATCTCGGCTATGGGGATATCGGTTCTTACGGCTGCCGGGATGTAGCGACGCCGCATATCGACTCCATCGCCCATAATGGTGTTCGTTTTACCGATGGCTATGTGAGCGCACCGCAGTGCTCCCCTTCCCGGGCCGGACTGTTGACCGGACGCTACCAGCAGCGATTCGGTCATGAATATAACTTTGTCGAGCACGAAGCCGATAAAGGCTTGCCGCTCACGGAGCGCACGTTTGCCGATTATGTGCAACAAGCCGGTTACCGCACCGGCCTGATCGGCAAATGGCATATGGGTTGGGGCGACCCCTTTGCTCCGAACAAAAGAGGATTCCGTCATTTCGTTGGCTTTCGTGGCGGGGGCCACATGTACGATGGACCCCTTGATGCCGGCCAAAATTGGAACAGCTATACATCGTTTCTCATGCAAAACGAGCAACCGATTGCCGATTCGCAACTGCTGCAGAAGAATTACCTGACTACTTTTCTGGGCGATCAGGCGGTGAATTTCATCAAAGACAACCGTCGGCATCCGTTCTGTCTCTATCTGGCCTTCAATGCACCTCACACCCCCTTGCAGGCGCCCAGCAGCTATCTGGAGCGCATGGCGCACATCCCGGATCCGGAACGGCGCACCTACGCAGCCATGATCGCCGCTATGGATGACGCCATTGGCGCTGTGCTTGCAAGGTTGCGGGAATATGGCATCGAAGAGAACACCCTGGTTTTCTTTCTCAGCGATAATGGCGCCGCCAACCGGCCTGGCAGCGGCAA
>CAZKQR010000436.1:0-2939 GCA_964554965.1 uncultured Cytophagia bacterium | reverse complement strand
ACGTCTTTTCATTCCGGCAGTTGCTTCCCCTTAGTCTCTGGCATGAACCAGATCACCACTAATCCGATGAGATAGACGCTGGCCATCAGCACGCCGGCCTTGGCAAAAGACCCATGGAATACTTTGACCAGCTGTCCGGTGCCTGCCACCACCAGAATGGCGGCGATGATGCGGCCAAAGTTAAAGGTGATGCCTTCACCCGTGGCGCGAATGCGCGTGGGAAAGAGCTCCGGCAGATACAAGGGCAGCCAGCCGAAAAACGCAGTGACGAACACGCCGGAAAAAGCGGCCATGAGCAGAAGGCCCATGCCATAGCTGTCAAACAGACCGTACAGTGCAGCGACGGTGATAAAGCTGGTGATGCAATAGAACGCATAGGACCAGCGTCTGCCGACCCATTCCGCCATCAATCCGCCGAGCAGGGCGCCGATGATCTGCCCAAAGGCCATGTACATCTGCACGGTGGCCCGCTGCGGCGCCGCATCTCCGCCCACCAGGGTGTTCACCCAAGATGGAATCCACTGAAATACCCCCCAGGTTCCCACGATCACCACCGAAGAGACGATGCAACCGAGGATGGTGCGTCTGCGCAGGGGCGGACGCCAGAGCTGTTTGAGATCCGGCTTTTCGCCGCGTGCCTTGGCGTGTTGCCATTTTTCCGGTTCTTTCACCATCATGCGGATAAAGAAGGCCAGCACGGCCGGCGCCAGTCCGATGAGCAGCAGAGGACGCCAGCCCCAAGCGCCGGCGATCAATCCGATGACCGAACTGACAAGAAAGCCCACATTGGCCGCAGCGCCGAGCACGCCGGCCAGCAGCGGCCGTTTGGAATCAGGCCAGGTCTCCATGACCAGCGCCACGCCCAGCCCCCATTCGCCGCCCAGGCCCATGGCGCCAAGAAAGCGGCAGGCGCCGAATTGCCAAACGTTGGTGGCAATGGCGGAGAGTGCGGTGAATAAGCTGTAGGTGACCACGGTGAGGATCATGGTTTTAACGCGGCCGATTTTGTCGCCCAGGCGGCCGAAGATAAATCCGCCCACCGAAGCGCCGAGGAGAAACAGAGCGAACATGACGCCGACGTAGGGTCCGATGACCATACTGTCCTGTGTGTGCAACAGCTCTTTCAGCGCCGGCATGGCGATGAGGGAATAGAGTCCCATCTCCATGCCGTCGAACAACCACCCCAGCCAGGCGACTGATAAGTTCAGCCATAAAGCTTTTTTGCCGATGCTTGTGTCCATTCCGTCACTTTCTCGTTTGAAATGCGTCGTCAGCCGGCCGCTGCAACCGGCTGTTTTATTTTTTCAGCAGGGAGGTCGTTAATTTGACCAGGGCGGGCAACATGGAGACCAATACAATGCCGAGAACCACCATCATGAAATTACTTTTCACAAAAGGAATGTTGCCGAAAAAAAAGCCGGCCAGCAGGTAGCCGCTCACCCAGGCGCAGCATCCCACCAGACTGTAGGAGACATAGGGGCCGAACTCCATTCTGCTGATGCCGGCCGCCAGGGGTACAAAGCTGCGAATGAGCGGTAAAAATCGCGCGAGGATAACCGCGGTGCGTCCATAACGGTCAAAAAAACCATGCGCCGTAGTCAGATGATCCGTGGAGAAAAAGCGGATCTTTTTTCTTTTCTCCAAAAACGGACTGAGGAACCAGCCGATCTGATAGCAAGAAACATTGCCGAGAAACGCTGCGACGCAGAGCAGCGGCAGCATCACCGGCAGGTGGAGCGTGCCGCGGGCGGAAAGAGCGCCCATGGCGAACAGCAGCGAATCGCCGGGGAGAAAACCGGTGACCACCAGCCCCACTTCGGCGAAAATGACAAAGGCAGCCAGCCCATAGGTGGCCCAACCAAAACGCGGAATGAGGATGTCCAGGTATTGGTCGAAATGAAGAAAAAGCTGCCAGAAGTTTTGCAGAATGTCCATGATCGTAGCGGGCTTAGAATGCGCAAAACTTGAGGTACAGGTAGACGACGGGGGCGGACAGCGTCAGGCTGTCGAAGCGATCGAGAATGCCGCCGTGCTCTGGGATCAGCCGGGAGGAATCCTTGACACCGGCATCGCGTTTGAGCATGGATTCAAAGAGATCGCCGTACTGGCCGATGGAGCCGGCGATGGCGCCGATGACCAGCGCATCCTGCAGACGCAGGCCGAAGATAAAGGTTCGATAACAGATCCAGGCGGTGATCAACGCAAAGATAAAACCGGCAGCCGTGCCTTCGATGGATTTGTTCGGACTGATGCGCGGGATGAGCTTGTGTTTGCCGAAATAGGAGCCAAAGATATAAGCCGCGGTATCGCAGACCCAGATGCACAGAATCAGCATCACGATCCAGCGGCCGGCCGGCGCATACTCCAGACCGTAACGAGCGCCCATCTCCCGGATCAGGATGAAAGAGCCGAGCCCGGCTCCATAAAAGACCGGGGCGAACAGCGAGGCCGACATATTGAGCAACGGCGAACCGTTTTTTCGGTACATTTCATAGAAAAACATCAAGATGGCGCCGGCCAGGACAATGGGGAAAAAGCCGAATTCGTCGTGAAAATAAAAGGAGAAGATCAGAGCCATGACGGTGAGTAATCCAGGCCCATATTGACCCAGCCCGCCCTTCTTTGCGGCTAAAAGATAGAATTCATAAACCGAGCCGAAAGCCACCAGGGCGATAAACAGTAGCCAGTACCAGGAACCGGCCAGAGCGGTGAGTATGATCATCGGTCCAAAGATGACAGCGACCAGGGTGCGAATGGCGAAAGAGCGATAGTTCAAACAGCCTCCGAAATGGTTTTGTGGTTTGAGGGGATGCCGCAGACCCGGTTGTTGCCGCGGTTTATTGCGTTTACAGACCCCGGTTGTTGCCGCGGTTTTTGCGTTTGCAGACCCCGGTTGTTGCCGCGCTTTTTGCGTTTGCAGACCCCGGTTGTTGCCGCGC
>CAZKQR010000435.1:0-2952 GCA_964554965.1 uncultured Cytophagia bacterium | reverse complement strand
GATCGTCAACCTGCCGGACAAGGTCGGACGCAAAGCCATTTTAAAAGTCCATACTCGTAACGTGCCCCTGGCGTCCGATGCCAGCCTCGAAGAGATCGCCGCGTCCACGCCAGGTTTCTCCGGGGCTGACCTGAGAAACCTGGTCAACGAAGCGGCCCTGCTGGCGGCCAAGCGGAATCAGAAAGAGGTCCGCAACACGGACTTTATGGATGCATTGGAAAAGATCATCCTTGGACCAGAGCGGCCGATTCTGCTCAGCAGCGCTGACAAGGAACGCATCGCCTACCACGAGGGTGGCCACGCCATTCTTGGCCTGGTCGTCGCGGGCGCTGATCCGGTCCACCGCGTGTCCATTGTACCGCGCGGTCAGGCCCTTGGCGTCACCTATCAGCGGCCGGACAGCGATCGATACAACTATCCGGAAGCCTACCTGCGCGCCCGCATCATCGGCATTCTCGGCGGCCGTGGGGCTGAGGAGATCGTCTATGGAACGAAAACCACCGGGGCTGAAAGCGACATCGAACAGGCGACCGGATTGGCACGTGGCATGGTCACCCGCTGGGGCATGAGCGACAAACTCGGCATGGTGCAGCTGGCGCCAAGATATAATCCCTATCTGGGCGCTCAAGAAAGCTATGGCGGTTCGAAACCTTTCAGCGAAGAAACAGCAAGGATCATCGACAGTGAAGTGCAAAAGATCATCAGCGAATGCCATGAGCGGGCCAAACAGCTCCTGCGCAAACATCGCGCTCAGTTGGACGCCCTGGCAAAGGCTCTGATGGAGCGAGAGACGCTTGATGAGCAGGAGATCCTCAAGGCCACCGGCTTGCCGCCGGCGCCGCCCCTGTGTAGTGGAAAAATACTGGTTGCCGATACGGGCAAGAAAAGAGCGAAACCCACTGCATGAGCCATGCGAAATCCCCGGCCGACAAAATGGCGGAATAAAAAAGGACAAGGTATGAAATGGTTATTGCTTATCGCGATACCGGCAGCGGGCTTTATCATTCTGTCCTGCCGCAACCACCGCGGCGCTGATGGAACTCTGCGCGTCCCTGCTGCAGAAAAAAAGCCGGTGATCGATAGCTACCACGGCCTACAGGTGACCGACGATTACCGCTGGCTCGAGGATGCGAACGATCCGGTGGTGAAAAAATTCGTCGCACTACAGAACAAACACAGCCGGGCCTATTTCAACAACCTGCCCATGCACAGCGCCCTACTGGCCAGGCTGAAGGAACTGCATCAACGATCAGCGGCGTATGATGGCTTGATCCAACGCGGACCACAAATCTTTGCCCTCAAAGATCAGCCGCCGAAAAACCATCCTTCGCTGGTCGTGCTGAATGCGAAGGCGGATCCTGCCGGCGAACGCATCCTCTTTGATCCGGATGAATTCGACCGCAGCGGTCAGACGGCGATCGATTGGTACACTCCTTCCCTGGATGGAAAGCTGGTGGCGATCTCGCTGTCGGAAAAAGGCAGCGAAGACGGATCTCTTTATGTTTTTTCCGCAGAGACCGGAAACAAGCTGCCGGATGTCGTGCCGCGCGTGCAGTTTCCCACAGCCGGCGGCAGTGCGGCCTGGAACCAGGATGGGAGCGGTTTCTGGTACACCCGCTTCCCTCAGGGAGAGGAACGGCCAGCCGAGGACCGTAACTTTTATCAGCAGATCTATTTCCACCGTCTGGGCACACCTGCCGGCCAGGACCGCTATGTCCTGGGAAAGGAATTTCCACGCATTGCCGAAATCGAACTGCAGATCAGCCACGACGGCCGTTTCCTGCTGGCCTCAGTCGCCAACGGCGATGGCGGTGAGTTCGCCCATTATCTGATGAATCCACAAGGCCGATGGACCCAGATCACCCGCTTTGCCGACAAGGTGGTGGCTGCGGTCATGGGAGAGGATGAACAGCTCTACCTGTTGTCGCATAGGGACGCAGACCATGGCAAGATTCTCGTTGTACCCATGGCCGCTCCGGTTCCGGCGAACGCCAAAACCATGGTGCCGGCAGGCGAACCCATCATCGATCAAATCCATGTGACCAAAGACCGGCTCTACAGCGTCGATCTCGTCGGCGGTCCGCAACAAGTGCGCATGTTCGACCTCAAGGGAAACGCACTGGGAACCCTGCCGATCGAACCGGTCTCTGCCGTCAGAGGGTTCCTGCCTCTGGACGATGGCAGCGTTCTCTACAACCAGACCGGCTACATCGCTCCTCCTGCCTGGCATCGCTATGATCCTAAAACCGGACGATCCGTGAAAACCGCGCTCTCTGTACAAAGCCCGGCTGATTTCAGCGATACGGAAGTGGTGCGCGAGTTCGCCGTTTCAAAAGACGGCACTCGAGTGCCGATGAACATCATTCGGCGCAAAAATTTAAAACTGGATGGAAACAATCCGCTCCTGCTCTACGGGTATGGCGGCTATCGCATCAGTCTGACGCCCGGTTTTTCCGATCCAATGCGATTATGGATCGAACAGGGCGGCGTCTATGTAGTGGCCAATCTGCGCGGCGGCGGCGAATTCGGCGAGGAGTGGCATCGGGCCGGCAATCTGCTCAACAAACAAAATGTGTTCGATGATTTCATCGCCTGTGCTCAGCGGCTGATCGAACTGAACTACACCCGGCCGGAGAGACTGGCGATCCGGGGCGGCAGCAACGGCGGCTTGCTGATGGGCGCAGCCATGACTCAGCGTCCCGAGCTGTTTCGCGCCGTCGTCAGCCAAGTGGGCATCTATGACATGCTGCGCGTGGAACTCAGTCCCAACGGCGCTTTCAATATAACCGAGTTCGGCACTGTGCAAGATCCGCAGCAGTTCAAAGCCCTGTACGCCTACTCGCCCTATCACCGGGTGAGCGACGGTACCGCCTACCCGGCAGTGCTGATGACCACCGGCGACAACGACGGCCGGGTGGATCCGATGCAATCGCGCAAAATGATCGCCCGTGT
>CAZKQR010000434.1:0-3010 GCA_964554965.1 uncultured Cytophagia bacterium | reverse complement strand
AGGTCGATGACATACCGCTCTGGGTCATCAAGCAGGACAACCGGCGCGAAGAGTTCGACCGGCAAAAGCTGGTGCGGTCGATCCAAACCGCCTGCATCAAACGCCCCATCAGCATGGGCGCCATCGAACAGATGGCAGCCAAAATAGAGAACGGCCTGCGCGACGACGGCGTCGACGAAATCGAGTCCAGCGTCATCGGTGAAGCGGTGCTGGCGGAGCTGCGCAGCCTGGATGAGGTGGCCTATGTCCGTTTCGCTTCCGTGTATCGGAACTTTCAGGCCAAAGCGGAATTTTTGACGGAACTGAAGCAACTGAAATGACACAACGAGTCGCGATCTCGCACGCCTGTCTTCAATCCATGCCCGCAGACGGCCGGATGTCAGCCCTCTGCGGTTTTTTTATCATCACCACTTATTAGCACGGATTTTTTTGATCGATGAAAACAGAGCAAGCCCCAGAACCTGATTCCACGAAGGAGGCAGCCAAGCCTGTGGATCGAGCCGCTGACGGTTATCCCACTGAGGAAAGCTATGTGGACGCTTTAAACGCTCAGGCTGAAGAAACGCCGCAGGCCGAGGAAACGGCTCAATCCGAGAAAACGGCGCAGGGGGAAACGGAGGAGGGTCCCATCGCCAAAGCCCACCGCGCCGTGAAAAACGTGGTGGATCCGGAAAAGCGCATGCCCTTTCTCGATCATTTGGAAGAGCTGCGCTGGACCCTGGTGCGCAGCCTGCTGGCGGTCTTGGTGTGCGCGATCGTCGCCTACATCTATTCCAAAGAGATCGTAGAGCTGCTGCATCGGCCGGCGCCGGACGTGAAACTGATCTTCCTTTCGCCCACCGAAGCGTTCATGACCTATATTAAAGTGGCGATGTACGCCGGTATGGTGATCGCACTGCCGTATGTGTCCTGGGAATTCTGGCGCTTTATTGTGCCCGGCCTGTTGGCCAAAGAGCGCAAGCTGGTGCCGCCCATCGTGCTGTTTACGGTCATCTGCTTTCTGGTCGGCGCCGCCTTTGCCTATTTTATCATCATCCCTTTTGGACTCAAGTTTCTTGTCATTGGATTTCAGAACGATTTTCTCACCGCCAACATCACCATCGGCAAATATCTGGGCTTTGTGATCACCATGGTCCTGGTGTTCGGCGTGGTGTTCGAACTTCCGGTGATCGCTTATTTTCTCAGCCTCGTCGGCCTGCTGACGCCGGAATTTCTCCGCAGCAAGCGGCGGTATGGGATTGTAATCATTTTCATCGTGGCCGCCATCCTTACGCCGCCGGATGCGTTCACCCAGTCGATGCTCGCGATTCCCCTGCTTTTTCTTTATGAGATCAGCATCTGGGTGTCCGCCGCCGTGCAACGCAGCAAAAAGCGCAAGGCGGCCATACAGAGTTGAACCAAGAACAATCGGCGTGGAGGTGCTTTGACGTCCGGTTCAGGACACATTGATCTGCATGTACATTCCAACCACAGCGATGGCTTAAAGTCGGTGGAGGAGATCGTCCGCAGCGCGGCCGAACGCGGCCTGCGGGCTCTTTCCCTCACCGACCATGATGTGACCACCGGCCTGGCTGAAGCGTTCGAATCCGGCGCCCGCCACGGGGTGGAGATCGTCCCCGGCATCGAGATCAGCTCTTACTGCGACGGCATCGAAACCCATCTGCTCGGCTATTTCGTCGACTCCCATAATCCCGCGCTCAACGAGTTCAGCAACAATTTCCGCCGCTTCCGTACGGAGCGGGCGCGGGAAATACTGCATAAACTCACCCAACAGGGCATTGACATCCCCTTTGAACTTTTACAGATGCGCGCCGGCCATTCCTCCATCGGCAGGCCGCACATCGCCGATCTTTTAGTGGAAGAGGGTTTCGTCTTTTCCTTTCAGGAGGCGTTCAACAAGTTTCTCGCCGAGCACCGTCCCGCCTATGTGCCGAAAATCAAGGTGGAGGCGGATGAGGCGATCGCGCTGATCCACGCGGCCGGCGGTCTCGCCATCGTCGCCCATCCGGCGGTGGGCGTCACCGATGCGGTGCTCCATCGTATGATCGCCTGCGGACTGGACGGCCTGGAAACCCTGCATCCCAAGCATCAACCCCATCACATTCAGCACTTCCAGGAGCTGGCCGCCAAGCACGGGCTGGTGGAATCCGGCGGTTCGGATTGCCACGGCGCGCGGCAGGGAGAGTTGATGCTCGGCTGCATGAGCGTGCCCTATCATTTTCTGGAAAATCTAAAATCGAGACTGGCGTCTCGCACGGTGTCAGTCTCCCGGACCGGTTGACATCGATGAATACTGAATCTTCCGTCACTCTGACCTTTTTACCAAAACGCCTCTCTGCAACATTTCCTCTGGGCATCACGATTCTTGAAGCGGCGCGTCGGCTCGGCATCGATCTGTCGGCCTATTGCGGCGGTAACGGCGTCTGCGGCCGCTGCCGGGTGCACGTGCACGATCTGGATATTCCACCCTCTGAAGAGGACCAGGTTCACTTGAGCGCCGAAGAGCTGCGCCAGGGCTGGCGGCTGGCCTGCACCAGTCTGGTCTATGCCGACGGCGTCGTCGCCGTGCCCGAGGCTGCTGCAGACGACGAACGGGATATCCTCAGCGAGGGCGAAACGCGGCGGGTGGCGCTGCAGCCGGCTGTGGCCGCGATTCCGGTCACTACAGCGACGCCGGATCTGCACCGTGCGGTCTCCGACGAAGAGCTGCTGCTGGATGCGTTGCGGTCTTCGGCGCCGGCGGCACAGCTGTCGCCGCTGCTGCTGCCGCGAATGAGCGAGCATCTGCGGCAGTTCAAGTTTTCCACCACAGCGATCCTTATCGATGATGTCGTGGCGGATCTGCAGCCGCCTGATCAGGGCCGGATTTTCGGCCTGGCGGTGGATGTGGGAACCACCACTGTGGTGAGCAAGCTCATCGATCTGACCAACGGCAGCCATCTGGCCACATCCGCCCGGCTGAACGCACAGCGCAGCTATGGCGAGGACGTCATCGGCCGCATCTCCTACG
>CAZKQR010000433.1:0-3013 GCA_964554965.1 uncultured Cytophagia bacterium | reverse complement strand
AGCGACCCTGCCGGCTGCGGCCGTCCTCCAGCTTTTGCCATGACCGCTGAATATCGAACAGCCGGTCGCTGCTCTAAAAACGCAGAGGACTTTTACTAGCGTTAAACCAGAGGGCGCCGCCGTCACGGCCATGGGGCCGGAACCGCGTTGCCTTCACCGGCGCAAGAACAAAACCTGTAAACTAAAAATAAAAAATGGATCGTAACGCAACCATTTTCTTTTGACCCTACCAGCGAGCCCGCCATGGAACTCTCGATCATCGATCTGCTTTTTTTCGCCCTGTTTTTTGTCACGGTCATCAGTGTCAGCCTGTACAAAAGCCGGCAGGAAAAAAACACGGAGGATTATTTCCTCGCCGGCCGCGGGCTGAAATGGTATCTCATCGGTTTTTCCATCGTCGCAGCCAATATCTCCACCGAACAATTCGTCGGCATGAGCGGCCAGGGCGCCGGCAACGTGGGCCTGGCCGTCGCCGGCTATCAACTGTTCGGCTCCATCACCATCGTGCTGGTGGCGCTGTGGTTTCTGCCCAAGTTTTTGCGCGCCGGCATCTATACCATGCCCGAGTACCTCGAATATCGTTATAACGCCACAGCCCGCGCCGTCATGGCCCTGGCCACGGTTGTCATTTATGTGGCTGTCACCACTCCGGCGGTTCTTTATTCCGGCGCCATCACCCTGCACACCGTGTTCGACATGGATGTCACTCAGGCGGTCTGGCTGATCGGCGTAATCGCCGTCATCTACACCACCTGGGGCGGCCTGAAGGCAGTGGCCTGGGCGGATCTGTTTCAGGGCAGCGCCCTGCTCATCGGCGGCCTAATGGTCCTGGTCCTGGGGCTCAACGCCGTCGGCGGCATCGACTCGTTTCTCAAGGCCAATGCCGACAAGCTGCACATGGTCCTGCCGCGTGATCATCCGGAGATGCCCTGGACCGTGCTTTTGTTCGGATTATGGATTCCCAATTTTTATTATTGCGGCCTGAATCAGTTCATCATGCAGCGGACTCTGGCGGCGAAAAACCTGCGCCAGGGCCAGTGGGGCATACTATTCGCCGCCGCCCTCTGGCTGCTGATTCCCTTTGTCATCGTCTTTCCCGGCATCCTCTCCCAGCAGTTGTACGGCAGCCGGCTGGCTTCAGCGGATCAGGCTTTTCCCACCCTGATTCGCAACCTGGTTCCGCTGGGATTGCGCGGCTTCATCTTTGCCGCTCTGGCCGGCGCAGTCATCAGCACCCTGGCCTCTGTGCTCAACTCCGCCGCCACCATTCTCACCATGGATCTGTACAAACGCCACTGGGTCCAAGACGCTGGGCAAAAAACGCTGGTCACCTTTGGCCGTATCATGACTGTGGTGTTCATGGTCATCGGCTGCTGGATTGCGCCTCAGCTCAATCACCCCCGGTTCGGCGGAATTTTTCACTACATTCAGGAATTTCAGGGCTACATCTCGCCCGGCATTCTCGCTGCGTTCGTCTTCGGCTTTCTGGTGAAACGGGCGCCGGCCGCCGCCGGGGTGACCGCCCTGGTGCTCAGCGCACCCATTTACGGACTGCTCGCCTGGGGATTTAAGGATCTGGCGTTTCTCAATCGCATGGCCATCACCTTTACTACGCTGCTAGTCATCCTTACCCTGATCACAATAAAGTGGCCGCGCAAGGAAATAAAGCCCATGCCCGATCGCAGTCAGATCGAGACGCATACGCATCGTTCTGTGCCGATTCTGGGCAGCCTGGTGATTCTGGCGGTGATCGTTTTTTATCTCATTTTCTGGTAGTCAGTCATGCACGAACTTTCCATCGCCCAATCCGTCATCCGTTCCGTTCTCAAGGAGATGGACCGGCGTCGGCTGAGTTCGGTGAAAAAAATTCATCTGCGCATCGGTCCGTGGAGCGGGGTCATGGGCGATGCGGTGCAGTTCAATTTCGATGTGCTGCGCGTCGACACGCCGCTCCGCGACGCTCAACTGGTCATCGAAGAACCTCCTCCTCAGGGCCAATGCCCGCAGTGCGGTCACACCTTTCCCATTCAGGCGATGAGCCTGGTGTGTCCACAGTGCGGGTGCGAATCCGTCCGTTTGCAGGGCGGAGATGAATTAGAGATTGCCTTTCTGGAGACCGGAGAGTGATGCCATGACTGAACGGATTGCGGTGGAAAAAAAGATCCTCTCTGAAAACGATCGTCTGGCGGCCGAAATCCGCACCGCCTTGCAGCAACGGCGCATTCCTTCGCTCAACCTGGTCAGCTCGCCGGGCTCTGGAAAGACCAGCCTGCTTGAGGTCACTTTAAAAGCTCTGGACCGCCGGTTTTCCATCGGTCTGATCGCCGGCGATGTGCAGACGGAAAACGATGCGCAGCGTCTACGGGCGGCCGGCGGAGCGCAGGTGCAGGCCATTGTCACCAACGGCGCCTGTCACCTGGACGCGCGAATGGTGGGCCGCGCTCTGGCCGGCATGAACCTGGATCGAATGGATCTGCTGGTCATCGAAAATGTCGGCAATCTGGTCTGCCCGTCCAGCTATGATCTGGGCGAGGATATGAAGATCGTTCTGATCAGCACCAGCGAAGGCGATGACAAACCGCTTAAATACCCGGCGATGTTCCGCCGCGCAGCCATGATGATCGTCAATAAAACCGATCTGCTCGGTCTTTCCGATTTCAGTATGGAGCGAGTGGAGAAAAACGCTCGCAGCATCAACCCCGAGCTGCAAATGCTCAGCCTGTCCTGCCGCACCGGCAGCGGGGTCGATGAGTGGATAGCCTGGCTAACCGATCTGATCCTTCACCACAGACGGCCTTCCACCGAGTGAAAGGGTTGAATCGAACCGGCAGAACCCTGGGAACGCAGCGAAGCGTCTATCTATCCATCCAAGGGCCTGTCCGATTATTTGTATAATATGAATTTTCAGCGGAATCGATGACCGGCCTTTTCCCTTTATCCCGATGGAGATTCGGCAATTGGAACGTCGACGCATACGATTGAACGGCATCGTGCAGGGTGTCGGTTTCAGGCC
>CAZKQR010000432.1:0-3019 GCA_964554965.1 uncultured Cytophagia bacterium | reverse complement strand
GCTACTTTCCCATTTCAGCGCTTTTCCTTTTCATCGGCACCGGGCTGTACGCTTTTTATAAAGTGCAGCCGAACCTGTTAGCGCCGGAGCTGCAGCAGCCGTTGATGGGAGACAAGGTGTTCCCCTATTTCATCACCACCCACCTGCCGGTGGGCGTTCGTGGTCTGATCGTGGCCGCGCTGTTTGCCGCAGCCATGAGCACCATCAGCTCCTGCCTGAACACCATGTCCACGCTGACGCTGCTGGATTTCTATAAAAAGTATTTCAATCCCGATGCCGATGATCAAAAGAGCGTAAGCCTGCTGCGCCGCTACACCCTGGTCTGGGGAGTGATCGGCACGATCTGCGGACTGGCTTTGATCAAAGTGCAAACCGCACTGGAGATGGGCTGGAAGCTCGGCGGCATCGCCGGCGGCGGCGTCATCGGCTTGTTTCTGATGGCGCTGATGTTCCCGTGGATCAAACGGGGACCGGCCATCATCGCGGTTGTCTGCAGCGTGATCGCCATCGCCTGGGCGACCCTGGCGCATAATCTGCCGGCGGGCTGGCAATGGCTCGAGTTTCCCTGGCAGAGCCGCATGATCGGCGTGATCGGCACCATCACGCTGTTGGCCGTCGGCGTTGCTTTAGGATTGCTGATCAAGTTTTTTAAAAAGCCCGCACAGTAAGGTGACCGATCATTGGAAAGAGTACGCATGAAAAGATTTGCCTGGCTCTGGCTGGCGGTGGCGCTCTGCTGCCATCCGGCTAAAGAAAAAAAGGAATCGGTGCGGTTTCTGTTTCAATCGCCTGGGGACGGATTTTCGCCGCTGTTCAACGGCCGTGATTTTCACGGATGGAACATCCAGCCGGATTCCGGCGCCTGGGTGGTAGAGTCCGGCGAGATCCGCTGCAGCGGAAAAAACGTACCGCCGTATCTGATTCGTACGGAACGCGAGTATGAGAATTTTGAATTGTTCGCTGAATTCAAATTCGACCGGGGGTGCAACAGCGGCATCTTTATTCATGCCCCCATACCGGGCGCCGGCCGTGAATCGCGGGTGGGCTTTGAAGTGCAGATCATGGATGACGCCGGATCGCCGGTACACAAAGGATCTTCGGGCGCGATCTATGACGTGATCGCGCCCAAGGTCAACGCCATGCGGCCGGCCGGCGAATGGAACCAGTACCGCGTGCTGTTCGACTGGCCCTGGTGCAGAATCTGGCTCAATGGCATTCTCATCCAGGAGCAGGATTTTTCCGCTCATCCGGTCCTGAAATACCGCCTGCGCCGCGGACACATCGGCCTGTCCAACCACGCCTCACCGGTTCAGTATCGAAATCTGTGGATTAAGGAGCTGCCCGATCAGGAGCCATGGACCGAGCTGTTCAATGGCCGCGATCTGAAAGGGTGGGAGCAAAAGGGCTCGGCGAATTGGCAGGTGCGGGATGGACAGATCGTCGCCGACCGTGGGGAGGGTTGGCTGATTACGAAAAATCCACATCCTCATTTTCATCTGCAAACCTACATCGCCAATCCTTTGGCCGCGACCACAGGAAAGATCTATTACCGTTGGCGCGATCTGCAGCATCCCGGCTGCAACGCCGAACTGTTCAATTATCCCCTCGCCGTTGAGTATCTAAAAGGCTATGGATCAAATCATCCGGAGAGCGTGGTTCCGGCGTTTACCTATCCCTGGCTGCTGTACCAGATCGTCTCCGCAGATCGTGAAGCGGAATTTCGCTTGGCAGGTTATATCATCGCCAACCAAAAGCTGCTGCAGGAGACCGGCGATCACATCGCCTTTTACCGTGCAACCGGCGACGCGCCATTGGTCATCAGAACCGTCCGTGTGCTGCCGTTGACCGGCAACGGACTGTGACGCGCAGGGCGGACTCGAACCATGGAGCTTCTTGAAGGCCGCATATCGGTGGAGGCTGCCCTGCTGGCGCATAAACGGCGTTTTCAGATGGTGGGGCTGCGCGCAGGACTGCATGAGGAGACCATCCCTCTGATCTGCAGCGAAGCGGAGAAGCAGAATATCCCCATCAAGCGCTTGAGCAACGAAGAGATCGATCGAATGGCGCACGGCAAGACCCACGGCGGCGTGGTGGCTCTGTGCAGCGCCAAACAGGAACCCGAGTTCGACGCGTTTTATGAGCAGTTCAAGTTCTGGTTTGCGCCGCTGCTGGTGCTGCTGGAGGGCGTGGACGATGAGCAGAATTTCGGCTTCACTCTGCGCACGGCCGAGGCGATGGGCGCCTGCGCGGTCCTGCTGAAAAAGCATCTTTGGGATTTCGACAGTCCGGCTGTGTCGCGGGCGTCCTCCGGCGCCTTTGAACGGCTTCCGGTGATTCTGTTCGAAGAGGTCGACCGGGTGATCGGGCGGCTGCAGCGCCATGGCGTCAAGTTGTACGGCTGCATCGCCAATGCCCAAAAAACCCTGTATGAGGTGAACCTCGCGGAAGCCGTTATCCTGGCCATCGGCGGTGAAAAACGGGGTCTATCCGCTGCGGTGCGTGATCGCTGCGACAAACTGATAAAAATACCGATGCTGACGGATATCGGCTCTCTGTCCTTAAGCCATGCGGCCGCCATTCTGCTGGCCGAAGCCATGCGTCAGCGCCGCAGCAGCGGCCGCTGAACGAGTGTGCTGCAAAGCGGTTGCCTGTTTGTAGTGAAATCATGGCGAGCCTTCTTCGCCCGGGAGAGTGATCCTGTTCTATAGAACGCTCATACTCTTTTTGTGTATTCTCAGCGCTTCGCTTGCATCTGCGCAGCCTTCCGCGTTAGACTCTGTCGCCTGCCGTTTCGAGATCGGTCCGGTTTCCCCAACAGTCGATCTGCGCAGCATGACCCGGGCATGTATCGTTCGCAGCGCCTGTGAGGCTTTGGCGGCAGGCGGCAGAAGACGCGAAGCGGCCTTTGCCCACGGCCGCTGGCGCGAGTGGCGCGAGGCCGTCCGCCGCTGCGTAATCCAAGAGATGGGGGACATGCCCTTTGCGGAAAACGGCGGCCCTCTGAACGTCCGGCTGGTCG
>CAZKQR010000431.1:0-3035 GCA_964554965.1 uncultured Cytophagia bacterium | reverse complement strand
AGGAAATACTCATACACCACCCGAGCGCAAGAGTTGCGGACGCTGAATCGTCCGGCCACGGTCGACGGATCGATGTTGCGATAGCGCAGCTCTTCCAGATTGCCCACGAGGTGATCGAACCACATGCCGCACTCCAGCGGGTAGGGGAGATCGCAGACCACGTCCTCTGGGGTGATGGAGATGCGCGCCTCAGAGACCGCGCGCGGTCCGGTGAAAACGATATATTGGATGTTCAGACAATGCGAACAGATCGCGGCACTGACCAGGCCGTCAAAATCATTGTGGGTGATGATCCGCTGCGACATCTATTTTTTCTCCGGAGCCCGCAAGCAGGGCCCTTGGGGGTTAAAAGCCATAAGGGCGAGCCGAGAAACCTTACCAGCGTCGCCACGGTGAGACAAGAGGTGTACCGGTTGAAGGGTATTCTGCTCCAGACCTTCGTTAGTTCATGCGGTAGGTCACGCCCGGCTCCAGGGCTTCAGCGATACCCAGCCCGACAAAGCCGGTGGTGATGGGCAATTCATTCACGCCAAAGGCTTTTCGGTTGTCTTTATCCAGAAAGTAGCGGAGGTTGCGGAACAGGGCGTTGGCGACGCGCGGGTCGGCCGCCACTGCTGATTCATGCCAAACCAGCAGCGTCAGCACGCCCTGGCTGCGCTGTTGATCCTCGCTGCGCATGTGGCCCCAAACGCCACGTTGTTCCTGCCGATTCAACAGCCATTGCAGGCTGCGCTGCATCACCCGTACGATCTCGTCACGCAGTTCGCTGTTCTCGCTGCGCCGGTAGACGCTGACCAATCCTTCGCCCACATAGCCCATGGTGTCCAGCGGCCACTGCAGGAGCACTCGGTTATGCAAGAGATAGGGGATTTCGCCGTCTGACTTGCGGCTTTTCAGCAGCCATCGGGCGGCCTGTTCTGCAATGTCAAGGCACTCTTTGTTGCCCGTGAGCTCGTACCAGGCTGAAAAGAACGCGGCGCCGGTGACGCTGGTGGCAATGGTGTATGGCGCAGTGGACAATTCGCCGCGATAATATCCGCAGCCTACGGCGCCGGCGTCATCGCCGTCCGTCAGAATCCAACCGGGTGAACCGCCGCGATTTTTTTCCTGCGGATCGTTTTGGCAGCCAAAGCGGACAAAATCCGCATACCGCTGCAAGGCGTTGAGATAGGCGCAGCGCTGCTCGCCCTGCGTATAGCGCACAGCGCCGGCCAGCGCAGAGGCACTGGTGCCGGCATCGCCCAGATAGATATTGCCCGCAGGCGACATGTCGCCCCAATAGCCGACGGTATCGCCGCGGCTGGAGAGCGTGATCTGCTGCAAGGCTACCAGATGGTCGAACCAGGCGAGGGCGTGGGTCTTGTAACGTTCCTCCTGGGTCAGATCATACAGGGCCAGCAGCACACGCCCCAGATTGCTGTTGGTGAAGATCGATGTGCGGCGCCGGTCCTGTACCGCCAACGTGCCGCTGCGGATCTCTGCGGCAATGGTCCATTCGCCGATCTCACGCAGCACGCCCAGCCATTGCGCACGTTCGTTGGGGTCGACCACGATGGCTTTCTGCGCCGGCAACGGGAAAGCTCCTGCCAGCAACGCCATAACAAGTCCGATCTTTACAGACCTCATAGAGCCGCCGTTCCACCGGGTGAGTTCAACGAATAGAAATCAGCAATCAAAGTTTAGTAAAATCATCATACAATGTCAAGAGAATACTGTGAAGAAAATGCGCCGGATGCGCAGCGGTGAATCCTTTTCCGTTGTTTGGCATCTAATCTGCATGATGAACGAAAAGCTAAAGCAGTTCGGCGACCTGATGTTGCGCATCCGCGCCTGCCGGAGCCGTGAGGTGGCGCTGATGCTGAGCCAGCAGATTTATGCCGAGTTCGGCAAGGCCTGCAAAAGTCCCATGGCTCGAAACCTGCTGCGGCAAAACATGAACGACCTCATTCGTCAGACATTTGACAAGAATGGTAAAAACCGATTTCTGGAGGATGCATGAAAAAGATCGCCTGGACCCTGATGCTGGCGCTGTTTACCATCACCGCCTGCGGACAGAAAGAAAACGCCTCGGCCAAAGCCGGCGACGCTAAAATGAAGCTGCAGACCATGGAAGGCAAAACCGTGACTCTGGAGGACTTTCGCGGCAAAGTGGTGATTGTCGACATCTGGGACACCTGGTGCCCGCCCTGCCGCATGGAGATCCCGCATTTTATCGATCTCTATAAAACCTACAAGGGCAAGGGGCTGGAGATTATCGGCGCTGCCATCGGACGCGAAGGCAAGGACGCCGTGGTCAAGTTTATCAAGGACAACGGCGTGAACTATATCAACGTGCAGGCGACCGAAGAGCTGCTCAGGACCTATGGTCCGATCCAGGGCATTCCCACCACCCTGGTGCTCGATAAAAAAGGCGGCGTTTACAAAAAGTATGTGGGCTATCAGGATCGTTCTGTGTTTGAAAACGACATTCAGACGTTGTTGAAAAAATAATCGCCGGCGAGGGAAAAGATATGCGTGTGCAAATCAAACAGAGTCACGGCTTGACGTTGACCGCCACCGCGGACTCGCTGCATCCGGTGATTATGGATGTCGCCGGCCCGGCGGGGGGCAACGATGAGGGCCCTCGTCCGATGGAACTGGTGCTGATGGGCCTGGGCGGTTGCACCGCCATGGATGTGCTCACCATCCTGCAGAAAAAAAGAATCGTGTTGGATGACTTTGAAATGCACCTTGAGGCGGAACGCAGCGAGGAACATCCCAAAGTGTTCACCGGCATCCGCATCCAGTTCATTTTTTATGGCGACGCCATTCCGCGGGAGGCGGTGGAAAAAGCCATCGAACTTTCGGAGACCAAGTACTGCTCTGTTTCCGCCATGCTCAAGAAAACCGCCAGGATTACCACCGAGTTTGAGATCAGAGGGCCAAAGGCGTCAAGCGCAGAACATGAGTGAATCGGTCAGTGAGATCACGGCCCCAACCCCAAACCCCCTGAGAAGTTCTTTTCTCAGGGGGTTTTTGCGTGTTGGGTGGAGTGG
>CAZKQR010000430.1:0-3038 GCA_964554965.1 uncultured Cytophagia bacterium | reverse complement strand
CACGCGGCGGCTCTTTGAACAGTTTGGCGTCGAATTCATGCTGCTTCAGCCAGATCGCTTCCCCTCGAGACACGCGAACCGCAGCGGCGCCCTGTCTCCCTGTTTTGCAATTGGAGCCCATCCAAAGCATGGCGCACAGAAAAAGCGCGATGACAACACATTTCAATTTGGCGTTCATGTTTTTGCCCTTTATTGATTGATTATTTATCGCGGCCTCGGGTGGTCCAGCACCAAGAAAAAGAATACATTCACCAATAGGATGTCAATGATGCGCGGATGCTTTTGAGCGACACGCAGAAAGTCTGGCCGCGAATTCGTCCAGCATTTTGATGACGTAGTTAAAGCCGGTCGCGTCGCCACTCGGGCTCCAGGGCGCAGCGGACACGCCCCTTCCCCAGGTGAGTTCATTGGCCTCATCGGCGATCAAGCGGGTTTCATTTCTTAACACAGCCAAACGAGCCGCCAATTTGTCCAAGGCATCCAGGTCATAGCCGGCCGTAGCATTTTTCAGGACCAGCTCCTGATCAAGCATATAGATTGTGCGAGCGGCATGGTTTTCGATCTTTTTTGCAGATGTTAAAAGATAGGACCAGCTCTCCTGATTTCGCAGCGAAGGCGCCAGTTTCGCTAAATCGCTTCTGACCGCAATCGCCGTCGCATGAACATGTTCGGCGCGGCTGCGCACGTCAGCGATCGACGCGCCCGGCCCCTGGGGATGTTCCATCAGTTTCCGTATCAATTCGAGCGATGTATCCAGCGTGTTGTCCAAATAGGCGCTGTCCTGAATATCGTATTCGCCCATGACATCCCGTATCAAATAGTTATTGCGTTCGATGTCGCTTTTAGCTGCATCCAGTTTAAAAAAAGCATCGGCTATGGTATTAGCGGTTTTGCAGTCCCGAGTGTCGTAAAAAATGGTGGCGAATAGATAGGTAAATCGATTCTTATAATCGCGCAGCCGCCGCATCGGATCGCCCCAGGTATAGTCCGCGTGCAAAGCGTACGCGTACCAGATCGTGTCCCAGCATTTGATGTCGTGCTGTGAAAAGGTTGCGCAAAGGCCGCCCAACACCTTGTTTGACTTTACCTGCTCTTGGTAGGTCTTGGCGCATCTGGCCTGATCGGTGATATTGAAAATGCCGGAATCGAGCGTTAGATAGAATTTACGCGTAGGATCGAAATAATTGGTCGTGCTTTCTGCGGGATCATCAGGGGAAAGATCTAACAAATAGGTGTTGTAGAGATAACTGGCGGAAGCGAAGGAGACATCGTAGCCGTGCTGCAAGAGCCCGCGGATGCCCTCATATTCTCCAATCGTCGGCTTTGACCATATTTTGCTCCAATAAGCCCAGTGACACATAACCACGTCTTTGGGGATGAGCTCCATCCCTGTAAAGTTGTTATAGTCGCGGTGCTTGTAGGCCATGTAAAACTCGTCCGCCCACATCCATGGTCTGACCTCCCGATGCAACTCCTTGGCTGCCGATTTGACCAAACGTACGCAGTCGCGCACGTGCTTTTCGTATATATCATTGAGCGTTTCTCCGCTGTCCAGCCTCTTCTGGCAGAGTGGGCAGAATTGTTTCCAACTCATACCCACTTCGCTGCAGCCGATACCCAAAAAGGGGGTGTGCTTGAACACGGTCAACAAATCTTTATAAAGTCCCTTGAGCAATTCCATTTTTATGGGACGGCTCGGGCAAATGATTCCGGGCCAGACAGCATCTCCCTCTCGATAAGGTTTGCCTTCCTCACGGGGCCAGAGTACGTCATACATTTGCGCAAAGGATTGCAGACTGGCCAGCTCGACAAGATAATTCCAGTCGGCCAGAGAAAGCGTATTCTCGTCGGCGCAATACGGAAAGGACTTGAACGGCATGAGATTGTACATTTCGATGACCAGGTAGTTCATCTTGAATCTGCTCATCCTTTGAATCATGGCAGCGAGGCCGCTGCGCGTGACCCGGATGGAACCCATATACTGGTCGCCGTCCAAATAGGCGCCGCGCAAGCGGTAGGTAGGCCAATCCGTGATCGCCATACCCGGTATTCCGCCTTTTTCACGCCCCGCCTGCTCGATCAATTGGATGAGCGTTTGCACTCCATACAACAAACCGGCACCGGCCTTTGCGGTGATCGCCGCCCCACTTTCCCCCACCTGCAGCGCATAACCCTCCTCATCACCGTTGGCGGGTATTGGCCAAGCCATCGCGCCGGCGAGGTCGTTGGTCAATGCAAGCCGGTTGGCGGAATCGGCTCCGGCAGGAAGCAAAAGAATTTCGCAGTCGATGTTAAAAGTCTGGCGCAACGCCTGTCGCAGGATTCGGGCGTTGAACCTATTCTGGGCAACATCGGTGACTGTAATCACTTTTGCCCTAGCCGGTTCAAAGCGTTTTCCGAAAAACCGCACCTGTTGGGGCTGTGGAAGGACGTCGATTTTTTCTATCATGGATGTTGCCGCCGATGCATGCACGTTCAGCAGCATAGCACCAGCGATCACGAGAGCCTGCTTAACAAGAGAACGCATTTTTTCTCCAGGCCTATTTTCTGCCGCTGTCCGATACTGTGTCAGTGAAAGCGAACCGATCAGCAGCGGTTTATTGCGATAGCTTCGCCTTCCGGTTCACTTGACCGGTGGGAACGGTAGAGCTAGCCGAGCCCGCCGTTGCACGCCACTTATACGGCGGTTCATAAAAGTCCCCTGGCAAAGGCATGTGTTCGGCTTCCTCCGATCAATGGAATCATCCATTCAGCGTCCAGCCGGGGCGATAGGTTCGACGCAGGAGATCATTGGCTTCAGCGCTATTGGTGACGCGGCCGGAACCACCGTCATATTCGATCTTTTTGCCGACGCGATAGGCCACCAGACCCAGCAGCAATTGTTCCATCATATTGGCGCCGTATTCAAAATCGCAGGAGGTTTTTAAATCGCCTTTGCATGCCTTGATCCATTCCTGCTGAAAATCTTCCACCGGCGGATCCAGATCCGCTTCGGAGCGCGGCTTGTAATAGGTCATATTTGCATCCGCACCGTAAGG
>CAZKQR010000429.1:0-3040 GCA_964554965.1 uncultured Cytophagia bacterium | reverse complement strand
CTAAAGGTGGTGCCGCGGTTGGGCGTTGAGGTAAAGTCGATCCGCCCCTGATTGCGCTGCAAGGCGGAATGAACGATCGAAAGCCCCAGCCCGGTTCCCTGGCCGTCCTGGCGGCGGGTGAAGAACGGATCAAAGACCTTGTTCTTGATCTCATCGGGGATGCCGACGCCGCTGTCGCAGAATTCGATCACCACCGTGTTTTTTTCATTGTGGGCGCGAACGAGCAGCCGGCCTCCATAGGGCATGGCCTCCTTGGCGTTGAGGATGAGATTGAGAAACACCTGTTTGATCTCATCCGCGTTGACGTGGCAGGGGGCGATCTCCTCCATCTCTTTGCGCACCAAAATGTCATGCACCGCCAGTTCTTTTTTCACCAGCGCCAGTATCTGTTCCAGCAGCGCGGCGACATCCACCCGGGTGCGCCCCTGCTCGGAATTTTTCGAAAAGTCGAGGAGGTTGTTGATGATCTTTTGGCTGCGCTGGATCTCGGCGTCGATGAGCTGGAAATGCTCCGCGGACTTGACGCTCAACGGCGCCAGGGTGCGCTGGAGAAAATAGATCGAGGTGCTGATGACCGAAAGCGGATTGCGCAGCTCGTGGGCGATGCCGGCCGCCAGCTGTCCCATGGCGGCCATTTTTTCCGCCAGAATCAGTTTGCTCTGCAGTTCGTTGATCTGCGCATTGGAGAGCTCCATCTGTTTACGCAGGTCCTGACTGCTGGATTGAATGGATTGAAAGGCCCGCTCGCGGTGCGTGGTGTCGCGCAGAATGCAGCCCATGCCGGCGATGCGCCCGGATTGCGACAGCGGCACCAGTCGCACATCCACCACCTCCAGATCCGTCAAGCCGGGCTTTACGCGCCATGCGTTGCCGGTCACGTCGAATCCGGACGCCACCCGTTCGAACAGCGGTTTGATATGATCGAGGAGCTTTTCGTCGAAAAAGTCGATCAGATTGGTTTTGTGGCCGGAGGGATCGGACAGAGGCAGATGCAACTGGGCCATCTGGTTCGCCTGCTCGATGGTTCCCTGCAGGTCGAGGAACAACACCAGATCGTTTGAATTCTCCAGCAGCGTACGATAGCGTTCGTTGAAATCGAACAACTGCTTGCGCTCGAGCACGGTTTCAACCCGCGCCAGCAGTTCGTCCTGGCTGAACGGCTTGATGATGTAATCATCGGCGCCGGAGCGCAGCCCGCTGACCCGGTCCTGGATCGCGGCGCGGGCGGTGACCATGATGATGGGGATGGTTTTCAGCTGCTCGTCGGTCTTGAGCCGGCGGCAGAGGTCAAAACCGTCCTCTTCATCGTTCAGCATGATATCCAGCAGAATCAGATGGTAGGTCTGCTGGTGCGCTGCCTGTAAAGCGGGTCGCGGCGCATTCAGCCATTCCACGGTATACCCTTTGTTGCGCAAAAAATACGACAGCACCACTGCCTGATCTTCATCATCTTCGATCAGCAGGATGCGGCCACGGCCGTTGGTTTGATCTTTCAGCATTCGGCGACCATCTGATCCATTCTCCTGACTTTTTCATAATACAATTTTTTTACTCTTTTTTCAAGTGTTTTATTCCGGGCCTCGGCTCAACCATTCCCGCGGCTTTTTTCCTTGAAATTTTACCAAGGGAATGGTATAATAGCTTATTAAAAGCGTTTTTTACTGAAACAGGAGGTTCCCCATGCTTTACGGCCTTTCTCCCCTGCTGAGCCCCGAGCTGCTCTCCGTTCTCTACCGCATGGGCCATGGCGATGAGATCGTTCTGGCAGACGCCCATTTTCCCGGCGAGTCCTTTAACCAGCGGGTGTTGCGCGCCGATGGTCTCAGAGTAGCGGCGCTGCTGGACGCCATTTTGCCGTTGTTCGTGCTGGACGCGTATGTGGATCACCCGGTGATCATGATGGCCGCTGTGGCCGGAGACCGCCTGGATCCCGAGGTGGAAAAGAGCTATCGTCAGGCCGTCGACCGCCACTGGCCGCAGACGCCGGCCATCCTGCGCATCGAGCGCTTTGCCTTTTATGAACGCACCCAAAAGGCCTTTGCCGTGGTGATGAGCGGCGAGACCGCCAAATACGGCAACATCATTCTGAAAAAAGGGGTGACCCCTGTCCACTCATGATCAAGAGCTGAAAGAGAAACGAATCCTCGCACCGGTGCGTGCGGTGATCCTGGATATGGACGGCGTGCTGGTGGACAGCGAGCCGGTCATTCGAGCGGCGGCCATTAGAGGCCTGGCTGATTTCGGCGTGATCGCCCAGCCGGAGGATTTCATCCCGTTCATCGGCGCCGGCGAAATCAAGTTCATCGGCGGCGTGGCGGAAAAATACGGCGTCGCCTATCAGCCGGCGATGAAGGACCGGGTCTATGAGATCTATCTGCAGATCGTGGAGCAGACACTAGGACTTTATCCCGGGACGCCGGAACACCTGCGGCGGCTGAGCGACGCCGGCCTGCGCCTGGCTCTGGCCAGCAGCGCAGACCGGATCAAGGTCGATGCCAATCTGCGCGTAGCCGGCATTCCGGCCGACCGGTTCGCCGTTCTTCTCAGCGCAGAGGATGTGCAGCAGAAAAAGCCTCATCCCGAGATCTATACCACCGCAGCCGCCGGATTGTCGCTGCCGCCGGAACAGTGCATCGTGGTCGAGGACGCCCTCAACGGCCTCCGTGCGGCCAAAGCCGCGGGCATGCGCTGTTGTGCGCTGACCACAACCTTTACGCCGGCGGAGCTGAAAAAAGAATGTCCTGATTTCATCGCAGCGGATCTGGGCGAGGTGTGCAGGGAGATTTTAAACAGCGTGCGGGCTTGATTATTTCGTCCGAACCTGGTTTACCGGCACTGTGCGGATAGTGAAAGCAAACGAATCCGCAGATGGCGCAGAGGAACGCAGATGAATCAGTGCGATGTTTTTCTCATACTAAACCACTGGTTGGCAAAATAGGCGAGGATGTTTTCTTGCTGTGGTGATTCATTATTCCAAGGCTGTTTGAAAACTGTTAAACAACCTCGGCAAAACAAAACTGAATAAAGATTGAAAGGAACT
>CAZKQR010000428.1:0-3075 GCA_964554965.1 uncultured Cytophagia bacterium | reverse complement strand
GATGCGGGTGACCGAAAAATTCTCTTATCTTCAGAACGACGAGCTGGCTGCCGTGGACCTGCCCTATGGGGACGGTCACTTTTCCATGACCCTGATGCTGCCCAAACAGGGCATGGCCATCGATGAGTTCGTCAACCGCTGCACCGCGACTCAATGGGCGATCTGGAAAGAGCAATTCACTCTGCGCGAGGGCACGGTGGAGATGCCCAAACTTAAAGTGGAATACGATGTCACGATGAACGACATACTGAAGGCATTGGGGATGCCGTCTGCTTTTGACCCGGGTCAGGCGGATTTCTCCGGCATCAGCGCAACGGACCGGCTGTTCATCTCGCTGGTCAAACAAAAGACGTTTCTGCAGATCGATGAAGAGGGAACGGAAGCGGCGGCCGTCACCGCCATCCTTTTCGAGCGCACCTCGGCGGGTTCCGAACCTACGCAATTTTTCCTGCGCCTCGATCGACCCTATGTGCTGATGATCCGCGATCATGCGACGGATTCCATCTTGTTCATCGGCAAGATCATGGAACCGAAGGTTTGAGCCGATCCATCCTTGGTGATGGCGGTTCGCTTTTATCGCAACGCTTTTAATCTTTTTTAAGGTTGTTTTTCGGAGGCGAACAATGAAAAGTCGGTTGGTGATTTTTTCCTTCTTCGTCCTGCTGTCGGCCGTGACCTTTGGTCAGCGCCGTTTGGCGGAGATCGAGGAACCGGTGGTCACGGAATTCGGCGTGTATCAGCCGCAGCTGGTGACCGTCCAGCCCGATGCTCCGGCGTGCGATCCGGGTGCAAATCTGGAAAAGCTGAGCAATCTGCAACGGTTTGACCTGTCGGAAGAGGCGCTCGCCTTGCTGAAAAAGAACCATTTTTGCGTCACGCCGGCGACCCGTCCGCGCCATCTGAGCAGCACCACCGGCTGCAATGAGATGTTTGATCTCTATTGTGAAAATCGCGAACAGGGCGTCCCCAATTTCATCACCAGCGACGCCATGCTGCACGCCTTTCATCTCTGTTTTGATTATATTCTCAAAACCTGTGAAGAAAAAAGATTCATCGATCAGCTCAATCGGTTGCTGGACGGCCTGTTGCAGGAGACCTTCAACCAGTATCAGGAATCCGAGGAGAGCGCGATCCGTGCGGCGTTGAACGTCAATCTGAATTATCTCATCGTGGCCAAACGGCTGCTGGACAGCAGCTATGTGGAACCGATCAACGGCGGCGCCTATCTAGAAGAGCTGGCTCTGATCGAGGACGCCTCTCTCTACGTCCAATCGCCCCTGTTTCACTATGAAGAGGATTATACCCAGTACATCGTCCGCGGCCATTACACACGCTCATCCGCTCTGAGCCGGTATTTCCGTTCCATGATGTGGCTGGGCCGCATGACCTTTTCCTGCGAAAGTGTGCAGGATCCCTTCAGCCGCGAGGCCACCCGCAGCGCTCTGCTGTTGCTGCAGGCGTTTCAGCGGCTGCAGATCGACGGGCAACCGGCCCTGACCGCCTGGGATGAGATCTATCAGCCCACGGTGTTCTTTGTCGGCAAAAGCGACGATATCAATCTTCTCACCTATTTGCCTTTGATCGAGCAGGTCTACGGCGAGGATTTTGCGGCTAAAAGCGCCGCCCTTTTTCTCGATGAAGCGCTGTTGACCGGGTTTCTGCAAAAGACAGAGGTGTTACCCGCGGCCGCCATTCAGTATCCCGGTCAGCCGGCAAAGGGCTTCCGGTTTATGGGCCAACGCTTCATCCCGGATTCTTATGTGCTGGACCATGTGGTGTATCCATACGTAGCGACGCGCACCATGCCCACCGGTCTGGATGTGATGCAGGTGCTGGGCAGCGAGCGGGCTTTTGAGCTGCTTCCGGATAAAGACCGCAGGGATGCCCATTATCTTAAAGCCATCGATTCGCTGAAAACCGAGTTCGCCGCTTATCCGGCTGACGCATGGGCGCAGAACCTCTACTGGAACTGGTTGTATACTCTGATGCCGCTGCTGTGGGTGAAAGGAGAGGGCTATCCCCATTTCATGCAGACAGCGGCCTGGGTGGATAAGGAGCTGTATGCCGCCCTGGCGTCATGGGCCGAGCTGCGCCATGACACCATCCTTTACGCCAAACAGAGCGGCAGTAAAACCGGAATGGACCCGACCGCATTGCTGGTGCAGGGGTATGTGGAACCTAATCCCCATTTCTTCGGCCGTATCGCCGGCCTGGCTGATTTTTTAGCCAAAGGGCTGATGACGCGTAATCTGCTGTTCGACGAATTCAGCGAGACTCTGAACCTGTTCGCTGAAACCGCCATCCAGTTAAAGACCGTTGCGGAGAAGGAGTTGAGTTCCCAACCGTTGAGCGGCCAGGAGTATAGTTTAATTTTCGAGTTCGGCAAAGTGCTGTACCGTATTGTCACTTTTAACCGGGGCGGCACGGCAGGCCCGTACTATGATGCGAAGCAGTCGGGGCTGGAGCCCATGCCGGTGGTCGCCGACGTGCACACCGACATGGATTGCGGCACTGTTCTGGAAGAAGGGGTGGGCTATCCTTTTGCCGTTTATGTGATCTGCAACATCGAGGGCGTGCCGGTTCTGACCAGGGGCGCCGGTTATTCCTATTACGAATTCGCCCAGCCCATGACGGATCGTCTGACCGATGAGAAATGGCGAGAACAGCTGACATCAACCGCGCCGCCCCAGCCCGTAGCCTGGAGTTCGAGCTTTAGCGCAGACCTGCCGGCGCAAAATCCCATGCCGACTTTTTATCTCTGGAACAGGCCGGCGACCGAGTGGGTTCAGGCTGTTTTCGACACCAGCAGCCAGACGGTCAACCAGGGCGATTCCCTGCGGATTAGCATTCAAGCCCATGTGGAATGGCCCACCGACCTCCCGATCGTTCGCATAGAGAACGATCAGAGGCAATGGACGGTTGACAACGTGACTCTGGTTCCATACAGCTCGAGCCAAATGTTCCGTGCCGTGTATCCGACCGATCACCTGCCGGTGGGTGTGTACCATTTGGTGATCAGCCTGCCGGTTTCAGGCGGCCCCTTGGTTTATCGAACCCAGTTTACCGTAACCAACA
>CAZKQR010000427.1:0-3193 GCA_964554965.1 uncultured Cytophagia bacterium | reverse complement strand
GCCGTCAACTGCTGATAGGCGGCCTCATCCACCAATCCACGTTTGAACATGGCTTCAGCCAACCGCAACCGCTGCCGGTTCATGCGCCGGTTCGTGTCGCGGACCGGAGAGTAGCGCAGAGGATTGGGCAGCACAGAGGCGAGGCGAATGGCCTCGCCGGCCTGCAGCGCTCCGGGTGGTTTGTGAAAATAGTGACGGCTGGCAGAGCCGATGCCATAGAGGCCGGGGCCCCACTCGATGACATTAAGATAGAGCTCCAGAATCCGCCTTTTGCTGCACATCTTTTCGATCTGCACCGCCAGCACGGCCTCGCGGAGTTTGCGCAGAGGATTTTTTGACGGACTCAGGTACAGGTTTTTAGCCAGCTGTTGCGTGATGGTAGAACCGCCGGCGGAAAAACGTTTACGATCCAAATCCTTCTCCAAAGCGACCTTGATGCCCTCCCAGTCAAAACCATCGTGTTGGAAAAATTTGTCGTCTTCCGCCATCAGCACCGCCTGAATCAACAACGGCGAAATGGAGGACAGCGGCGACCAGTTGGACAGACGCACGGGGTTGCTATCCTTTCGGGCGGATGGATGCCGGCGGTAGCGCATCATAGCCGTCTCCGTCGGATTTTTCGTCTCCAGTGAGCTGATCTCCCTGTAGCCGGACACGGCCGTGACAATGATAGCGCTCAAAAAGACCAGCAGCAGTAGGCCCAGCCCTATCAGGATCCATCTCCAGAGAGGGGGCCGGCGTGGCGCCGCCGGACTGTCGATTACGGGGTCCATGACGATTCCTATGTTCGATTGACTCTGTTGAAAATATAATAAAAACCGGCTGGGGTGCAAGCTTTTTCTGTTGAATGGCACGATGGAGATACTTATTTTAAGTCCTTGCAGCGCTATGAGAAGAGGGCTTGTTATGCGCATCATCGATATCATCGGCAAAAAACGCGATGGCCTTTCCCTGAGCGATGAGGAGATCCATTTCGCCGTGGATGGGTACACAGCCGGCTCCATCGCGGACTATCAGATGTCCGCCCTGCTGATGGCCATCTATTTGCAGGGCATGAGCCTGGACGAAACCCTCGCCCTGCTGCAAGCCATGATTCGGTCAGGGGATCGTATCGATCTCTCGCAGACGCCCGGTCCCAAGATCGATAAACACAGCACTGGTGGTGTGGGCGACAAAGTCTCCCTGGTTCTGGCGCCGCTGATCGCCGCTGCGGGCATCACGGTGCCCATGATCTCGGGCCGCGGCCTGGGCCACACCGGTGGAACGCTGGACAAATTGGAATCCATCCCCGGATTTCGCTGTTCGCTCAGCATGACGGAATTCAAAGCGCAATTGCGCCGGCTTGGCGTGGCCATGATCGGTCAAACCAGCCGCATTGTGCCGGCAGATAAAAAAATCTATGCGCTCAGAGATGCCACGGCCACCATCGCCTCTGTTCCATTAATCACTGCCAGCATCCTGAGCAAAAAGCTTGCAGAAGGCGCCACCGGCCTGGTTCTGGATGTAAAATTCGGCTCGGGCGCCTTCATGAAAGACAGGCAGGCGGCCCAGACTTTGGCGGAAAATCTTGTGCATACAGCCAATGGGTATGGACTGCCCAGCTGCGCCGTGCTCTCGTCTATGGAACAACCGCTCGGCAATGCCATCGGCAACTGGCTGGAAGTCCAGGAGGCCGTGCAAGCGCTTCAAGGCCGAGGCCCCTCCGATCTCATGGAGATCACCTATGAATTGGGCACCGAGATGTTGCGTCTGGCCGGCTCGACGAAAACAAGAGAGGATCTCGAGCGAACCATCGACAGCGGCGCTGCGCTGGAAAAGTTTCTCTCCCTGGTTGCCGCCCAGGGCGGCGACCAGGCCTGTTTGCTCAAGCCGGAGGTGTATCCGGCGCCCAGGTATCAGCACCCGCTTTACAGCCGCGGGGAAGGCTATCTCTGTTCCATCGACGCGTTAGCCGCAGGCCAAGCCTGCGTCACCCTGGGCGGTGGACGCAATCACATGCATGAAACGATCGATCACAAAGCCGGCATACGTTTGGGGAAAAAATGCGGTGATCCAGTCCACAGCGGAGATCTTTTAGCCATGCTTTACTCTGATCGAGAGGCCGCTCTAGCCGAGGCTGAATTGCAACTGAAAAACGCCATTCGCCTGAGCGACACCCGCCCGCAGCCTCCCCCGCTCATTCATCAGATTATCCGCAGCTGACGCACCCTGTGAGCGACAACCCAGCCTTTTCCGACGATCAGGCTATGCTCCTGGTGAACCCTTCATTCTCCAGCGGTCATTTTATCATGCCAACTGTCGTAAAAAAATATTGACAATAAGATGACAAAAAGGTATATTACAGTTGTAGTGCGAAAAAATACTGATTTTTGCAATACGCCATATTTTTCTTTTATCAGCCAAATTTATCACAACTTAACCTCCTTGTAATGAAAGGCGGGTGATGAAAGAGGAGAAATCCTTTCTGGGGATTTCCCAAAACCAGTGTGATGGCACCAAAGAGGCATTCCGCCAGGAGTGTTTCTGATTTGTTCTACCTTTCCTCAATTGTGTGGAGATATAAAACAGCAACCGTTGCAGTTTAACATCGGCAGACTGTCCCATTTCAGCGGCTTCAGCCTCTAAGGCTTTTAGGCAACGAAAGGAAGACGGTCGTTGAACGTGCAGCTCCAGG
Organism: uncultured Cytophagia bacterium; assembly: GCA_964554965.1. GTDB lineage: Bacteria > Zhuqueibacterota > Zhuqueibacteria > Residuimicrobiales > Residuimicrobiaceae > Anaerohabitans. Next base: position 519 of record CAZKQR010000427.1, on the reverse strand, counting down.
AATAGGCATTAAAGGTCCTCAGGCCTTTAATCTCTACCGACAGGCTAGTCAGGGTGGTTTCCGTGCCGGGGTGGGTCAAGCCCGTCCGGTTCAGGCCGACTTTTCGTTGGCGCTTCTTCGCCGGCAGAATTTTACCTGCGTGTGGTTTTAACGCACCGGCATTCCTCAGGGGTTCTACGCTACTGCACAAGGTATCCTTCTTTTCCGTTTTGAATCTCCATGCATAATTAGCCTCAGCACCATCCGGCTACAACACGCTGGTGCTGTCGACATTGGGTTGTAAGCTCATGATAGCGAACGGGCACGCCTCCCTCTTCGCGTTCACCTGCTGCCGCACCAGGCTATGCAGGTGGATGACTCGGATGATTTGCATTTCTAACACGGCTGCAAGGAGGATTACATGAAATCATGGCTTTCTTCGTCTCTGGTTCCTCTGCTTCTGCTGCTCATTCTTATCAGCGCAGGACAAGCGGGAGCACAAACTCTTTGGGTTACCAAAGGAGCCTGCGGCGATGCGTC
>CAZKQR010000426.1:0-3206 GCA_964554965.1 uncultured Cytophagia bacterium | reverse complement strand
GTGGACCGGTTTCCGGTTGATCTTTGGCACACCCCTGAAGTGACGGCCATGTTGAAACACCATTTCGGCGTTGAGGACGATTTCGCTATGTGGAAGTCGCTGGGGTTGGACAAGATCGTCTGGGATTTCATCGATTACCGCGCGGACGAGGGCCACGCCGCCGGCGCTCAGGTGGGGGCCGGCGCTGAAGACAAGGGCGCGGTCAGGACTACTTGGGGGGTGCCGCTGAGAGCGGTGCAGGCGGGCGCCGCTCATTACGATGAGGTCGCGGAACCGCCCATGCGCTCCTACGAAGAGATCATTCAGGTGAATGAGTACCCCTTTTGGCCTGATCCGGATCGATTTGATTATGAGGGCGCGGTGGCGCTGGCGCAACGCGCGGCTGAGGAGTATTGCGTCATCGGACCGTGGGTTTCTTTTTTTGAGATATACTGCCAACTGCGCGGCCTGGAACAGTCCATGATGGATCTGGCCGTTGCGCCGGATTTTGTCGATGCGGCGCTTGATCGCATCGAAGCCATTCAGACGCAGATGCTGCATCGTTTTTTCAAACAGGCGCACAGCTGGATCGATCTGATTTTTATCAGCGATGATATCGGCGGGCAAAACGGCCTGATGCTCTCGCCGGCTTCCTGGCGCAGACACTTGAAGCCGCGGCTGAAACGATGGTGCGATTTGGCCCACGAATACGGCGTGCGCACCTTTTATCACAGCGACGGAGGATTTGCTCCGGTTTTGGATGAGCTGCTGCGCTGCGGCGTGGTTGTGCTCAATCCCCTTCAGCATCGCTGTCCAGGCATGGAGATGGAGTCATTGAAACGCGAGTATGGGGCCCGGGTTATTTTTCATGGCGGCGTCGACAATCAACAGGTGCTGCCTTTCGGAACGCCTGCGGAGGTGAGAGCGGAAACGGAGTGGTGTATGCGGACGCTGGGCGCCGGGGGGGAAGGATATATCTGTTGTTCCTGTCATAATGTGCAGGCCGGCACGCCGGTGGAGAACATTCTGGCCATGGTGCAGACCGTGCGGAACAGATAGGCAGGATTCCCCGGAAGGACGCCTTGCGAAGGAGCCGCGGGCCCTACTCCTTCGCAAGACCATCCGTCTAAAGCATTTCAGCCGAAAAAGTGTCGCCCTGATTCAGATCCCCGGTTTTTAATCCTTTGGTAAACCAGCGCATGCGCTGTTCTGATGTTCCGTGAGTAAAGGCATCCGGCACTACACGCCCAGTGGTCTGTTTCTGGATTCGATCATCCCCCACCGCGCTGGCCGCGCCCAGCGCCTCCTCAATATCGCCCTCTTCCAGGATATTGTTCATTTTTTGCGCGTGATGCGCCCATACGCCGGCAAGAAAGTCGGCCTGCAACTCGAGACGCACCATCAGCTGGTTGTATTCCCGCTCGCTCATTCTATTCTGATAGGCGGCCACTTTGTCCATGATCCCCAACTGTTGCTGCACGTGATGGCCCACTTCATGAGCAATGACATAGGCCACGGCGAAATCGCCGGGAGCGTCATGACGGTTTTTCAGCTCTTCGAAAAAAGAGAGGTCCAGATACACCTTTTCGTCCCCTGGACAGTAGAACGGTCCGGTGGCGGCGCTGGAGAAGCCGCAGGCCGATTCCACCATGTCGCTGTATAAAACCATGGTGGGTTTGCGATAGGCGTAGCCGGTCTTTTGAAAAAGCGTGGTCCAGACATCTTCGGTGTCGCCGAGAACAACCTTGGTAAAACTGGCTAATTGGTTCTCTTCCGCACTGGGCGTGCGCGATGCCTGCTCCATGCCGCCGGTGGGAATGTTCTGCAACACTTGCCGGGGATCGCCGCCCAACAGATAGACCAGCAGGACGACCACCAAAGTTCCGACACCGCCGCCGACCACACGCTTCGTAGTCGTGCCGCGGCGGTCTTCAACGTTTTCACTTTCTCTTCTACCTGTCCAACGCATAAAATTTCTCCTCGGATCATCCAGATAATGTTTAGAGAACAACAAGTTAATATACAAAAAAGTAGTGAAAAGCAAAAGAATATTGATTATTTTACAGCATAGCTCCACGCACAACTCTTCCGGTTTTATTGAATGCTATTCACTGGGCGGAAAGTGAAAGGAAAAAGCGGCTATGAGGCTGCGCACGCGTTATTTGCAGACATTGCTCTTCGATCACCCGGACAAGGTTCCGTTTGAGCCCGGACAACCTCGAGAAACAACCTTGCTCCGGTGGCAGAAGGAGGGGTTGACAGACACGGATCATTGGTTTGAACAGCTGTGGGATGAGGCCGGCATCACGGGAGAAGGCCCCGTGGTACATTCGCACAGTGCGGACATCAATTTTCGCATGATTCCGACTTTTGCTGAAAAAGTGCTTGAGCACCGGGACGGACATTATATCGTTCAGGACTGGATGGGCAATATCACGGAAATTGCCGACACCTATGATTTCACCTATTTGAGAAATCCACGGGATTTTGTCACCAGAAAATGGCACCGGTTACCGGTTGACAACCGGCAGGATTTCGAGGATAAGAAAAAGCGGTATAATCCAAATGATCCGATCCGCTATCCCTGTGCGGCAGAGGTGTCTTCTCGGCTACGTGAAGACCAGGATCCGTTCGTTTGGCTGGAATTTTCCGGTGTCTTTTGGCAACTGCGGGAATGGTGCGGATTTGAACCGTTGTGCCGACTGCTCGTTGATGATCCGGAATTTGTTCAGGAGATGGCCGATTTTTGGATGCATTTTGTTCTGGCTGTGATGGACCGTTCTCTGGCAACAACAGCCATCGATGGCCTTCACATCAGTGAGGACATGGCTTATAAAGAAAAAAGCATGATCAGCCCGGCGATGACGCGAAAAGTTCTGCTGCCCGCCTGGTCCGCCTGGATCGATCGAGCCAAACAGGCCGGGATCAAGATTTTTGATATGGACTCGGATGGATGCGTGGATGAATTGATTCCTCTCTGGATTGAAGCAGGTTTCAATGTTTGCGATCCCATCGAAGTGGCGGCCGGCTGCGATATAAACCAATATCGCAAGCGGTTCGGCAAAGCGATGGCGTATCGCCAGGGGGTGGATAAACGATGCATGGCCGCCGGCGGCCGTGCGCTGGAAAAAGAACTGGACCGGATCGCCCCGGTGGTGCAAGACGGCGGCTATATTCCCGGATGCGATCACGGCGTTCCTCCTGATGTCTCATGGCCTGATTTTATC
>CAZKQR010000425.1:0-3237 GCA_964554965.1 uncultured Cytophagia bacterium | reverse complement strand
CGAAAAACTTTGCGCAGCCAATACCCCGGCCTGACCATCAAGCCGGTGGCTGAACCGCTCAACCGGCTGCGGCAGATCAAGAGCGATGCGGAGATTCGCCTGCTGCAGAAAGCCGCGGATATCACGGCCGCTGGTCTGCGCGAGGCGATCAAGAGCGCTGAACCGGGCATGTACGAGTATGAGCTGCAGGCGGTCATCGAATATGCGTATCAACGATTCGGCGCTGCCAGCCCCGGATTTCCCAGCATCGTTGGGTCAGGACCCAATGCGCTGATTCTGCATTACGACGACAATGACCGCCAAATCCAGACGGGCGATATGGTGGTAATGGACGTGGGCGCAGAATTCAACGGCTATTCTGCGGATATCACCCGCACCATTCCCGTGAGCGGCCTATTTACCGAGGGTCAGCGCGAGCTCTATGAAGCGGTGCTCACGGTGCAAAAAGAGACGCTGGCGGTGATGAAGCCCGGCGTCAGCCGCCGCACGGTCGAAGAAAAGGCCCAGGAGGTGTGCGCCCGGGAGTTGATGCGCCTGGGGTTGATCAAAAAGGCGGAAGAGGCCAAACGCTTTTTACCGCACGGGGTGAGCCATGACGTCGGTCTCGAAGTGCATGATGTCGGCAGCCTCGAGGTGCTTGAGGCCGGCATGGTGGTGACTCTGGAGCCCGGCTTGTACATTCCTGCTGATGATCCTGCCATTCCGGCGAAATACCGCTCCGTCGGCATTCGCATCGAGGACGATGTGTGGATCGTGGAAGGCGGAAACCGGGTGATCACCTCCGGATTGGTCAAAGAGGTCAAGGATATTGAAAAGCTGATGAAGCAAACGGGTTTGGCAAACCAGCCCCTGTCTTTATGACTCGGTCGCTGCCGGAAAAATCAATTTCTGCCAGACACCCGGGCCAACGCGGCCTATGTGCACAAAACCTTCGGCCTAACGTGAAAGGAACGCTCGTGCTGCTGCGAAGCCTGCTCATCCTGCTGCTGGTCGCCGGTTCCAGCCTGGCGTGCCGGACCGGCCGGCTGACCTTCTACTTTCTCGATATGGTCGGTGGCGGTTCGACTCTGATCGTCACACCTTGCGGCGAATCCCTGCTGATCGACACCGGCTCGCTGGAGCCCAAAGGCCGGGATGACGGCCGTATTCTGCAGGCTTGCCGCGATGCCGGATTGGAGCGCATTGATCATCTGATCACCACCCATTTTCATTCTGATCATTTCGGCGCGCTGTTGCCGGTGGTGCAAAAGATGCCGGTGAAAAATTTTTACGACAAGGGCAGCCCGGGCCCGGAGCAGGAGCAACGCAGCGAGTGGTTTCGCACTCTTTATCCCCTGTATCAGCAGGCCACCGGGGGCCAGGCCCGCACGTTGCGGCCAGGAGATGTGATCCCTTTGCAGGATCAGCGGATCGAGCTGCGCGTAGTGGCAGCGGAAAAGCGGGTGTTGGGTTTTTCCGGCGATATCGATGAGGCTGCGCCGGGATTTGAGCCCGCACCGCCGGATCATTCGGACAACGGCCGCAGCATCGCCCTGCTGCTCACCTGGGGTGATTTTCGCTGCTTTCTCGGCGGGGACATCACTCGTAACGTAGAGTACCATCTGGTGTCGCCGGTCAACCGGCTGGGTCAGGTGGACTTGTACCAGGTCACTCATCACGGCCTGGACAGGAGCAATCATCCTGAACTGATCCGTGCCATCCAGCCGGTGGTGGCGGTTGTCATGAACGGCCCGCAGAAAGGACCGGGGCCACGGACTCTGGCCGCTTTGCAGTCGCAGGCTTCGCTGCAGGCCCTGTATCAGCTTCACTTCAACACTCAGCATGGTGAACAGGGCAATGCACCGATGGCGGCCATCGCCAACCCCACCGGTGATGGGCCGGGCCACTATGTTCGGGTTACGGTGGATGGAAGAGCCAAAGAAATGGCGGTGCACATCGGCGCCCGCGGGGCGGCCGTGCGCTATCCGTTTAATTAAAGCCCAAGTGTTTAGAACACATCCAAAGAATCAGTAGAGTCCTATGAATATTTTTTTCCTCATCATCCTTGCCGCCCTGTTGGTCGAGTTCCTGCTGAACGTGACAGCCGACCGGTTGAACCTCAAAACCCTCGGCGCCCCTTTGCCCGAGGAGTTTGCCGGCGTCTTTGATGACGCGGCCTATGCCAAAATGCAATCCTATCTGCGGGTGAATTCGCTGTTCGGCCGGGTCAAGTCCTCTTTCGATCTCGTGGTGCTTTTGTCCTTCTGGGTTTTGGGCGGATTTAACGCGCTCGATCAGTGGATTCGCAGCTGGGGAATGTCGCCGGTGGTGAACGGTCTGGCGTTTATCGGTCTTCTCTCTCTGGCCGCCGGCCTGCTCTCCCTGCCGTTTTCCGTGGTCGATACGTTTGTGATCGAAGCGCGCTTCGGATTCAACCGTACCACGGTCAGAACGTTCATCCTGGATCTCTTGAAAAGCCTGTTGCTCGGCGTGGGGTTGGGCGCCCCGCTGCTGGCCGGATTGCTGGCCTTTTTTCAGTATGCCGGCAGCACGGCCTGGCTCTACGCCTGGCTGGTCAGCGCGGCCTATCTTCTGCTGATGCATTTTGTCGCACCGATCTGGATCCTGCCGCTGTTCAACAAGTTCACCCCGCTGCCTGACGGGGCCTTGAAGGATTCCATTTTCCGTTACACCACCAAGGTGGGATTCGCTTTGCAGAATATTTTCGTCATGGACGGATCCAAACGGTCGAGCAAGTCCAACGCGTTTTTCACCGGATTTGGCAGGAACAAACGGATCGCGCTTTACGACACCCTGATCGAAAAGCACACGGTCCCCGAGTTGACCGCGGTGCTGGCGCATGAGATCGGCCATTACCAGAAAAAGCACATCCTCATCGGCACGGTGATGAGCATCGCACATTTGGGGGTGATGTTTTTGTTGCTGTCGTTTTTTATCAGAGAGCCCGCCCTGCACGAGGCCTTTTACATGCAGGCCGTCTCGGTGTATGCCGGCATGTTTTTTTTCACCCTGTTGTATTCGCCGGTCGAGTTGATCCTGACGCCGCTGCTGAATCTGCTCTCGCGCCGGCACGAGGTTCAGGCCGATGATTTTGCCGTCGCCACCTCCGGCCTGGGCCGGGATCTGATCTCAGCGTTGAAAAAATTGTCGCGGGATGATCTGACCCATCTCACTCCGCACCCCTTTTATGTCTTTCTTCACTATTCTCATCCGCCGGTTTTGGCCAGGATCAGGAGA
>CAZKQR010000424.1:0-3333 GCA_964554965.1 uncultured Cytophagia bacterium | reverse complement strand
ACCCCCGCAGCTGCTGACCATGCTCAGCCGTCACTTTTTCATCCTCGGCAAGCTTGGAGAAATGAAAACAAAAAACCTGCGTGACGACGACATTGCCAAGCGGTTGAAGGTAAATCCCTTTTTCCTCAATAATTATCGTCGCCAGGCCAACCAGTACGGCCGAGATCAGCTCAAAACCGCATTCAGCCACCTCCTCGAGGCGGACCAGCACCTCAAGACCAGCTACCAAAAGCCCCGCCTGGTGCTCGAAACCCTGCTGTTCAAGCTCCAGTACCACATCCGTTAAAAATACGGGAACCCAACCGAAGCGAACGAGTATAATTTACTGACCCTAATGAGCCTGAAAGAACAGAAAACAGCGGAACTGAGCGACGAGGAACTGATCCATCGATTTCAGGATGGAGACATTTACGCGTTCGATGCGATCGTCAATCGCTATAAAGATCAATTGCTCAATTTCGCCTATCGTTTTCTGAACAATCCGGAGGAGGCGGAGGATGTAGTGCAGGAGACGTTTTTACGCATCTTCCGCAACAAACACGCCTACCGTGAAATAGCGAAATTTTCCACCTGGGTGTACACCATAGCCGGAAATCTGGCTAAAACCGAATTGCGCAAACGCAAACGGCGTAAATATCTCTACCTCTCGGACATGGGGTACGACGACAAAGAGTACGAGATCGTCGATCCCAGCGCCAATACGGAAAAAGAGGTGGAGAGCCTGTTTCAGGAAAAGATCATCCAGAAAGCCATCGATGAGCTGCCGCCGCGGTTTCGCCAAGTCATCCTGCTGGTGGAAATTCAGGAACTTCCCTATGAGGAAGTGAGTAAAATTATGCGAGTGCCCCTGGGTACGGTCAAGTCCCGCGTCAATCGCGCCCGGCTGAAGCTTCAGGCCAAATTGAGCGACATTATGGAGCGCGAGAAAAAGAATCAAACTGCGAGGAGCTGATGAACCTTTGCGACAAAATGAAGCAAAACGCTTTTCTGTATCATGAAAAAGCCCTGGAACCCTCCATGGCCGCCAGGGTACAGGAGCATCTGAACCAGTGCGAAACGTGCCAAAGGCACTTTCAGCAGGCCCTTCTGCTCAAAAAGGCGTTGAAAGAATTGCCCCGCCGTCGCACCTCGCCGGATTTTAACGCTGTGCTGCGGGCGCGATTGCGCACAGAGACCTACCGGAAACCGTTCTTTAGCTTTCCGGCCGGCGCCGGCGTCTGGCAGGTTCCCGCCTATGCGGGTCTGGCTCTGATGTTTGTCGCGCTGGGCGCCCTTCTGCAGCGGAATTGGAACCCATCGCTCATGCCCTCCGTGCCAGACCGAGTGGCCATGGTGCAGAGCGCTCCTCAGCCGGCCACCGGGACCGCCGCCGGCGCCTCCCGGATCCGGCGTGCTCCAGTCAAAAACTATGTCGATCCCGGCACGGTCGCGGACATGAGCAAATGGTCGCAACAGAGCAAAAGACGGACGCAGACCACCTTGGCAAGATACGACGAGGATAGCACCTGGCAAAGAAGCCGAACCCAGAACACAAATAGGTCGCTGGTACGTGAGGTCAGACAGGTACGGTTCTAAATGAAACAGGTACGTTTTTCAATGCACTTCTTTCGGCTGCACTGGTTGCCGGCCATGGTGCTGCTTGGCGGCCTGGGCTGTTCAGTTCCGGCCGTGGCTCAGGAGAGTTCGGTTTTCGCCAGAATGGAACAGGACCTCAAACAGCTGATTGAAAAAGTAAAGCCGTCGGTGGTCACCGTTTCAGCGCGCCGCTCCGCGGCTATTCCCGCCGGTTCCCCCATAGAAAACTCTGCGGCTTCAGAGTCCGGCCCCTTTATCGATATCATCAACATCGGTTCGGGTATTGTGCTCGATTCGGTCCATATCCTTACGCACGCGGGCATCACGTCCAACTGCGACAGCATTGACATCACCTATTCCAACGGCGATCATTCCCGCGCCCAGATGGTCGGCATCGATCATGAGACCGGTCTGGCGGTTTTAATAACGCGTCATCCGCGAGGCCGCGCACTCAGACCGGCGCCCTTGCGCCTCAACCAGCGCCTGGCCGCAGGCAACATGGTCGCTCTGGTCGGCAACGCCTACGGCGTCTCCTCAGCCATCACGCTGGGAGTTGTCAACGGTGTGCGCGAGGACGGCATTCTGCAGATCTCCACCTCTGTGGCGGCCGGCAATGCCGGCAGCCCCTTGTTCGATCATCAGGGAAGACTGGCGGCGATTTTAGCCGGCCGGGTCAGTCCGGTGGGCGAAGACTATATGCTCAACGAAGGTCTCTCCTTCAGCCAGGCCACCCTGGCCTATCCGGCTGCGGATGTCGTGCAGCGGATTCAGCACCTGATCTATGGCACAGCCGGCGATCAGGGGTGGATCGGCGTTTCGGCCGAAGACTGGCCGGGCGGCATGGGTTGGGTGCATATCAGCGATGTCAAACACAACGGTCCAGCCCATCAGGCCGGCTTGAAGGTGGGCGATATTGTCTTTAGCTCTGACCAGCGCGCTCTGCGCGGCGCCCGCATGCTGGCGCAGACGATCCGCACCCGCAAGCCGGGCAGCGGGATCGAGCTCGGTGTGCTTCGCGGGGACAGCACCTTCAGCGTCCGAATGGCGGTGGGCAAGGAGACGCCTGAATTGGCCTCCGGATTTGCCTTTGTCCAGCGTAATCCGGCGTTCAACGCCTTTGAAGCCCAACCGGTGGCCGCCGGCCGCGGCCTGCACGGCTCGACCGAGATGAAGCAACGCATGCTGCAGCAGAGAATGCACCAGCTGGAGCGAGAGCTGGAAGAGCTGCGCCTGCTGCTGAAAAACGAAAGCCGCTGAGTTCCCCACCTCATCAAATCCTTGACTTTTTGCTAAATTCTGCTAAATTATATATTCTGTAATTCAATTCACTGCAGCTATTTAACAGGGAGTCCATCCATGGCTAAAGATAAAACGTTCGGCGCCAAGGTCGCCAAGTCTCAGGCGATCGCCAGCAAAGTCTGCCCGGTGTGCAAGGAAGCGGTCAACACGGTCCACTACATCCGTTCGGTCAAAAACCAAACCACCGGCGGCTATCGGTTCGCCGAAAACTTTGTCGGCGTGTGCAAATGCAACGAAAAAGACGTTTTCAATAAATGACCGTTTCCCCCTGCACGCTGCTGCTGGCCACCAACAACGCGGATAAAGTGGTGGAGATGCGTGATTTCTTTTTCGGATTGAATCTGGTTTTAAGGACGGCCGCTGAATTTCCGCAGATCCCTGCGGTGGAAGAAGACCAGCCAACCCTGCAGGGCAATGCCATCAAGAAAGCTTTAGCGCTCGCCGCTGCCACCGGACTGT
>CAZKQR010000423.1:0-3334 GCA_964554965.1 uncultured Cytophagia bacterium | reverse complement strand
GGCTGCAGCCTCTGTAAGCGCCTGCCCCGGGGTGGACGCCGCCTGCGCGAACGCCTGCAGACCGGGCGTGAGGTGCAGCAGGGCCGGTCCCGGCGCACCGGCGTAAAAAGGGCGCCGCCATGAAGGAAACCGTCCCCCACACAGCCGGGCAAAACCGGGAGAAGGAACGCCGCCTCTGCTTCCCGCATGAATGGACATTCACCCGTCCGCAGCAAGGACGCCGATAATGAACCTGTATTCAACAAAGCAACCCGTTCGCCGAGCTGAATCCCGGCCGGCTCAGAGCGCAGAGAAGGCGCGCAGGCCCCGGGCCATTTTCCGCAGCCGGCTGTCCACCCGGCCAAAGACAGAAGCGGCGGGATAGCCGGCTTTCCGGTTCGCTTTGCCCGCCGGCCGGCCGGTGAGAATCTCGATGCCCTGGTCGATGGTGTCCACCGGATAAACGCTGAACAATCCTTTTTGCACCGCCTCCACCACTTCGGGGTGCAGCATCAGGTCCGCCACGTTCTGGCGCGGGATCAACACACCCTGGGTTCCGGTCAATTTGCCCTTGACCTTGCAGGTGTAGAAAAAGCCTTCGATCTTTTCATTGACGCCGCCGATGGGCTGGATCTCGCCGTTCTGATTGACCGACCCGGTCACCGCCAGGTCCTGGCGGATGGGCAGGTCAGCCAGGCGGGACAGCAGCGCATAGATCTCAGTGGAAGAGGCGCTGTCCCCGTCCACGCCGGCGTAGGACTGTTCGAAACAGAGGCTGGCGCTGATGGCCAGCGGTTTGTCCTGGCTGAACTTGCCGCGCAGATAACCGGCCAGGATCAGCACGCCTTTGTCGTGGGTCGGCCCGCTCATCGCCGCCTCCCGTTCGATGTTGATGATGCCGCTGCGGCCCATGGCCACCTGGGCGGTGATGCGCGTGGGCATGCCGAAAGCATAATCACCGGTGTTCATGACCGATAGGCCATTGACCTGTCCGACCCGGCTGCCGGTGGTGTCGATCATCAGAACGCCCTCGCCGATCATCTCGCGTATTTTTTCCTCCACCAGATTCAGCCGGTGACGGCCTTCGCTGAGCGCCCGGTGCACATGAGCGGCCTGCACGCGGGCCGCCTTTTCCTGAGCGGCGAAATAATGGGCCTCGCGCATCAGGTCTGCAATATAGGTAAAACGGGTGGAAATCTTGTCCTGCCGGCCGGCCAGGCGCACACCGTGTTCCGCGACCTCGGCCACGGCGGAGCGTTCAAAAGGCAGCAGCTTTTCGTCAACGATCAACCGCTTGATGAACTCGGCGTAGCGGTGCAGGTTGGGCGTATCCCGCACCATGGTGGAATCGAAATCCGCACGGATCTTGAAAATCTTTTGAAACTCGTCGTCCGCCTGATAGAGCAGGTGATAGAGGTAACTGTCGCCGATCATAATCACCTTGACGTTTACGCCGATCGGCTCCGGCTTCATGGCAGAGGCGGCAAAGAGAAACGCCGCGTCGTATCCGACGATCTCTGCGGCGCGGTTTTTAAGCACCCGTTTCAACGCATTCCACACGCCCGGTTCCTGCAGCACGTCCATCGCATGCAGAACCAGATAACCACCGTTGGCCAGCAGCAGAGAGCCGGCGCGGATTTTGGTGAAATCGGTCCGCCATTGGCCGTTGACATCCGGCACCCGCTCAATGGCGCCGAACAGCTTGGCGAGAGTGGGCGAGTTCTCAAAGATCACCGGTGCGCCTTTTCTATCCGAATTATCCACGATCACATTAACGCGATATTCGAGAAAGGGATCCTGACTCGAGGCGCCTTTTTTAGCCGCCTCCTCCTCGGACTCGCCCCTGGGTTTGAACAGCTCCAGATTTTCCAGCAGTCCGTTCAACACCGCATCGAGATAGCCGTGCAGCTTTTCACCGGTGAATTCCAGCCGGATCTCGTTGAGCGGCTCCTCGATCACCGGCCGAAGGATCTCTCGATCCAGGGCCGCCAGTCGGTTGCGTTTTTCCTTTTGCAGTTTCTGACTGGCTTTGAACACCTTGGCAAGCTCTTTGTTCAGCTCCACGTACTTTTGCTGGATCTCCGTCACCTTTTCCGCAGTGATCGCGCCTGACTGAACCAACTCGTTGAGCGATTCCAGCGGCGTCGGCTGATCTTTGATCAGCGGCAGCACATCCGGCTTGGAGTAGGGGCCCATCTGCACCTGCACAATCGTAAACTGCTCCTGGCCGGCGCGCAGCTCAAACTCTTTGATCAACTGGCTCTGTTTCTGATTGAACGATTCCGCCAGCGCCTCCCGCCGCTCCCGGACCTGTTCGCTTTCCATCAGCTGCGGAATGGTGGTGCGCAGATGGTCGATGAAGATTTCCATCTCTTTGCGAAAAGCGGCGCCCCGTCCTGCCGGCATGACCAGGGCGATGGGCATGTCCGGGCTTTTGAAATGGTTGACATAACAGATGTCGTCCGGCTCTTCCTTTTGAAAGCGCGGGTCCTTGAGCAGATATTTGACGGTGGTGGTGCGGCCGGTGCCGCTGGCGCCGGCCACATAGATGTTATAGCCGGGGTAATCCATCTGCAATCCAAAGGTGATGGCGCGCACCGCCCGATCCTGACCCAGAATGGCGGGAAAGATGGAGAGGTCCTCAGTGGATTCAAAACACAGATCCGAGTCGGTACATTGCCAACGCAACCGGCGGACCGGCACGGTTTCATATTTTTTTTTCATGGGATTCTCATCGTTTAAGGGATTCTTCAGACCTCCGCCAAGCAGCGATCCTCGGAGGGGCCGGTTCATTCGGCCGTGCTGCGATGAATGCGCTGACGCTCCTGAATGCGCTCCTGGTATTCCTGCAACAGCTCCGGGGTGGCCTGGTTCTTCTCCTTCAACAGTTGCCGGATTTCCTCGATGCGCTCGTCGATCCGCGTCATGCGGATGATCTTGATGCAATCAAAGGCGAACTTTAACGGGTTCGGATAGTGCGCCTGGCGCTGAAAGGACTGCGAAAGACTGGTGGCGATGTGCGGAGTGCGGATGGAGGCGATGTACCGGGCCGGATCGATGGCCGCGCCGTCGACGACATCCATCTCTATCCGCTGAAACAGCTCACGGATCTCCGGAAAAGTGAGATCTGTAAACGACATCATGCGCGTCAGGGTGGAGGCGAGGTCCGGATGTTTCAGAACCACATCCAGCAACGCCAGTTCCGCCGCGCCGCGGCGCGACTGAAAATACCTTTCCTCCGTCGACGGCTCGGGTTCCGGGGTTTCCTTGCGCAGGACGGTGCGCTGCGTCCGCTCGTGCTTGCGCACCTCCTGCCACAGCACCGGTTCTTCCAGCTGCAGCTTTTCCGCCAGAT
>CAZKQR010000422.1:0-3367 GCA_964554965.1 uncultured Cytophagia bacterium | reverse complement strand
GGACTCGGATCCACCACGCAGAATGACCGCATTGCCGCTTTTCAAACACACCGCCGCCGCATCGGTGGTTACATTGGGCCGTGCCTCGTAGATGATCCCCACCACTCCCAGCGGCACGCTGATCTTTTCCACGCGCAGCCCATTGGGACGCGTATGGCCTTCCAGCACCCGCCCCAGCGGATCCGGCAACTCGGCCACTTCCCGCAAGCGATCCAGCATGTAGTAAAAAATTTTCTCAGTGATCAACAGCCGTTTCACCATGGGTTCCGGTTGACCGCTCTGCCGCGCCGCCGCCACATCTCTGCCGTTGGCCTCTAAAAGGCGTTCCTTCACCGCCAGCAGTTTCTCCGGCATGGACGCCAGCGCCTTTTGCCTCTGCGCACCGGACAGGGTCGCTAAAACCTGCGCCGCTTTTCTGGCGCGTCTGCCCATCTCGATCATCGTTGCATCCTGCTCATTCATGTCATAACTCCTTTCAATCTCCACGGCCAATTTACAAATATTTTAAAAATAAAAAAAGCCCCGGATCCATAATGGACCCGGGGCTTGGCCGTCGCTGTAAATCACATCCGTGCTAGTTGATGGAAATCTCGCGGGGTTTCACGTCATCCGCTTTGGGCAACGTAACGATCAACACGCCGTCTTTATAATCCGCCTTGATGGCATCGGCTTTGAACCGCTCTGTCAGCTCAAAAGTGCGCTGAAAGATTCCAAAAGCTCGTTCCGAACGGTAATAATTCTTGCCCTTGTCCTCTTTTTCGCACTGGCGTTCTGCGCGGATGGTCAACAAGTTATCTTTCAGATTGACTGAAAGATTCTTCTTGTCGATGCCAGGAAGGTCGGCCTTGACTACGACTGAATCTTGGCTCTCCTCCACGTCAACGCGCGGGGACCACACCACAGAATCCTCTTCAAACGCCCGAAAGGGCGCCGGCACAAACGAATTGAAATAATTGGCCGTCTCAGTGTTATTGTTTCTGGCTAACCACATAGGTCATTCTCCTTTATAATACTTTGTTGATGATTTCAACGTTTTCTGCCCAAGGTATTACAAAGTGCATGCCAAAAACAATTTTTAAAATAACCTAAATATTTGCAATATATTAGTAATAAAAAATATAAAATCGCTGGTTCTGCCATTTTTACCGGCATCGCCGACATGTATGCCATTTTGTCAATTTCTCTGCCGAAAACGCTTCATCACCTCTCTCCAATTAGTCGGGACCACCCCCTGATCTTTGAGGAACTGCTTGACCATCGGATCGCTGAACAACTGACCTTCCCACACCCGCTGCTGCCAAGAGTTGGTGATCTGCTTGAGCGGCTCGCTCTCTACCGCCGGATGAAAGATGATCTCGATCAACCCCGGCTGCAGACCTGAAACCAAAGAAAAAAAGTCCTGCCTCTTCTGCTCATAGGAGGGCGCGGACTCGATGGAGCGAAAGTCATCCAAAAGCGGTTGCTGGTAGCGCGATAGATAGCCCACCATCTCTTCACTGATGGGATAGCCTTCGCTGCGAAACCGCTGCATCAGATCGTCTCTGGGATCCGGCACCATGGCGGGAATGCTATATTCCATGGCAAGGTTCAGATAGGCCTGGGTGAATTCGGTTTTGCCGTAGACTGTGCCCATGTGGGTATCCCTATGGGTCGGGTTCCAGCCCAACGCTTTCGCCGCTTCGATCTGGCTGCGGATCTCTGTCTCCACCTCCCCGGCATTGGCGCGCAGCACCACGCCGATGACCGCTTTCCACAAATAGCCATCCGGATCGATAAGACCAGGCACGCGGCCGGCTTCGCTCACCGGCGCCCAACGAAAAGTATTCCATTCGCTGGTCAGGGTTGTGTGAATGCCGATATCGAACCTGTTGTGCTGCACCGCCCAGGCGATCATCTCCGCCGCAGCGGGGCAGGGCATCATTACGGCCGTGGATTGTATTTCCCCGGCCAGCAGGTATTTCTGAATAGCCTGGTTGGCCTCCACGCACATGCCGGCATCGTCGGCATGGAGGATGAGGATGCGTTTGCCTGCGGGATAGCCCAACCTTTCCGCCTGTGTGTTCAACCCGGTGCTTTCCAAAGGCAGGGCGGCCTGGCCCTTAATGCAGCTGCACAAGACGCTGCAGCCCAGCAGACATACGGTCAAAACGGATTTGATGATCATGGTCTCGCTCCCGATGCGATTGGTGAACAGGACTGTGAGAATAATATAACAGAAAATCCATTCGACACAACGCTTTTCTACCGGCCAAGGATTAAAGCAGGTCACCTAATCCTTGCATTAGTGTTCAGGAAGTGCTATTTTATGCAAAAGCGAAAGGATCTTTCATGAAAGCCAAGGTACTCCTGCTTCTCTCACTTCTGCTCAGCCTGAGTTGCTCCCTGTTTGAAAAAAAGCTCGGCGCGCCGATGAGCCTGCGCTGTGAATATCGCACCAACCCGCTGGGGGTCAGCGGCGAACGGCCGCGTCTGTTCTGGCAGATCAATGATCTTCGCCGCGGTGCCAGGCAGACCGCCTATCAGATTCAAGTGGCAAGCACCCGCGACCGGCTTGAGCGCGATGAACCGGATATCTGGGACACCGGCAAAGAGGACTCCGATCAGAACGTGCACGTTCCCTATGACGGCTCGTTGCTGGAAAGCGGGCGGCGCTATTTCTGGCGCGTGCGTACATGGGATCAGCAAGGCGAAATGTCAGCGTTCAGCAAAACCGCCTTTTTTGAAACCGCCCTGTTTTTTCCCAACGACTGGGAAGAGGTGAAATGGATCGGCAAGATCGAAAAACGGGCAAAACCAGAACAGCCGACCATGGGCGCCTGGATCTGGCACCCGAGCAACCGTCAGATCAATCTCCCGATCTATTTTCGTCGCGCTTTTCAACTGCCCCAAAGCGCCAACAAAGCGCTGTTGCGCATTACCGCCGACAACATCTTTCGCGTGTTTCTCAACGGGACTGAAATCGGCAGGGGCGCCACCTATAGCAGGCTCCACGAGTTCGATGTTCTGGCCCACCTCCATACCGGTTCCAACAGCCTGGCGGTCGAAGCGATCAACACCGCCGGCGACCTCTGCGGCCTGATCGCAACCCTGGAGATCACCCTGGCCGATGGCAGCAAGCAGATGCTTTACACCGACCGCTCCTGGAAATGCTCAGACCAAGCCTCGGGCGATTGGAAGAGCGCACCCGCTCAGGACCGGGCCTGGAGCGCTTGCAAAGTGATCGAATCCTGGGGCGGAGGGATCTGGGGCAAACCGGGCGAGTCGGCCCAGCCGCTGCGCGCGATTCTGGCGCGCAAAGAGTTCGACATCGAGCGCTACTTTGATCAGGCGCGCGTCTATGTCACCGGTCTCGGCAGCTATGTGCTGT
>CAZKQR010000421.1:0-3404 GCA_964554965.1 uncultured Cytophagia bacterium | reverse complement strand
ATCGGCGCCAGGGCGCTGTACGGTGCGGTTACGCGGACGGCGCGGCTGTTTTTTTTCTTGCTCGGCAGTATGGCGCTCATCCGGCGATCACCTTGATAAAAAAAGTCCGACTGCGCGGACCATCGAACTCGGCGAAATAGATCCCCTGCCAGGTTCCCAGCACCAGACCGCCGGAAGCCACCAGCAGCGTCAGGGACGGCCCGAACAGGGACGATTTGATGTGCGCCGCCGAGTTGCCCTCCCCGTGACGGTAGTGATCCTGAAAAGGCACTGTTTTGTTGACCGCCTGAATCATGTCCGCCACCACATCGGGGTCGGCGTTCTCGTTGATGGTCACGCCGGCGGTGGTGTGCGGAACAAAGACCACACACACCCCTTCGTCGATTCCGCTCTCCTTCACTACCTCCTCCACCCGGTGGGTGATGTCGATTAATTGCACCCGATCGCGCGTGGACAGTGCGATGCGAACGCTTTTCATTTTCTCCCTCCGACGCTTTTCGCTTTGCTTTCGCTCAGGTCTTCTGCTCCTTTTTCTTCGCCGCAGGAAACAAAATGTTGTTCAGGATCAGCCGATACCCGGGAGAGTTTTTATGCAGCGCCAGTTGCGTGGGCGGATCGTTGACAAAATGCTGGTAATCCTCCGGGTCGTGGCCGCCGTAAAAAGTAAAGGTCCCCCGCCCCCAGTTGCCGTGCAGATATTTAACCTGATCCGTGCCCACTGCTTCGCCCAACAGCACGACCGATTTTTTAATCCGGGAGCGA
Organism: uncultured Cytophagia bacterium; assembly: GCA_964554965.1. Taxonomy (GTDB): domain Bacteria; phylum Zhuqueibacterota; class Zhuqueibacteria; order Residuimicrobiales; family Residuimicrobiaceae; genus Anaerohabitans. The sequence goes on along the minus strand of CAZKQR010000421.1, from coordinate 2,642 downwards.
TGATAGCCTGTCGTCTGTCCCATAAATCCCTTGATCGCAGACACATGATTCTGCGTCAACATGGTCGGAACCGGATCGTACTTGGCGGAAAACTCGAACAGGGTGAAATAGTCCGCCTCCGCGCCGCGCAAAACCGGCGCATGACTCGGGGGAATGTCGATATCAGAATACTCGTACACCAAAGGATTGAATTCCAGATGAAAATCGGTAAACGCAAAGGTCTGGCTGAAATCGAGTTTGGCCTGCGCCGCGGGGTCCACGCCGTCGCCGTCGAACACTGCGTCCACGATATCCACCGCACCGGCGGCCAGGGCGATGTCATAGGTGTCTGTGGCTGAACACATGGCAAAGAGAAATCCGCCGCCGGCGACATACTCTTTGATCGTCTGCGCCACCGCGCGCTTGAGCAGCGACACCTTGCTATAGCCCAACCGTTTCGCCGCTGCCTCGTTCTTGCGCACTTCATCCTGATACCACTCGGCGTTGCGATAATTGGCGTAAAATTTCCCGTACTGACCGGTGAAATCTTCATGATGCAGATGCAGCCAGTCGAACCTCGCCAGCGAATGGTTCAACACCTCCTCGTCCCAAACGGTTTCATAGGGGATCTCGGCGTAATCCAGCGCCAGCAGCACTGCGTCGTCCCATGCCTGTTTGTTCGGCGGGGCATAGATGGCGATGTCCGGCGCTTTTTCGAGCAGCATCACATCCATGTTCTCCTGCTCGATGACGCTGTATATCTGCGCCGCCTCTGCGCCGTTGACCGGAACAAAGGAGACGCCGCGCACGCGCAGCTCGCGCTCCAGCGCCGGAGAATAATCGGTCATGAACGCGCCGCCGCTGTAATTCAACAGCCATTCAACGGTGATGCCGTTTTTCAACACCCAGTAGGCCACGCCGTAGGCTTTGAGATGATCGGTCTGGCGCAGATCCATGGGAATGAGTACTTTTTGGCCGAACGCAACGCTGCTGAGCAGCAGCAAGCCGGCGAACCAGCGTAATCTCAAAAAACACTCCTTTGCTTCAACTGCTTATCCAACAGGCGAACGCGCTGCCGCGCTTCTTCAATATAAATACTCTGAGGATATTTTTCCAATAAAGTTTCATATTTTTTCCGCGCCTCATCGGGATGACAAAGCTCGGTTTCATACAATCCAGCCAGCGCCATCAACACGCGATCCGGCGTTCGGCAGCGATCGTCCTGCAACAGCGTCTCACAGACCGGAACCGCCGCGTTGGCGCGGCCGGAAAGACGATAGGCTTCAACCAGAGCAAACCGGGCCTCCGTCGCCATGCTGCCCTCCACCGAAATCAGACGCTCCACCGCTCGATCGTACTGCCGTTGCACCAGGTCCAGACGGCCGGCGCCCAACTTTTGCAGGCCGCTAGAATCCGCGCGATTCTCAGTCAGCAGCCAGTACAATTCAAGCGCATCGTTTTCCACCCGGCTGGGCGCGGAGCCGGACTTGAGCGCCAAAAGCTCCTTCAACCTCAACTCGGAAGACTTCAACTTGCCGGTATAAAAATCAAGCATAGCCAGGGCCAACCGCGCCTGTCGATGCGCTTCCACGGTTGCCGGAATTTCGCGGACGACGGTGGAAAAATAGGCCTCAGCAGCGGTCAGGCTGTCCGCAGCCACAGCGACTTCGCCCAACCGGTAAGTGCAAAGCGCCCGGTAGGCGCCGGACTGAGGCAATGCCCGCTCATAGCCGGCCCGGGCAGCCGGCAGGTCGTGCAGCCGGCGAAATTGAATGTCCGCGATACGCAGCAACGCGGTGATCATGTGCTGCGATTTCTCCTGCCGGCCGGTGAATTTCTCATAGACGGCAATGGCGGCGGCATACTCTTTTTGCCTTTCATAAATCTCACCAAGCGCCAGTTCCGCATCCCGGCTGTAGGGGCTGTCGCTGTAGCGCTGCAGCAACAGGTTGAAGGCCTGCTTGGCCGGCACAAAAGCGCTGTCTTGCATGGCTGTGGCGCCCAAAAGATGCAGATAATAACCGGGCGGATGGCTGCGCACCGAGTCCTGACCGCTGGTCTCCAAGGCTGAATACTGCTTCAGCGCTTCGTCATACTGGCCGGCCTGGATCTGCAGCGCACCGAGGATTTGCCGGGCGATGGCCGCCCCGGCCGGCGTGCGTTTGATCTGATCGGTCAGCACACGCACCATGGGCGGCAGCGCAGCCGGCTCCTCTGCCGCCTGATTTAAAAACTGACTCTGTATGCGGGCGGCCTGTTCCGGAAACGCCGTCAGATACGCGCCAAGCTCGCGGGCGCTTAGTTCATACTCTCCCTGCCGGTGGGCGATTCGACTGATCTCCGCAGCATGACGGACCGGCGATTTGAATCTCCGTCGCGCCAGCTCGTACACGTGCCTCGCTTCATCCAACAAACTGTAGCGTTCCAGAGTCGCGCCGATCAAGAGATACACCTGCTCGCTCTGGGGATTGCTTTCCACCAGATTCATCCAGCGCTGTACCGCCTCCTTGCGCTGGCCCTGCAAAAAGGCGATCTCTGCCAAGTCCGCTTCAAGTTCCATTCGGCGAAAATGGACTTGCAGCTGCAGAATGAGCTGTTCCAGCCGAACGTATTGCTGCAGCTGCAGCAAACAGCGTTTTGCGCCGCCATAGGCGACCTGATCT
>CAZKQR010000420.1:0-3444 GCA_964554965.1 uncultured Cytophagia bacterium | reverse complement strand
GATTGCTTTGCCGCGTATTCCCAACCGCCAGGTGAGCATAACCGCTTTCGGCGCTCTGGGCGATGGCCGCACCATGAACACCATGGCCTTTAGCCGCGCCATCGAGGCCTGTCATGCCGATGGAGGGGGGCGGGTGGTCGTGCCGGCTGGAATCTGGTTGACCGGTCCCAGTGTGCTCTAGGACCACATCGATCTGCATCTGGAGAAGAACGCCTGCATACTGTTCAGCCCGCAGCTGGAGCAGTATCCGGTCGTTCACACTCAGTATGAAGGAGAGAGCGCGTTTCGCCGGCAGTCGCCGATCTCGGGCTGGGATTTGGAGAACATCGCCATCACGGGTCCCGGCATGGTGGACGGATCCGGCCAGGCATGGCGGCCGGTGAAAAAGATGAAAATGACCAGCCGTCAGTGGAAAGAGCTGACGGCCGGCGGCGGAGTGGTGTCGTCCAACGGCACGATCTGGTATCCCTCACGGCCGGCGATGGAGGGAGAGGCCCTGCTGGAAAAGCTGCAGAAGAAAAACGTTACCGATCCCGCTGCTTATGCGGCGTGCGCGGAATACCTGCGGCCGGTCATGGTGTCGCTGGTGCGCTGCAAAAAAGTGTTGCTGGACGGGCCGACCTTTTCAAACTCCCCGGCCTGGAACCTGCACCCCTTTTTGTGTGAGGATGTGGTGATTCGCAACCTCACTGTTCGCAATCCCTGGTATTCCCAGAACGGCGATGGATTGGATGTTGAATCCTGCCGTCGCGTGCTGGTGGAAGAGTGCTCGTTCGATGTCGGCGATGATGCGATTTGCGTGAAATCCGGCAAAGGGGAGCAGGGGCGGCGTCTGGCGCAACCCTGCGAAGGGCTGGTCGTGCGAAATTGCACGGTGTATCACGGACACGGCGGTTTTACCATCGGCAGCGAGATGTCCGGCGGAGTCCGCAACGTGTTGGTGCAGGACTGCACCTTTATCGGCACAGACATGGGAGTGCGCTTTAAAAGCACGAGAGGACGGGGGGGCGTGGTGGAGAATATCTATATCGAAAACATCTATATGCAGGACATCCCCACCGACGCCATCGGCTTTAATCTGTTTTACAGCAACCAGGAGCCGCTGGCAGATGCCACAGATGCGGCCGCCTTTGCGGCCGAGGCGCCGGTTTCTGAAGAGACGCCGCGATTCCGTAGAATTTATCTAAAAAACATTCTTTGCCGGGGCGCCGGTCGGGCGGTTTTTTTGCAAGGCCTGCCCGAGATGCCCATCGAAGAGATCGAGCTGCATAACTGCACCCTCAGCAGCAAGGCCGGTTTTTTTGCGGTGGACGCGCTGTCCCTGGTGGTGGATCATCTGTCACTGGCTACGACGGCGCCAATGTTTACGCTGACCAATTGCCGCGAGGTGATTCTGCGCAACACGCTGCCGCTGGAAAAAGGGGTTGCCCTGCGCGTCCGTGGGCCCCGCTCCGCGCAGATTCGGCTCCCGGGCATCGATCAAAAGCCGGGCAGCCAAGTGGTGGAACAGTCTACAGAAGTGCCGGCGGGCGCCGTCCTTTTGTCCAGATAACGCGGGGCAGGGCGCATGACTATGAATAAATTCAAAACACTCATCGTTGACGATGAATGGCTGGTGCGGTCAGAGCTGCGTCTCATGCTCTCCGAGTTCGAAGAGTTGACGCTCGTCGGAGAGGCTGCGAATATCGATCAGGCGGTGCCCCTGGTGCAGGAGACCCAGCCGGACGTCATTTTTCTCGACATTCAAATGCCGGGCGCTTCCGGCTTTGAATTGCTGGAGCGTACCGCTGTTTCAGCCCGAATCATCTTTATCACCGCGTTCGACCAGTTTGCCATTCGCGCCTTTGAGGTGAACGCGCTGGATTACCTGCTCAAACCCATCAGCCGGGAGCGGCTGCAAAAGGCGGTCGCCCGCCTGAGCACCGGAACGCCAAAATCGGATTGGCAGGCGAAAAAGGTCGCCTATGAGGATGTGATCTATGTGGTGGCCGACGGCTCTTTAAAGTTCATCAAGCTGCCGCTGCTAAAAGCGCTGACCGCGGCGGGGAACTATTCTTACATTCTGTATGGGGATCAACCGAGGACCCTGGTGACCAAGACCCTGCAGGAGTGGGAAGAGTTGCTGCCGGACAAATATTTCGTGCGCATCCATCGTTCCGCGATCATCAACTTTGAGTATGTGGAGCGCGTGGTCAAATGCGAAAACTATACTCATCAGATCCATCTGCGCGGCGTGGAACGGCCGTTTGTCATGAGCCGCCGCTATGCGGCAAAACTGCGCAGCCTGCTCAGCTGGTAAAGCCGCGGCCGTTGCATTTAACCATGGTGCGTGGATTTCTCACCCGGCGTTGATGCGCCGGGCTCCTCATCATAGCGGATTCTGATCTGCGCGTGCACCCACCCGGATTCCTCATGCAGGCGAAACTCGTAGCGATTTTTGAACATGATCTCCAACCGTTGGCGGATGTTGTCCAGCGAGGTTCCATGCACCTCCGGATCTCCGCCGTCATACTCCTTTTCCAGCAGCCGGCCGGTGTTGGATACATCGATGGAAAGCAGACGGTCATGGATGGTGATCAGCACTTTAACCCGCAAGGGCATGGCACTGGTGCGCATGCCGTATTTGATCGCGTTCTCGATCAACGGCTGAAACAGAAACGACGGCACCTGGCAGTTCCGCGCCGCCTCATCGATCTGAAACGACACCTCCAGGGAATCGCGGTAACGGATTTTTTCGATGTGCAGATAGTTGTTGACCGCTCCGATCTCTTCATTGAGAGTGTCTTCCAGTTTGTTGAAATTGAGCAGGGTGTAACGGAAGAATTCGGACATCTCGGTGATCATCTGCCACGCCCGCTCTTTGTCGATCAGGATCATCGATCGAATCGAGTTGTGCGCGTTAAAGAGGAAATGGGGATTCATCTGGTAGCGCAGCAGCTTGAGCTGGGCCAGATTCGCCAGAGAGGTGGCTTTGAAAAAATTCTTTTTCTGGTTCTGATAGTCGATAAAGTGTTTGACGATCAAGCCCAGCAGCAGCAGCCCGATGATTTTGGCCCACCAGGTCTTCCACATCGGCGGCGTGATGGTAATGCGCAGCGAGGTTCCTGTTTCGTTCCAAACGCCGTCGCTGTTCGCCGCTTTGACGCGCAACCTATATTTCCCTGGATTGAGATTGGTGTAGGTAGCCACGTGCTGATGGCCGATGTCGTTCCAATCCGGATCAAACCCTTCCAGTTTGTATTGATAGCGATTCTTGGAACTGACGGCATAGCTGAGCGCGGCAAATTCGATGGAAAAGACCGAATGGCGGTGAGAGAGGAGGAGGTGATCCGTATCCGTGATGGACGTGTGCAGCAACCCGTCCTCTGCAGCGACGTGCACCGGTTTGTTGTTCACCCGCAGCCCGGTCAGGACCACGGGCGGGCATTTCTCTTTTTGTTTGAT
>CAZKQR010000419.1:0-3452 GCA_964554965.1 uncultured Cytophagia bacterium | reverse complement strand
CGCCCAACAGCAGAAGCGGCGTTCTCGGCATGAACCATACCGCGATCCACTGACCGACCACCTCGTCCCAGTTCACCCGGCCGGGATCTTTGCCCCAGATGGACTCACAGCGGCCGGCGGCCCAGACGCCGAGAAAATAGGAGACCAGGATGACGGCGAGCAGATCGGCGGCCGTCAGTTCCGGCAGCAGAAACAGCATGAGCACAGCCAGAAAAGAGCCGACAGTGCCCGGCGCGATGGGGAAAAACCCGCTTCCCAGAGTGGTCGCAAGAAGCAGAGCCGGATAATCTTTTAAGCGAATGGCATCAGGACGCATCAGGTTCCTTTTCGTGGCCGCCTGCCCATGTTTGATATAATGAAATCAAAATATTATAAAAAAAAAGCATAAAGGCAAGAGATAAAAACGCTTCTGCGGGGGCAACTATAACGGCAGGCGCCCGTCCAAAGCTCTGGACAGAGTGACCTCATCGGCGTGTTCGATGTCTGCGCCCATGGGAATACCCTGGGCGATGCGCGATAGCTTGATCTGCAGAGGTTTGATCAGCTTGGTCAAGTAAAAGAGGGTCGCCTCACCCTCGGTGCTGGGATTGGTGGCGATGATCACCTCTTTGACGTCGTTCTGCAATCGGGCGAGCAGTTCCCGTATTTTTAGATCATCGGGCCCGATGCCGTCCAGGGGCGAGAGCGCGCCCCCCAGCACGTGATACAGGCCTCTGTACTCGCCGATCTTTTCAAACGCCAGTACGTCGTTGGCCTCTTCCACCACGCAGATCATCGACCGATCGCGCTGTTCGCTTCTGCAGATGGGGCAGGGGTCCTCTTCGGTGATGTTGTAGCAGATCGAACAATAGCCCACTTTGCGTTTGAGATCCAGCAGCGCTTGCGATAGCGCGTCCACCTCAGCGACCGAAGTTTTCAACAGATAGAACACATGCCGTTGCGCGGTTTTGCGGCCGATGCCGGGCAGCTTGGCCAGCTCATGGATGGCGCGCTCCACGGTTTCAGAATAGTAGCGCATGGGCACTTGGCTCGCAGGTCATAAAACCGGACCGGATGTCGGCGTCCGGTCTCATCAGGAAAGCCCCGGGATTTTCAGACCACCCAGCATGTCGCCGGGATTAAAGCCGCCGGTGGCCTTGGCCATCTGTTCCTCGGCGGCGGCTCTCGAGTTGACCAGCGCCTGGTTCACCGCGGCCAGCACCAAATCCTCCAGCATCTCCACATCCTGCGGAGTAACCACCTCCGGATCGATCTTGATCTGGAGAATTTCCTGACTGCCGTTGGCCGTGACCGTGACCATATTGCCGCCGGCGCTGCCGCTGACCCTGAGATCCGCCAGCGCGGCCTGCGCTTTGGCTAGTTCTTCCTGCATCTTTTGCGCTTGTTTCAACAAGCCCGACATGGCGCCTTTGTTCATCATATCAGCTCCTGATCATTTCAAAAATTCCGTATCAAAGGTATCAACAATTTTTTTAATCAATTCATTCTCTTCGGCCAGTTTTTCGAAATCGCGTTTGCGGTCGGACGGCAGAACGGTGTTGGGATTTTTCGGAACGCGGCCTTCGGTGTCGCGCACTCCGGCGACCTGCAGGCGCACGCCCAGCAGGTCGAAGAGCAGGGTCTGCACCTGTTCCCGGTTGGCCTCCAGCGAGCTGATGCTGAACCCGTTATGCGGGGCAAAGCCGATCTCCAGCCGGTTGTCGGCCAGGCTCAGCGGCCAGCTTTCGCTCAACAGAGCGCCGAGCGCGATTCTGGTCTTTTTGATATAATCGGTGATCTCCGGCCAGCGGGCCTCCAGCGCAGCCAGAGTGATCTGGGCGCCGGCGCTGGACGCCGGCGGGGCCGCTGCGGCAACAGGGCGCGGCTTGGCGACAGCCGCGCTGGGTGGAACGGGCGGTGGGACGGCACTGCGGCCGGTTTCTAAATTAGAGTTTTTTTTTACATCCAATTGCTCTAACAGCTGCGACAGGCGCACGCTGCGGTTGAGCTTGATCAGTTTGACGATGGTGACTTCCAGATGCAGGCGGGCGTTGGCGCTGCGGCGCAAAAGGTTTTCCGCATCTGCGCAGATTTTCGTCAGCCGTAAGAGATCCTCCACCGACAAGGCGTCTTTCTGCGCCATATAGCGTCCCTTGCTCTCCTCCGAAGCGTCGATCTCGGCCGGGGAGCCGGTGGCTGCGACGACCAGAAAATTGCGCAGATGTTCCTGCAGTCCGATCATGAATTCGCTGTAATCATAGCCCTCGGAAAAAATGCGGCCGGCCAGGCGCACACCCCCCAGCACGTCGCCGGATTGAATGAGATCGGTCACCTCAAAGAACAGCTGCTGGTCGATGATGCCCAGCAGAGTGGCCACGCCCTGCGCCGAGATGGTGGTGCCGGCATAGGCGATGATCTGATCCAGCACGCTCTGCGAATCGCGCATGCTGCCGTCCGCTTTCACCGCGATCATCCGCAGAGCCTCTTCCTCGATGTCGATGTTTTCCTGCCGGCACAGTTCAGCCAGCTGTTCGATGATTTTTTTCACGGGCATGCGTTTGAAATCGAACCGCTGGCAGCGGGAGAGAATGGTGGCCGGCACCTTGTGGGCTTCGGTGGTGGCGAAGACAAAGAGCACCTGCGGCGGCGGTTCTTCCAGAGTCTTTAACAACGCGTTGAACGCCTCGTTGGTGAGCATGTGCACTTCGTCGATGATGTAGATCCGGTGTTTGCCCGGCGTGGGGGAATAGCGCAATCCTTCGCGCAGGTTGCGCACTTCGTCGATGCCGCGGTTGGAAGCGCCGTCGATCTCAAACACGTCGAGGCTGCGGCTTTCGTTGATCTCGATGCAGGAGGAGCACTGGTTGCAGGGGGTGATGGTCGGACCTTGATCGCAATTGAGCGCTTTGGCTAAAATGCGCGCCACCGTGGTCTTGCCCACACCACGGGGGCCGGAGAAAAGATACGCGTTGGCGATTCGGTTCTGCCGGATGGCGTTCTGCAGCGTGTGGGTGACATGCTGTTGCCCCACCACGTCATCGAAAAACATGGGACGATACTTGCGCGCGAGGACCAGGTACGACATGGCGTGTTCCGACGATTAGGATGGTGTTTCAAGAAAGAATGGCTGTGCACCCACCTTCGATCCCTCTGTTTCCTGAAACCGCAGTTCACAACTCCGTTCAAGTACTCCCACGGCACAAAGTCAGAATGCTTACCGTTGCTCTCTTCCGATCCTGGCGGGGTTGGGCACCTTTCTATTGCGTGGGGCTTGAATGATCAACGTTGCTGACCGCGGAAGTGCAGGGAAATAAGCAGACCTCAGAATGGGAATTCGATCCTGCTGGAGCGGGTTGCAGGTTACAGGGCACCGCTAGCTCCCCATCTAGCACAGCCAAAGTGGAGCTGATGGGATTCGAACCCACGACCTATACGTTGCGAACGTATCGCTCTCCCAGCTGAGCTACAGCCCC
>CAZKQR010000418.1:0-3455 GCA_964554965.1 uncultured Cytophagia bacterium | reverse complement strand
GCAGGTGAGCGCAGTTTCTTATCTCGATGGACTTTTTGAGCGGCTCTATGATATGGTGCCGGCCAACACCTATATCACCGTGACTTCGGACCACGGCGAGCTGTTCGGTGAGGATGGCTATTTCGGACATGGACCGGTTATGCATGAAAAGGTATTTGAGGTGCCGTTTTTAGAAGGGAAAATCAAGTAACGAAGCCTGATTTTGCCTGCTGCTGCAGGTGTGACTGAAAAGACAACTGCTCACCTGCCAAAGGTCATCAGGCCGCCCAACAGCGAGCCGTAGGCGGTGCTTATAAGCGGATTGCCGGTTATGGGACATGCGCCGCTGCGGCAGCCGACAAAATAATAGTACGCAAAGCCCGCCAGACCACCAAGAAACAGTCCCAGCATCGGTTTGATCCATTTTTTCTTGTTCATCTTTTCTCTCTGTTTGATTTCAGGGCAGCGCTGCCGGCGATATGCAATGGATCCATCATGTGGTTGATGGCCGGAGTGTAACCGAGATCCAGATTCGGTAGATCCTTGATGGTCATTCTAGCCTGCAGCGCGATCGCCAGCAGATTTAGGCGAACCCCGGCCCCCTGGCCGCCCAGTAAAGCGCCGCCCAACAGCTGTTTACTGTGTTTATCCCAAATCACCGACAGTGAAATCAATTGATGATCTGCCATATACTCAGGCTTGTCCGCCTGATGAATGACCGTTTCTGCCGGTGTAAATCCATTCGCCAACGCTTCAGCCCAAGTCAGTCCCGTTCGTCCCAGCTCCATGCCAAAGCAGCGCACCAGTCGTGTGCCCAGCGCGCCGGGAAAACGAGCGCTATGGCCCGCCAAGTTGCTTCCAGCCACTCTCCCCTGCCGGGCGGCGACGCCGGCAAAGGGCAGCCAGCTCTTTCTTTCGCTCACCAGATGAACTGTCTCGCAACAATCCCCCACGGCATAAAGATCCGCTTTGTTGGTTTGTTGATAAGCATTCACCTGGATGGCATTAGCTGCGCCCAGCCGTACGCCTGCTTGGAAGGCCAATTCAGTTGCAGGTTCAATGCCGGTGGAGATAAAAACCAGATCCGCCGGCTCCCATTCTTGAACATCGTTTCTTTGAAATCCGGTAATCCGGTCGCCCTGTCTCTGCCATCTGCCGATCTTTGTATTGAGATGAAACCGGATGCCCTCTGAGCGCAGGTGATCGGACAACGGCGCCGCCAGAGCCTGCGGCAAACCGGCGAGAACGGGTGAGGCTTCAATCAGCGTGGTGTTCAGTCCAGCCCGTTGCAGAGCCTCCACGACCTCCAGGCCTATCAATCCTCCTCCGACCACCAGCGCGTTGCGCGGCCTCTCACTTTCGATAAAAGTCCGTAGCCTGAGTGCGTCGCTAAAGCTGCGCAGCGTAAAGGCGTTGGCCGCGTTCACGAGCTCATCGGGCATGATCGCTCGAGCGCCGGTGGCAAGCAGCAGCTTGTGGAAAGGCAACACCCTGTCACTTGAGGAGGCTTCGTCGTGTACCAGAATATTTTTTTCTTTTACATTGATTTGCACGACCCTATGCGAGGTCAAGGCTCGCAGTGAACGCTTCTTCAGCATCTCCTCAGGGTTCAGGCCTTGCACCGCAGACGCGGGAACCTGCCCAGAGATGTAGTACGGCAATGCGCAGGAGGCATAGGCCAGATGAGCACCTCTTTCGATCACCGTCACATCCACAGCGGGCGCCAGTCGGCGAATACGTCCTGCTGCGGCAAGACCAGCGTCATTGCCGCCGATGATGACAATTGTGTTCGTTTTACCGGGCAAGCAAACCTTCCTTTTTAACGATCATTAAATGCAGGGAACGCCATCTAACGCCTGCAGTTGGCCCTGCGCTGCGAGGATAAAACTGTTCCGGAAAATAAGTGTTAAACAGATCAACGGATGACCATCCGTTTTCATGACGCTCAAGAAAAACCGCCGCTTCCGCCGCACCCTGAGAGCGAGGAGCCCCCTGCCTTCAGACCGCCGGCGGGTGAGGATGCGGCAAAGGCGGAAAAGATCTTTTCAGGTTTGGGCGCCTGGCATTGGGGACAGGCTAAATCCTGACCGTCGGCCCCCATTCTTTGGAACGCCTCGAAGCTATGGCCGCAGTGGCTGCAACGATATTCGTAAATCGGCATATCTTCCCTTTACTCTGTTGATTCGTTTTTCGCTTTGTTTTGATCATTCTCCGAAAGATCACAGGCCCCGGACATTCAAGTCGGAACCCCAAGCTTTGGCAAAATGTAGCGGTTGAGCACAAACCAGACCACGATGATCGCGATAATACCCCAGGTACTCATATTGGCTCCTTCCTTCAGTTAATAGATAGATGGCACAGAGCGGAAAAGGATTCAGCGCTCAGTCAAAAAGTGACAGAGGCGCTGTGGAGCCAGACCCATCGGCGATTTCCTGCAAAACGGGGTACTGCCGCAGCAGAGAATCCGGAACCGCCACCTTTTTATTCAACACCGCGGCGGTCAGCTGCAGGCAGTTGACCGCCGCCTGACCGCGGAAATGGTTGTTGAAAATCACAAACGTTTTTTCGCAGCGGCTGGCCATGGAACGGACGCGTTCCGCCCACTCGGTCAACTCGGCTTTCTGATAAAGATAATCGTACCGTTGATCTCTTCCAGCCTGGTCGTTGAACCAGTTTTGATAATTCCGCCCATGCAGCCGGGCATAGCCGGTCGTTGAAGTGACGTGGTCTCCTGGAGCGATGGAGGCCCCGATGACCGGCTGGTCGACATTCACCCAGCCGATGTGATTATCGCCAAGTGCGGTCCGCAGCGAAGGGTCGTCCCAGCTTTTGTGGCGGAATTCAACCATGGGGCCAAAGACGCTGATCTGTTCCGCCAGCCCCTGAACGCGCTGCCAATTTTCATCAGAGCGTTTGAACCGCCAGGGGTATTGAATCAGCACAGCGCCCAGCCGGCCTGACGTCTGCAGCGCATCGAGCACGCGCTTGAAGGCGTCGAGCCGATCGCCGGCCGGAACGGCCGATTCATGGGTAAAGCCCTGCCAGGCTTTTACAGTGAATAAAAAGTCGGGATGGGCGGCGCTCTGTTGCACCCACGTCTGTGCCTGCTCAGGACGGGGAATGCGATAAAACGTTGTGTTGATCTCCACTGTATTCACATAGCGGGCGAGAAAAGACAACTCGGAAAAGCTTTTATTTTTTACCGCCGGATAGACCACACCCTGCCAGTCGTCATAGTGCCAGCCTGCCGGCCCGCAATAAATTCTGCTGTCTCTCATAGAAAATAGTGGACGGTCGCCAAAAGATGAAAAGTCGACTGCCGGATGGTGAGGGGTGAACTGCCGATAAAATACCAATCCGATGGAAAGGAGATGGTGTCCCGCGTCAGCGCCAGATCCATGCCCCACGATTTAGCCAAAAGGCCGATGCCGCCGGTCAGTCCGTTGGCGCGAATTTGCGTTCCCCTCTGCTCGGGA
>CAZKQR010000417.1:1247-3484 GCA_964554965.1 uncultured Cytophagia bacterium | reverse complement strand
CGTCGCGCCGCTTTGACGCCGCCCAGTCCGGCAGCAATGTCGCGTTTCATCCGGTCACGCGCACAGTCAAGAGCAAGCGCTCTTTATTCGCCTTCGGCGGTTTCGACAAGAAACGCGAGACAGCCCAATTGGATACCACGGTTAAGCAGATGGTGCACCGTCCGCGAGGCTGGCGATGCGAAACACCCGACGCCAACTGGGGCCTGCATGAGATCATCCAACAGGGGCAAAAAACGTCTTGCCTGCAAACAGACGGCGGGTGCACCATCGTCTCTGACCATATTCCACTGCCTGCTGGGTTACGATCCGTGCAAGTAGAAGCGGATTACAGTGGAAAGGGGTCCGCGTCTGCCGAACTGCGCTGGATCGGCGATGCAGGGATTGCCGGCATCACCCTCTTGCGCTCGCGAACAAAAAATAGCGGCTGGAATTCCTTCACAGCCGGCGAAGCACCGCCGCAGGATGCCCGCTTCGCGCAGATTGTTCTCACCTCGGGCAACGGCAAAAGCTCGTGGAAAAACGTGCGCATCGACGGCACTCTCCTCGAGCCGGTGAGCATCACGGTGCTGGTCAACCAGGCAGGCTATGACATCGGCGGACCAAAGCATTTTGTGGTTCAGTCCAATCTGAACGCCGGCCAGGCCGGCTTTGAACTGGTCGATCAGAACGGCCGCACGGTTTTGCAAAACAGTTTGCAAAACAAGGGTAGGATTACCGGCAGGTACGGTCAGGACTGGGGATCTGTGTACTATGAAGGTAAATTGACCGGCTATGACCAACCGGGAAAATACCGCATTCGCGCGCACCTGGATGGCGCGACCAGCGAGTCGTGGCCCTTTGAGATCGGCCAGGACATGCTCTGGAACGCCACCGCACGGCCGGCTTACCGCTTTTTCTGGTATCAGCGCTGCGGCATGGCGATCCCCAGCTTTCACGCCGCCTGTCATCTTGACGACAGCGTCGGCCCGGACGGTAAAACGACACGCGATGTGCACGGCGGTTGGCACGACGCCGGCGATTACAATAAATACCAGAATGCCCCCTATGTGATCGGCCTAGCGCGCGCCTATACCGCGGCGCCCTCCCGGTTCGACGCTCTCAAACCAACTGAAGAAGAGAGCTTTCTACAAGAAATTCTCTGGGGCGGGGAACACGTGCAACGGATGATCACCGAGGACGGCTCTTCATTCGGCTCCATTACCAGCGGCTACGGATTCTGGGGACCACCGGAGTTGGAAACAGACAGCCTTCCTGCGACAGGGGATGAACGGCCGGCCTCCAGCAACAGCGGCGTCTATCCCGGCGATCATCAGGCCGCGTTGGCACGCATAGCCGCCCTGTTGCGGGAAAAAGGGCTTCAAGCCGGTGAGTGGATAGCCACGGCCGACCGCTGTCTCTCCTACTCGCTCAAGCAGAACCACCGCGGCCTCAATGAATTGAGCGCAGCGGTTGATCTGTTTCAGGCGACGGGGGATAAGAAATACAGCGGCATCGCCAAAGAGCTGTTCAGCGCGCTGCAGCAAAAAACCGATCAGCAGCCTTCGGCCATGCTGGTGGACATCGTCCGCAGGTATGACGCGGCTTTTAACGAGGACCATAGCTCGTTTCTCAAAGAACTATTGGTCCCAAAAGCAGAGGCGTTGCTGGCCCTGGCGGACAATCCGTTCGGCGTCTGCACCTTTGGTCCGCCGGAAAATCCCAACTTTTTCAACACACCGGCCGACAAGGGCGGCTGGCATGTGGGGACCAGCAGCTATCTGATGGAATCAGCCAATCTGGTGGCCCTGGCGTATCACTACCACCCACAGCCCGAGTATCTCGAGTTCGTTTATGATCAATTCAACTGGACCCTGGGCATGAATCCCTGCAGCACCTGCCTGATGGAGGGTGTCGGCAGTTTCAACCTTCCATCGTATCATCATCGCATCACCTTCGCAGGGGTTGCGCGTGGCGCGATACCGGGAAGCGTGGTGAATGGGGTGACCTGGATTGCGGTCGGCGATGACCGGCCGTTTGTTGATCTAAGCGGGCAGGACATCCCTGCTTTTGAGCCCAATGAATGCTGGCTGCCGCACAATACAGCCTATCTGAACGCGCTGGCGAACCTGATCGCGGCAAAGGCTGACTAGCTGCGATGTACAACGTTTAATTCCGGGATACATAGTGCCGCCTGCCTGCAAACAGCGCGGCAAATAAGCATCGAAGTAGGGCGAGAAGCGACTGTGCAACGGAAAAAT
>CAZKQR010000417.1:0-1237 GCA_964554965.1 uncultured Cytophagia bacterium | reverse complement strand
CACGTTCGTTTTTTAGCGACAACGGCAAATTCGTTGTTATGGGGTGAAAACGGCGCGCCGGCCACATCCGCATAAAAGCTTTCGATGGCCAGGCCGCACTCTGCAAACTCTTTCTTCAGCCCTTCAGTGTTGAAATAGTGCAGCCAATTGTAAATAGTCCTTGTGCGTTCAGCCTCAATGATCGTGTACTTTTCCAGGACCACTTTTTCCTTCTCATACTTGAATAGGTTGTAAAAACCATAATAGGGATGGGCAGACCAAAAACCGTCAAGGAGATTGGCCTCATACCGGGCCTGCTCCTCGCGCTCGTTGAACGCGTTCAGAGAATAGACATCGAGGAGAACAGCCCCGCAGGGCTCGAGAAGCTGGTGAAACTTTACAAGCAGGGTTCTTCTCTGAGTGGGGCTGAGGGCGGAGAAATCGCACATGATCATCAGAATCAGATGAAAGCGCTCATCGGTTGAAAAATCCAGATAATTCTGGTTTACATACTGTATGGACAGGCCTTCCCGGTCAGCCATTCGCTGCGCATACTGGATGGATCTTTTGGAAAAGTCTATGCCCGTTACCGCAGCATGCCTTCGGGCCAGCCGCGTGGTGTACCATCCCGGACCGCAGCCGAAATCGGCGATCTTTTTCCCGGCCTTGATGTCGAAATGGCTGACGATCCACTCTACAGAGCGGTCGATGAAGGCGCTGTTGCGGGATGAAACGTCACCGCTTTCATCCAGGTGGAACTTGAGCATTTGCTCAGAGGTGTATTCATCGGTCCAAAGATCAGCCGCGGTGTAAAACTGGAACGGCTTGGGCGGGGTATTTATTTCCAACAAGCGCTTATACATTTTTATCTTGTTTTCGCTTTACTTTGCTGGCTCAAAGAGCCGCTCGTTAGGCCGATCTCTGCCAGCATTTCGAAAAGAGGCGGCAGATCCGAGCCTTTCTCTTCACAGACGCCTAATCGCCTATTTCCAGATCGCCTCACGAGGAACTATTTTCATCAGACAGACCGGGTCCCCCATTTTGACGCTCTGCAACAGCTCGACATCGACCTCGCAGCCAAAGGCTTTTTCGAAGAGTACTTGGCTGTACCCGGTGGTGCATTGACACCACGCGTCGGTCTCCAATTCAGCGACATTGGCCAGAATGGGACAGGGACAAAACGGGAACTGGAGATAGAGTTCCCCATTGGCGCCGAACAGGCCGGCTTCCCTGGCTTTATCCTGGTTGGTGAATTCCG
>CAZKQR010000416.1:0-3512 GCA_964554965.1 uncultured Cytophagia bacterium | reverse complement strand
CTGAATGCTGCTGCGATCCTCATAGGGCGACAGCTCGCTGGGCAGCGTGATCCAGGTAATCACAATGATCAGCAGGGCCACGATCACGCCCACAAACGCCCAGTAACGATGTTGCATAAAAGTCGCCAGAGCCCGGCGATAGCCATCGCTGAGGCGAACAAAAAACGGTTCAGACCAATAATAGAAACGGCTGTGTTTTTCTTTTTCCCGCAGGATGCGCGACGACATCATCGGCGTCAAGGTCAGAGAGATGAACGCGGAAATGACAATGGAACCGGCGAGGACGATGCCGAATTCCCGAAACAGACGTCCGATCAATCCCTGCAGAAAGATGACCGGTAGGAACACCGCCGCCAGCGTCACCGTGGTGCTGATGATGGCGAAATAGACCTCCCGGGACCCGGTGATCGCCGCCTGCAGGGGCGGCAGATGGGCTTCCACCTTGGCGTAGATGTTCTCCAGCACCACAATGGCATCATCCACCACCATGCCGATGGCCAGAACAATGCCGAGCATCGTCAACACATTGATTGAGAACCCGGCGGCGTACATGATGAAAAAAGAACCGATCAGCGAAATGGGGATGGCGATCACCGGAATGACCGTGGTGCGCCAATCGCGCAGAAATAAAAAGATGATCAACACCACCAGCGCGAAAGCGGTGATCACCGTCTCCGCCACTTCATTGATGGATTTGCGGATATACTTGGTATTGTCAAAGCCGATGCTGAGCTGGATATCCTGCGGCAGATCCTTCTGCATCTGCTCGATACGGCGGTAGAATTCGTCCAGGATTTCGATATAGTTGGCGCCGGGCTGCGGGATCAGCACCAGGCTGACCATGGGCTTGCGGTCCCGTTTGGTCATGGAGCGATAGTTCTCCGGACCCAGCTCCGCATAGCCCACATCCTTGAGCCGAACGATGGACTGACCGCTCTCCTTAATGATGAGGTTGTTGTACTCTTCGGGTGTGTTGAGCCGGCCCATGGTACGCACCGTCAGCTCGGTGGCCTGCCCATCGATGCGGCCGGAGGGCAGTTCCACGTTCTCACGGTTCAAGGCGGACTCGATATCCATGAGGGTGAGGTTAAAGGCGGCCAGTTTGCCGGGATCGAACCACAGACGCATGGAATACATCTTGCTGCCCCAGACCTGCACTTCGCTGACGCCCGGAATGGTGCGCAGTTTTTCCCGCAGATTGTTGGTGGCGATATCGGTCATCTCCATGAGATCGCGACGATCGCTCAGAACGCTCAGATTGCAGATCGGCACGGCATCCGCATCCGACTTGGTGACAATGGGCGTATCCGCGTTCGGCGGCAGATACTGCATGGCGCGTGAAACACGGTCGCGCACATCGTTGGCCGCCGTCTCCAGGTCGGACTCGAGATTGAATTCCACGGTGATGCGGCTGCGGCCTTCGCGGCTTGAAGAGGAGAGCGTGCGAATGCCCTCGATGCCGCTCAAAGATTCTTCCAATGGTTCGGTGATCTGCGACATGATGACGTCGGCGTTAGCGCCGGTATAGTTGGCATCCACCGTGATGATGGGTGGATCCACACTGGGATACTCACGCACGCCCAACGTGGTATACCCGATCACGCCGAACAAAATGATGACCAGGGACATGACGATCGCCAGAACGGGCCGGCGAATGCTGGTGGCAGATAGACTCATGGGTATGGGCTCCTAGTTCAATTCTGTCACCTTGATGACGCTGCCCGGCCGCACTTGCAGCAAGCCGGTGGTCATCACTGTATCGCCGGCGGCAAGGCCGCGGACGATTTGCACTTTGTCGGCCGTGCGCAATCCGATCACCACGGCCGTGCTCAAGGCTTTGCCGTTGCGGACGACAAAGACCGATTGATTCTGCGCATCGGGGATCAGCGACTCGGTGGGAATCATCAGCGCGTCCTCCAGCTTTTGCAGCGTGATGCGAACCTGGGCAAACGCACCGGGTTTGATGCGGCCGTTGGGGTTGGGACAAAGGGCGCGGCAGCGTACACTGCGGATGTCGGTGTCGATCTGCGGTTCCATGGCATAGATACGGCCGCTGTACTCCTCAGACTCGCCCTGCACACGGAACAACACCGGCTGCTCTTTGGACAGCAACGACTGGTAGCGCTCCGGAACGGCAAAATCGATCTTGACCGGATTGATCGAAACCAGGGTGGCGATGCGGCTGCCGGCGTTGAGATAGGCGCCCTCGCTCACCGAGCGCAGGCCGATCACGCCGTCAAACGGCGCCTGGATGCGGGCTTTATCGATTTGCGCCTGAATCAGTTGCACGTCCGCTTTGGCGGTGTTCAACCGGTTGAGCGCGGCTTCATACTCCTCCTGGCTGATCGCCTCGATGGCGAGCTGCTTTTTCTGCCGCGCCTCGGTATCCTGGGCGAGTTTGAGCTGTGCCGAGGCGCGGTTGAATTGCGCCTGCAAATCGGCGTCGTTGATCTGCAGCAGCAGATCGCCTTTGCGCACCCGGTTTCCTTCACGGAAATTGATCCGCATCACCCGGCCCGAGATTTCGCTGGTAAGCTCCACCGATTCATTGGCGAGGATGGAGCCGGTGGCCAAAATTTCGTTTCCCACATCCTCGAATTTGACCTGATAGGCGCGCACCTCGATCACATCGCCGCCGCGGCCGCCGCCGCTCTGCCGGCGGTCCGCTGTCGCCGGTTTGACCCAGGGACGCCATTTATTCAACACCAATAAAACAAAAACCAGGCCCAGAATGAGCCAACGTGCTGTTTTCCTCATAGTGCATCCTTGCGCATTGTTACTCGCCCCCGTCAATTCATCCTTGATTTAAACTTTTAATATAACTATTTTTTAATTTAGATAGAATAAGAAAATACCAACGGAGAAGCCGAACAGGCTTTTTGTTCACTTTCACCAAGAGGTGTTTATGCAGGATACCGATAAAGACGCGTTGTTTGAAATGCTGCGTTCACGTTTGCACCTTGTGATCCCGGTTGCAGAAATACGCCATAAAGCGGAAATCGCAGCGGAGATCAACCGGCTGAAAAAAGAGCGCCATGCCGTCATCTTGGGACACAACTATATGGAGCCGGCGCTGTATCTGTCCGTACCGGATTTTAAAGGCGATTCACTGGAGTTGAGCCGCCAGGCGGCGAAAACGGACAAAGACCTCATCATCTTCTGCGGCGTCCGTTTCATGGCCGAAACCGCCAAAATTCTCAATCCGGAAAAAACCGTGCTGATCCCGTCTCCCAAAGCCGGCTGCTCGCTGGCGGAAAGCATCACCGCGGAGGATGTCCGCCGGCTGAAAGCGCTGTACCCCGGCGTGCCGGTGGTGACCTATATCAACACCTACGCCGACGTCAAAGCGGAAAGCGACATCTGCTGCACCTCAGGCAATGCGGTGCGCGTGGTGCAGTCGTTGGCGAGCGATCGAGTGATCTTTTTGCCCGACCGCTACCTGGCCGGCAATGTGGCGCGGGAGACCGGCAAACGCATCGTGTTTCCGGTTAAAACTGCGGCCGGTGTGCAAC
>CAZKQR010000415.1:0-3566 GCA_964554965.1 uncultured Cytophagia bacterium | reverse complement strand
GGCGGATCCTGCGGCAGCGCGCGATGGATCAGCGTGATTCCACCGGGTTCCGGCAACACCACCTTTTCATTGACGTGGCCGAGGATCTCGTCCAGCAACAGAATGACTGGAGTGCGGTACTGCTCCGCCAGGTTGAACGCGCGCACGGTTAATGAAAAGGTCTCGGCCACGCTGAAAGGCGTCAGCGCGATGATGGGATGGTCGCCATGGGTTCCCCAGCGCGCTTGCATGATGTCGGCCTGTGAAGGCAGCGTGGGCAGTCCGGTGCTGGGACCGCCGCGCATCACGTTGACGATCACGCAGGGCACCTCCGCCATGGCGGCATAGCCGAGGTTCTCCTGCATCAGCGAAAAACCGGGCCCGCTGGTGGCGGTCATGGACTTGGAGCCGGCCAGGGATGCGCCGATGATCGCACCCATGGAAGCGATCTCATCCTCCATCTGAATGAACACGCCGCCGCATCGGGGCAGCTGTTCCGCCAGCACCTCGGCGATCTCGGATGAAGGCGTGATCGGATAGCCGGCATAAAACCGCATGCCGGCCGCCAGGGCGCCCTCGGCGCAGGCCTCATTGCCGGTGAGAACCCGCACCCGCTGTTGTGAAGCGTTGCTCATTTTTTCCTCTACTCACCCTTAACCGACACCGTAATACAAAAATCCGGACAGCGCAGTTCGCACATAGTGCACGCGGTGCATCGCTCCGGATAAGCCGGCTTGGCCTTGCCGCGTTCCATCACCAGAACCTGCTCCGGACAAAACTCGACGCAGATGGCGCAGCCTTTGCACCACGCCTCATGCACGGTGACCTGTCCTCTTTTCTTTTTTGCCGCTGTTTCCTGCGACATACCCGCTCCTTCTAAATGCGCACCGCTCCTCTCCTCTGTCCTTGCGGACGAAAAGTACGGCGGCTAAACTTTTTCCAACACATCCTGCAGATTCGGTCTGCCGATCTCCTGCAAATCGTAGAACACCCGGCAGCAGGGCTGCGCGATGTGAATGATACGCCGCAGATCGATGGGTGTTCCGATGACCACGGCGTCGCAGGGCGTCGCCTCAATGGTGGCCTGCAGATCCGCCATCTGCTCCACCCCATAGCCCATGGCCGGCAACAGGGTTCCGATCTCTGGATAATGAGCAAAGGTCTGCACCAGACTGCCCTGGAGATAGGGCCGTGGATCCACCAGGCGCGCGGCGCCGAACGCCCGCGCCGCCATGACGCCGGCGCCGAATTTCATCTCCCCGTGGGTCAGCGTGGGACCGTCCTCCACCACCAGCACCGACCGGCCGGCAATCGATTCGGGATGATCCACACGAATGGGCGAAGCGGCATCGACCACCACGGCCTTGGGGTTGACCGCACGGATGTTATCTCGCACCCGCTGCAGATCCTGCGGATCCGCCTCCACCTCTTTATTGATCACCACGCAGTGCGCCATGCGCAGATTGGTCTCGCCCGGATGATAGCTCACCTCGTGGCCGGGACGCAGCGGATCCGCAACCACGATATGAAGATCCGGCTGATAAAACGGCGTGTCGTTGTTGCCGCCGTCCCAGATCACCACGTCGGCTTCCTCTTCCGCCTGCCGCAGGATGGCTTCGTAATCCACTCCGGCATAGATCACCCCGCTATGGGTGATAAAGGGTTCGTACTCCTCCATCTCTTCGATGGTGCAGTGGTGTTTGACCAGATCATCCACAGAAGCGAAGCGTTGCACCTTTTGCGCGGCGAGGTCGCCGTACGGCATGGGATGACGCACCGCCACCACTTTTTTTCCGCGGCTGCGCAGAATCTCCGCCACCCTGCGTACGGTCTGGCTTTTTCCGCATCCGGTCCGCACGGCACAGACCGCGACCACCGGCTTTTTCGCCTTCAGCATGGTATGGCGCGGCCCCAGCAAGGAAAAGCTGGCGCCGCAGGCGTTAACCAGCGAAGCCTTGTGCATCACGCTCTCGTGCGATAGGTCGCTGTAGGCGAAGAAAACCTCATCGACGTCTTCACGGCGGACGAGTTCGGCTAATTCGGTTTCAGGGAAAATAGGTACGCCGCGGGGATAAAGCGGCCCGGCTAGCTCCGCCGGATAACGGCGGTCATCGATGTGGGGGATCTGCGTGGCGGTAAATGCGACGACTTGATACTCTTGACGGTTGCGAAAATAGACGTTGAAATTGTGGAAATCGCGCCCTGCTGCGCCCATGATAATCACTTTTTTCGCCATATGGCCTCCTGAGAACCGTTGTTTTTGATAGGCTGGATGAGCAGCTTGGCGAAACAATTCAGGAGAAAGCGATATAATGGGACCAAGCAAAAACCTGCGGTCGGAACACCCTGCACCTCAAAAATTCGATGGTCAGTCCAGATCGATCTCTTGCACCGGCAGACGGCCCTGCAGAACCTGCGCATACTCGCTCAGGCTGGAGAGCACCTTGTCCGGGTCGCTCTGGGTAAAGAGCTCCTTGCGAAAGGCTGTGGCGCCCGGAAGGCCTTTAATGTAATAGGCGATCTGTTTGCGCATGGTGATGGCGGCGTAATCGCCGTCCCTTTGTCGCTGCCGGATGAAATGGTCCTTGCATTGCGCAAGACGTTCAGCAAAAGTGGGTGGAACTGGAACCTCGCCTCGATCGAGCAAAGCGACGATCTGGGCAAAAATCCACGGATTGCCCCGCGCCGCGCGCCCCACCATGACCAGATCGCAGCCGGTCTCGTCGATCATGCGCTTGGCGTCCTGGGCGGACGAGATGTCGCCGTTGCCGATCACCGGAATGGTCACCGCCTCCTTGACAGCGCGAATGTGACTCCAATCCGCTCTACCGGCAAAACCCATCTTTTGAGAACGGGGATGAATCGTCACCGCTTGAACACCCGCTGCCTGCAACCGCTGGCAGGCCTCCACAACAACCGGCTCCTTCCATCCGCTGCGCAGCTTGGCTGTGACCGGAATCGTGGTGGCGTTGACCACCGCCCGGCCGATGGCCTCGATCCCATCCAGATCGCGCATCAACGCCGATCCTCCGCCGCGCCGGATCACCTTCTTCGCCGGACATCCGCAGTTGAGATCGATGAAATCCGGCTTGAGACGGCTGACGATCTGCGCAGCCTGGGCCAGCGTCTCCGCCTCGGCCCCGAACAGCTGGATGCTGACCGGCCGTTCGTCATCGCTGAAGCGGGCGATCTCTAAACTCTTTTGGCCGTCGCGAACCAGCCCATCGGCTGAGGCCATCTCGGTCACCACCAGGGCGACGCCGTATTGCCGGCAAATGGCGCGAAAAACCGAATCGGTCCACCCGGCCAGGGGCGCCAGTACGGTTCTATTTTTGAGAACAACATCCGCAATAATCACACGGCAATTTAAAGGTAAAAAGATTGCCAAGCAAGCAATTCTTTGTCAGCCCAAACGGCATGCTCAGGATATGCGATGCACTCAAAACCCGGCCGGCCCATCACGCCGGCGGACCAATGAAATATTTTGATTTTTTGTTCATTCCTGCTATATTGCAGAAGACCTGGAGGGATAGAGTATGAAAAAATATTGGCAGGCCTTGTGCCTGATACTGGGCTGCTGCTCCCTG
>CAZKQR010000414.1:0-3588 GCA_964554965.1 uncultured Cytophagia bacterium | reverse complement strand
ATCGTGAATTTTATATCCGCCGCGCAAGGCGATCAGATCGCCGATGACGGCTTCGGCGCCGGCGTAATAGCGCATATTCTCATGTTCGGTTTTAGCGGCATCAAAAGCCAGCAGCGTCTGCAGCGAGGAGGAGAACGGAATGGTCACCGCCGCACCGCCGCGCAGCGTCATCGGCAGAGCATCTTCCTGATCGAGAAAATGGACCTTCTTCAGACCATAATTCTGCATGCCGCCGGCCAGGGTTATTATTTTATAGCGCAGTTGCACGCCGGCATCCAGACCGTAGGACATGCTCTGTTCGCCGATGAGATTTTGCCGCATGTATTTGCCGCCGACGCCGAAGCCCAGCTGCAGAGACCCCAGGTGCAAAGCGTTGGCATAGGCCAGCGCCAGAACGATGTCGTCGCTAAAGCTGGTTCCGCCGGTGGGCATAAAATTCTCGTCCAGCTCGGTGAGCTTGCCCTCGTTAAAGTAACCGAAATTCGCGCCGAGCACGCCCAACCGGGTCGGCAGGGCGAACGTGATGGCGCCCTGCTGGGTGTCATCGATCCAATTGTGAAAATGCAGTCCCAGCATCGAATGCGAGATCGTGCTGAGCGCAGCGGGATTGTAGCGGAAAGAAGCCACATCTCCGCTGACAGCGGAAAAAGCCTCGCCCATGCCGGCCGGACGCGCCTCCGGAGTGACCCGCAGGAACGGAGCCGCATGATAGCCGATGCCTTTATTGTCTTGGGCAAACGCCGTCTGCATCATCCACAAAAGAGCCGCACAAACCAGGAGCAGGGCGTTCGTCGAACACATAAAAATATTTTTTTTCATTTTATCTCCATACGCTAGGATCGGATTCACACTATCTACCCATCAAGAATCTGTAACGGCTAGAGCAGGATAACGAATTTTCGAAAAAAGGCCACCTGCTCCACAGGTCCGCCGCCGGCAGGTTTCAAATCCGCATGCACCTTGGCCCAGTAGGTTCCGCTGCTGACCGTTTGGCCGCTGCTGTTTTTTAAATCCCACCAAGCTTCCGCGATGCCGTAGGTATCCTGCGGCACCGGCAGGCCGGAGTCGAAATCGAGCGCAGAGCCCGGGATTTCATGCACCAACTCACCGGCCAAGTTAAAGATTTCGATCTTGCGCACGTTCAAAGAACCGGTGCTGGAAGCCACCCGCAGGCTGAATTTGTAATTCCGGTCGCGATAATAGGGATTGGGCGCCACCTCGACGATGTAGGGCTGTGCGCCGAAATAGATGTTGATGTCGCCGTTGCCGTTTCCACTGGTGTCTGCCGGAATGGTCACCGAGGCGGTCAGAGGCAGATTATCCGTATACTCGGCGGTGATGCGATGGCCGGCAAGCGATTCGATCCGGTTGTTCCGGCGAGTGCCGTTGTTGTCTTTGGTCACCAGCAGCCCGGTGGTGCTGATAAACTCTCCGGTGTCATAGCGATTGGAGGCGTTCTGCAGCTCACTCAGGGTGACCACCTCTTCGTCTCCGGTCGAATGATCATACACGGTCAATGTGATGATCTCCTGCACGGCTGGATTGACGTTGCGGTCGTGTTCGTTCTTTATGTGAAAATAGAGCAGTTGACCAAAGTTGGTCGTCTTTTGCACAACTCGTTCAGCGTTCTCGATGGTCAATTCGCCCAGAGTGTTTTGAATGACCAGGATAGAGTCACGGCTCACATCCGCTGGGTTGATGTTGTCCTGATAGCGGATCGTCAAAACATCGCGGTCCCAGACCTCCAGGATCTGGTTGCCGACATCTTTGCTCTCCTTAATGAGCAGCGGAATGGCCGCCTTGCTGAAGAAACCGCCCAACGGCTGCAGCACCAAAGTGGTCTCCAGACTGTCCCGGCTTTTCTGAGCGACGATTTTAACCGTGTATTCTTTTTGAAAGGATTCCAGATCAGCGTCCTTCAGCAGGACATAGCAGCTGTCCACCTTGTTCTCCTGAGCAGGCATGACCGTGGTCGCCCGGTAATAGCTCGCCGGAAAACCCTTCTCATCCGTGAATTGAATGCCCGAATTGGCGGATGGAACCGTTTGATAGGTCACTTTCCAGCTGTCCAGAATCGGCGAAACGCTGGCGTTCAGGGTGGACATATAGATCAACAGGTAAATGGATTGCACCCCGTTTAAAGAGGCGATATTTTCCAGGTTGATCAAGTTGTCGCTGGTGACTTTGTTCCATTCGATCCGCTCCAGCCGCTCGAACGTTTTGGCGTTATGAATACGGACCTCCATGCTCAACCGGTCGCGTTTGACCGGATCGGCCGGCAGTATGGTCTGAAACGAAAGTGTTTTCCATTTGGCCAGAATCGATCCCTCGGCAGCTGCGATGACCGGAGTGTAAAAGTAACCCTGCTGGGTGGTGTTGTAGTAGTGATGTTTGACCTGCACATTGGTCAATCGGGGCGTCTGCAGCGGATCGCTGGTATGCAGCAGAGCGCGGAATTGGTAGAACCGGTAGCCGTCATGAATCGGATTCGCAGTCATGCCGGACCGCGTATAGAACGTGCCTTGCTCCGCAGGACCAAACCATTTGGCGCCAGATAGATCTGCCAAAGAGTTGGCGGCGCGCAACTGCATCTGCACGGAGGTCACAGTGGCCGCCGTATCGGCTGACCAGAAAAGCTGATCAAACACCGACTCTTTGTTCTCGCCGAAATCATAGACACCGGAAACCATCAGAGAATCGTTATAAGCCAACCGGGAGGGATAGTTGTCGTAGACCACCAGGGTGCGGCCATCTTCCAGACGGTCGACATCACGCAGCGTGGTCAGGCGACGATGAAACTGCCAGACGATCTCGCCTGCACTGTTCACTTCAATGATGCGGTTGTTGCCGCCATCGGCGATCATGACATTGCCGTTGGCCAGATAATCAGCATCAGATGGCAGTTTGAGGCCGCCGGACAGACTGTCGACAACGCCTTTCTGACCGAATTGCCAGACGATGTTTTTCGATGCCCGGTCAACCAGAATGACACGATGATTGCCGCGATCAGTGATCAGAATTTTCCCGTTTGCCACATACTGGATGTCCACCGGCGAGTTGAGCTCTTCGGCGCCCAACTGCCAGAGGATATTGTTGGTGTCCTCATCGACGATGATGACGCGGTTGTTGCCTTTGTCCGCGATAATATACTCTTTGCTGCTGGGGATCCGTTCTGCGTCTTCCGGTTGTTTGAGTTGATTAACGCCGTTGCCTTCCCGATAGTTGGGATCGCCATATTGCCATTCGATGGCACTGGTCTCTTTATTGACTTTGATCACCCGGTTGCGGTCCTGATCTGTGATCACCACTTTGAACAGCGTGTTTTCGGTGACGATGAACGCATCCACCGGCTTGTTGAGATATTTGGGGTCTGTTGGGTCCGAAGCGCTCTGTTTGGGGGGAAAGGTAAAGGTCTCGCTGTTGGTGCGCGAATTGATTTCGAGCACGCGCCGGCCCAACCCATCCGTGACCAGGTACATCACCTGGTCGCCGACCTGTCGGGCGTCGATGTCTTCCGCCGAAACCACAGATACAGAGGAAGGCCAGGTCCACTCTAAACCAGAAAGGATGTAATTGAGCTTTTCATCA
>CAZKQR010000413.1:0-3609 GCA_964554965.1 uncultured Cytophagia bacterium | reverse complement strand
TTGGGCCGCGGGCAGCCATCAGTTGACCGCCGCGACCGCCCTGTTCGATGGTCATCGCTGGCAACGGCATCTGCACCCCCAAGTGTCCTGGGGTATCGATTACCGCGCAGTGCTGGAGGATCAAGATGGATCGATCTGGTTGGGCTCATCGGTGGATGCGGATATCTTTAGCCAGCGGAATTTCAGGGGCGGATTGATCCACATCATCGAGAAAGGCCAAGCGGCGTCTTCCGGTCTTGCCTATGAATATCACTACTTTAATCCCCCCTTTTCACTGGGCGGCGTGTATGGCATCGGCCAGACAGCCGACCGGCGGTTATGGATCGGACAATTGGGTCTGTACACTCTCGATCCGGCAACCGGCCTGTACAACCGGCTCCACGAACCCAGGCGGCTTGTCGAAAACTTTATCGACTGCATCCACACAACAGCTGCAGGCGATCTCTGGTTCGGAACTCGCTCAAACGGCTTGTTTCGATGGGATGGTAAAAACAGACATTGGACAAACTTTACCGCGGAAAACGGCCTATCCAGCAACACCATCATCAGCCTGTTCGCCAGATCGGACAGGGACGTCTGGGTGGCCA
This sequence comes from uncultured Cytophagia bacterium, assembly GCA_964554965.1. Lineage (GTDB taxonomy): Bacteria > Zhuqueibacterota > Zhuqueibacteria > Residuimicrobiales > Residuimicrobiaceae > Anaerohabitans. The sequence goes on along the minus strand of CAZKQR010000413.1, from coordinate 3,022 downwards.
CCGATCAGGACGTCTGCCATTACGACGGTCAAAGCTGGGTGGCCGGCGTATTTCCCGCTCACATTAAAATGACCAGCACGGGCGGCAGCCTGTGCCTGACGCAGGACGGCGCGCTGTGGATAAACCAGCGCTCCAGATCCTGGAATCGGCGTGCGCTCTACGCCGCCTCGGCGGCCTCTAAAATCGATGAGGGCTATCAGGTCATTCGCTATCAACCGGATCGACAGCCGCCGGAAACCAAGCTGACCTTCGCCCAAGATAAAATCTCTCAACCGGGCAATGTGCTGCTCTCCTGGATCGGTCAGGATCCGTGGAAATCCACTCCGGATCACAAACTGCAGTACTCGTACCGCATGGACCAGAACGCCTGGTCCGCTTTCAGCGATAAAAGCAACGAAATCTTTTTATCCGTATCCCACGGCAAACATCGTTTTGAGGTAAGGGCCCGCGATATGGATATGAATGTGGATCCCACTCCCGCCGGCGTTTCTTTTACCGTCATTCCACCGACCTGGAAGCAGTCGTGGTTCATCAGCCTCATGGGTCTGTTCATGGCGATTATTCTCGTTTTCACTCTGAGGCTGCTGCATCGCAATAGAATCATCCGGGAGCTTTCAGAGGCCAAAATACGGTTGTTCGCCAATATCTCGCATGAATTCAGAACGCCGCTTACGCTGTTAATCGGCCCTCTGCAGCAGATGCGGACCGCCCTGGGGCCGCAAAGCCCCTGGAGGGATCAGCTGGATAGGATGGAACGCAACAGCATGAGGCTGCTGCGATTGGTCAATCAACTTTTGGATTTCCAGAAAATTGAGGCCGGCCACCTACGCTTGGAGACCATTCAGGATGATGTGATGGGATTTATCGTCAAAATAGCGGCGTTGTTTGAAAATATCGCCAGAGAAAAGCAGATTGCGTTTCGGGTTGAAACGCATCCTAAAATTTTCATGGCCTCCTTTGATCCTGACAAACTGGAAAAAATTCTCTACAACCTGCTCTCCAATTCCTTCAAATTTACCGCTCCCCATGGCAAGATCGATCTGTCTGCGACCGCTGTCTCCACCGGCCCATCGACAAACCCGTCGACGACGGAAAAGACGCTGTCGTCGAACGGCGCCTATCGGCTGGAATTAACAATCCACGATAACGGCATCGGCATCTCGGCCAAAGAGCTGCCCAGAATCTTTGACCGTTTTTATCAATCGCAGGACGCCGGTCATGTTCACCGCGGAGGCACGGGGATCGGATTGGCGCTGGTCAAAGAGTTGGTTGCCCTGCATCAGGGCAACATCACGATCGAAAGTGAACCAAGCCAAGGCACCTGTTTTCATGTGCTGCTGCCGCTGCAGCCGGCGGCAGCGGTGCTTCCTGAAGCGCACGTTCCCTCCAGTCCGGAATCCGGCAAAGTCGAAGCCTCGACAAAACCGCTCATCCTTCTGATCGAAGACAACCCGGACATGAGCGAATACATCCGCAACGATCTGGTCACCACTTATCGCATCGTAGAGGCGCGAAACGGCCGTGAGGGGCTGTCGCTGGCGACCCGGCACCAGCCGGATCTGATCATCAGCGATGTGATGATGCCGGTCATGGACGGAATCACCTTTTGCCGCGAGTGCAAAAGCAGAACAGAAACCAGCCATATTCCGATCATTTTACTGACCGCGCGTTCGTCCACTGTGCATAAATTAGAGGGATTGGAGACCGGGGCCGACGACTATATCACCAAACCCTTTCACACCAAAGAATTAGAGATTCGCGCGCGCAATCTGATTCAATCCCGCCAGCTTTTACGCGAACGCTTCGCCAAACAGATCCTCATCGAGCCGAAAGAGATCACCATTACCTCCACAGACGAAAAATTCCTTCGCCGTGCCATCAGCCTCATTGAAAGCAAGCTGGAGGATCCGGAATATGATGTGGAATCCTTCAGCAGGGACATCGGCATGAGCCGCGTCGGGCTCTATTACAAACTCAAGGCGCTGACCGATCTTTCGGTGCAGGAATTTATTTTCTCCATGCGGCTGAAACGGGCCGCGCAACTGCTCAAAGAATCAGGATTGACCGTCACCGAAGTGGCCTATCAGGTTGGTTTCAAGGATTCCTCCCACTTTACCAAACTGTTTAAAAAACAATTTGGCATGCCCCCATCGGTTTTTATGAAACAAAACAAATGATCACAAGGCGTTAGGCCTGCGGGCTTTTATCCCTCCTTCGGACCGCAAAACAACCGTGCTCGCGGCTTTAGTTAACCGACAGACCAGACTTTTTAATCCACAGACCAGCATCAAATAGGCCAAGATCGTATATTCGTCCGGACTTTGTCTACTCTATGGCCCATGATGCCGGGAATAGCGGATTCCATGGACCAATCCATGGATAAAATGGAGGATGTTCTCATGAAGAGTGTTCCATTCACCCAGGTTGCGCTCTGTACTCTTGTACTCTGGCTAGGTTGGCTGTCCCCTTTTCTCGGGCCTGCAGCGTTGCACGCCGCAGATACAGGCACCCTGGTCGGAGTGGTTCGAGATCAAAACACCGGCGAGCCGCTTCCAGGGGCGAATATTCTCATTAAAGGAACCGCCATCGGCGCTATCTCGGACCTGACCGGTAAATATCGCATCCTGCAAGTGCCGAGTGGAGAAAATAGACTCCGCGTGACCTACATCGGCTATCAAACCGTTGAACTGCCGATCGCCCTCAAACCCAACGAATCCCTGCAAAAGGACATCAAGCTCCAATTCGACGTCAACAAGATTAAATACAATGTGACCGTGACTGCGCAGCAGGAAGGTCAGGCCGCTGCCATTAACCAGCAGATCCGTTCCAACACGATCGTCAATGTGGTTTCCAAAGACAAGATTCAGGAACTGCCGGATCAGAACGCCTCCGAGTCCTTGGGCCGATTGCCTGGCATCGCCATTCAGCGCAATGCCGGTGAAGGCCAGAAGGTGGTCGTTCGCGGCTTGTCGCCGCGATTCAGCGCAGTCTCGGTGAACGGCGAACGGCTTCCGGAGGCCTC
>CAZKQR010000412.1:0-3656 GCA_964554965.1 uncultured Cytophagia bacterium | reverse complement strand
GAGCAGGAGAAAGACCATGGGCAACAGACCGAGGATCCAGGCGGACAAGCGCCCCTGAGCGGTATACACTTGAATCTGTCCCATGAGTTTGAACCGCTCGCGGATGGTGTAGCTTATCTTCTCCAGAATCTCAGTCAGATTGCCGCCCGTTTCGCGCTGCAGCAGCACAGCGGTGACGAACAGTTTCAAATCCGGGCTTGGCACCCGTTCGCTAAAATGCACCAGGCACTCTTTGAGCGGTCTGCCCAGGTTGTGCTCCTCAAAGGTTTTGTTGAATTCGGCGCCCACCGGATCGGGCGCTTCCATGGCCACCAGCTGCATCGCCTTGCTGAAGGCGTGACCGGCGCGCAAGGCGCCGGTCATCATATCAATGGCGTCGGGAAATTCATGGCTGAATGATTTCATCCGTCGGTTGATCCGCATGACCACCAGCGAGGTCAGCAACAAGCAGAACGACGCACCCAGAATCAGGCCCAGCGCCGGATGCTGCACCTGCAAGCCGATGAGAACGCCCAGCATAAACAGCACGGCCATCAAAATCAGCCCCTGTCCCACCCTCGGCTCCATGTCCGCCTGAACCAGGATTTTCTGAATTTTTTTCGACAGGCTCACTTTTTCCAGCACCCGATTCAACAAGGGGATGCGCGACATCTTGACATCCCGGATGACGAACGGGGCGGCGGCCCGCTTGGTTTTTTGAGTTTCCTCAAAGGCTTCGATGCGGTTGCCGATCTGATACCCGGAGGAGAGAAACCTTTGATAAAACCAAAAATAAAGCGCAATGCCGGTAAAACTGACTGAAAAAAAAGTGGCGGCAACAATAAAAGAGATCATAGCGTTGACTCTTCGTCCTCTTGTTCAAAGCCGGGTTCGAACAGGGAGGGGGGCAAGCGGACGCCCGCCGCCTCCAACTGCTCCATGCATTTAGGCATAATGCCCGTTGTGGTAAAGGCGCCGAGGATCTTGCCGTCCTCGCGCACACCGATCTTTTCAAAACAAAAGATATCCTGCAAGGAGACCGTATCGCCCTCCATACCGGTGATTTCCGTCACCTTGACGACTTTACGGGTTCCGTCGCTAAAGCGGGCGATTTGAATCACGAGGTCGATGGCGGAGCTGATCTGTTCGCGCATGGCGCGGTCGGTGAGATTGGCGCCGGCCAGCAGGATCATCGTTTCCAGTCGCCGCAGGGCATCGCGTGGAGAATTGGCGTGCATCGTGGAAAGCGACCCGTCGTGCCCCGTGTTCATGGCCTGGAGCATGTCCAGCGCTTCGGCGCCGCGCACCTCGCCGACGATGATGCGGTCAGGCCGCATACGCAACGCGTTGCGCACCAGATCGCGCTGGGTGATGGCGCCCTTGCCCTCGATGTTCGACGGCCGGGTTTCCAGACGCACCACATGATCCTGCTGCAATTTCAATTCAGCCGCATCCTCGATGGTGACGATCCGTTCCGTGACCGGAATAAAATGCGACAGCACATTTAAAAAGGTGGTTTTGCCCGAACCGGTTCCGCCGGATACAACGATGTTGAGCCGCGATTTGACCGCCCCCTGGATCAAAGCGGCCATAGGCGAGGTAATGGAACGATGGCTGATCATATCCTGCATGGTGAACGAACGCACGCTGAACTTACGAATCGACAGAATGGGGCCGTCCAGCGCCAACGGCGCAATGACGGCGTTGACGCGGGAGCCGTCGGGCAACCGCGCATCGACCATGGGGCTGGATTCATCCACCCGCCGGCCCACCTGGGAGACGATCCGGTCGATGATGTGCAGCAGGTGCGGATCATCCTTAAAGACCGTTTGCGTTCGCTCCAATTTGCCGAATCGCTCCACATAGACCCGCTTATAGGTATTGACCAGAATATCCGAAATCGTGGGATCGGTCAACAGGGGTTCCAGCGGCCCCAGACCGAAAATTTCATTGAGGATCTCATCCGCCAGCCGCTCCCTCCCCATCTCTGAGTTCATCTCCGTCTCTTCGGCCATCAGCGACTCCACCGCTTCCCTCACCTGCTCGCGCAGTTCATCTTTGGAGACGGTGTCGATCTTTTTCAAATCGAGCCGGTCGATCAAAAGGCGGTGGATTTTCTCCTTCACCTCATAGTACTGCGGTCCGATGAACGGCGTGGCCTCAAACCGCATTGTGGGTGTCGGCTCCTCGTTCACCGTCAGCGTCGATTCGGTGAACAGGGGTTCCTCCTCCTGCTTTAACCGTTGCAGCAATCCCATCATTCACTCCATGTCGATAAAAATTTTCGCAGCCGGTTCGGTTTGTCGGCAGCCGCCAAGCCTGCCGGTACGGCGTCCAGGTTGCCGTTGAAACGGTCCAGCATCTCCACGAGACTCGCGCTGAACCGGCCTTTCGGCATTCTCTGGCTCATGGGCGTGCCTTCGTTGACGGAACGAATCATGGCGCCGTACTCTTGATTGGGAACGCGCCAAAAGACCGGATGGCCGATGGAATTTTCCACCGCCTCCAGGTCCAGCACCTCATGAGCGACGTAGCGATTCATGATCAGAAACACTTTATCGCGATCATATCCCAGACGGCGAAACAGGTCGATACAGCGCTTGGCGTTGTAGATCGAAGGCACGTCAAAATTAGCCACGGCCAGGATCAAATCCGACTCGTCCAGCAGGCGAATGTTGATCTCGTCGAATACCGGCCGGGTGTCCACGACTATGTAATCGAACAAAGGCCGCAGCAGGGAGAGCAACGGCTCCACATGCGCCGGCTTGATCACATCCGCCTCCTCGATGCCGGCCGGGCCGCCCAGGAAAGAGACCTCGGCCGACGATTTGATTAGCGTCCTTTTCAGCAAGCCCAGGTCGATATTGTTGAAATTGTTGATGATGTCGAGTACGGAAAATTTCGGCTTGCAGTTTAAATAAAGCCCGGCGTGACCCAATTGGAAATCCGCGTCCAGCACCAAAACATCCTTCAGCGTGCGTTGCGCGATGGCCACGGCTAAATTGACCGCAATCGTCGTGGCTCCGACTCCGCCCTTGACGCCAAATACACTGATGACTTTGCCGTTGACGGAGCTGGCCTCTGATCTGTTTTTCAACCGCAAGGCGGTGTGAATGCCGTTTTTCACCTCTTCGCCGCGGAACGGCTGCAGCCAGAACTCGCGCGCACCGAGGCGCATGGCGCGGATGATCAGATCAGGGGAAGCCTTTGGCGCCGTGACGAACACCATGCACTGCGTATGGGCGTGGGAGATTTTTTCCGCCAGCTTGAGCGACAGATCCTCTGAAGGATAGAGGCTCAGAATGATCACATCCGGATCGCTCTTTTTAATCTGTTTCAAAGCCATGGACAGATCCGTCATGGTGACGATGACGCCGACCTCGCGAATCTCCGCGAGCAGCAGCTTCAAGTTGCTTGCGGTCGGCTCGTCCGCATCGAGGATCAGTATGCTCAGTTCTTGTTTCATCATTCGTAACCGTTAGATCCATAAAGGGGACGGCGATGCTCCGGCGATCGCCGTAATGCTTATTGCACCAATTTGACGCCGTAAAGCAGAGAGTATCCGCCGCCGTAATCGCCGTTGGTGATCAACTCGATAAACCGGCCGGACACATTCTTGCCGCTGATCCCCTCAAGAAAAAAAGCCGCCAACCCGATACAGGTGATCTCATTACGAC
>CAZKQR010000411.1:0-3710 GCA_964554965.1 uncultured Cytophagia bacterium | reverse complement strand
ACAGGCGCATTGCTGATCCGCAACTCTTGGGGAAAAACATGGGGAGAGGAAGGATATGGCTGGCTGCCCTACGCCTATGTGCTCAACGGCCTGGCTGTGGATTGGTGGTCCATCCTTAAACAGGAATGGATCGAGACTGGAAAATTCATGCCCTGAGGGGAACGCCGTATTGCGCGCACAGAGCATGCAACACTTTTTTTAACTCTGCCACCCGCTCCGCCTGCACAGGCCCCTGCAACGATTCATCCTGCCGCGCCATCCGGCCGACATGATACTCATAAAAGCCCATGGGCACCAGCTTTTCCATCCATTCGGCGGTCACGCCTCCGCCCACCAGTATGCCGATCTCCGGTGCGCCGCAGGCTTGCCATTTTTGCAGACGAAGCAGACGCTCCGGCCAATCGCCATCGCCGCCGGAGGTCAATATACGATCAATGTGTGGAAACGCTTTCAGGCGGGAGAGGGCCTGTAATGGATCAACGAGTTGTTCAAAGGCGCGATGAAACGTGACCGGCCGTCCTGCAACAGCGGCCAGCACGTCAGCCAGCAAAGCCTCATCCACTCCATCCTGCTGGAGAAATCCCAACACCAGCCCCTGCAGCGGACGTTGGGCCAGCTGCTCTGCTTTACGGACCAGCTCACGACGGTTCGTTGCTTGGTGGACATGAAAAGAAGGCTCATCGCGCAGCATCACCCGCACCGGGATGGTCACGGCCCGCAACACCGCATCGATAAGGGAAAAATCCGGCGTCAGCCCGCCCAGGTCGTAGCGGCAGATCAGCTCCAGACGATCAGCGCCGCCCTGTTCCGCCGCCACCGCATCCGGCAGCGAACAGGCGATAACCTCGAGAAAGGGAGAATAAAACGTAGGGATTTGTTTTACAGCCGTCATTTTCTCTATCATCCTCATTCGCGGCGGTGTTAATCCGCTCGCATCGATGCAAGCTTACAGCCGGCCTGATCGCCCGGCGAATCTTTTCCCGGGCGGAACCATTTGCGCTCGGTTCTTTTCTCATCGCCAAAAGTTGAACTTTATAACCGTTTACTCATCCGCCAGTGGAACCACAGGCTTTCAAGGCTGAACACCATCAGCGCCAACCAGATAAAAAGAAAACCAATCACTCGTGCACCTGAAAACGGTTCGTGGTAGATGATCACGCCCAGAAGAAACTGCAGGGTCGGGGCGATGTATTGCAGAATGCCCATCACCGAAAGATCCGTGACCCGTGCGGCAGCGGCAAAGCAGAGCAGCGGCAGCGTGGTGACAATGCCGGCGCCGATCAGCAGCAGGTTTTTCCACCAGGCGAGATGGCCGAAAGCGCCGGCGCCCTGATGTTCGCTCCACAGCAAAAAAACCAGAGCCATGGGCGCCACCACCATGGTCTCAAAAGACAATCCTTCCACAGAACTCAAAGGCCCCCATTTGCGCAGCAGCCCATAAAATCCAAAAGTCATTGCCAGAGCCAATCCGATCCACGGCAAGCGGCCATAGAGGACCGTCAGATAGACGACGCCGGCGGCAGCGAGCAGAAACGCAGACCATTGCAGCGGCCGCAACCGTTCATGAAAGAAAAAGAGGCCCAGACAGACATTTATCAGCGGATTCATAAAATAGCCGAGGCTGGCCTCTACGATCAGACCTGCGTTCACCGCCCAGATATAGATGAACCAGTTGGCGGTCAGCAGCACGCCGGACAACGCATAGATCCGCAGCGTACGGGCATCCCGCAGCCTGCGCAACCATTGACGTCCCGTGCCCCTGAGCGCGAGCACCAGCCACAACAGCAAAAAGGACCATAGGATGCGGTGACAGAGGATGTGCGTGGCCGGCGCAGGATTCAACCACTTCCAGTACACCGGCAACAGCCCCCACTGGGTGTAGGCCGCTGCGGCCAGCCATACGCCGGAGACGCGCGATGAAACAGCGCTCATCGGGCCGGCGGCTGCCATACCGCTATAAACGCGGCTTTATCGCCGCCCAAAGCATGCAGCACTTTTTGAAACTCGCTCTCATCCCTGCGCACTGTCCGGCCCTGCAGCCAGGCGTCGACATAGGCAGAGATCACAGAGTCCTGTTTGATTTTAACCAGACGGGCGCGAGCAGCTTGCCGCACCGCCTCCTCCGTCTGCGCACTCACCGGCAGGGACTGTCGCTGCAAATAACGTTGAACCTGATCATCGCTCACAACGACTGATCCGGCCAATCGCTGCGCCATGGCTGCTGCCATCAGATCCTGCCGGGCTTGCGCAACCTTGTCGGTCACATAAGGATCATCCTGCAGACCCAGCTTTTCCGCGCGCTGAGTGAGAAAATCATCCCGGATCATGTTGCGCAACTCTTGCTCAAATAGCTCGGGATTTTGCGGATGCGGCCGGTACAACGGCGGAATGGCTTGAAAGCGTTTTATGAAATCAGCGATGGTCCACTGACCGCCGCGATAGAGAACGAACGGCTGGTCGCCTCGCTGGTGCAGCGACTGCGCTACAGCCGCCCACTCCCCATCACTGAGAGGATTATGCGGCGGCAGCGATCCGCTGCGCAGCCGGCTCGCCTGCCGGGCCTGCTGCACGATCAGGTTGAACGATTCAGCCTTGACGCGCACCTCCAGCCCCTGCATGGCTTTGGCCACAAAAGCCGTGGACAGCGAATCCTCCTTGCGTTGCCGTAAAAGGGCTTCGACCTTTTTCCGATCCTGAATAAAATCGGCCTCCGTGATCATGGGATCCAATTGGATGGAATCGACACGGATGATATGATACCCCCAACGGGTGGCCACGGGCTGTGACAGCTCGCCGGGTTTGAGCGTCCAGGCAACGGCCTCGAACGGCGCATCCATATCGCCCCAGGTAAAGGGCGGCAGACGTCCGCCTGTCCGGGCCATGTCCTCATCCAGGCCGGCGTACACGGCATGCGCCGCGTTTTCAAAAGACAGCCCCTGCTGCAAACGTGCGCGCCAGAGCCGCGCCTCCTCTAGAGTTTGCACATATAGATGGCGGCTGTGAATAAAACGGTGCCTTTTTTGAAAAGCTCGACGCAGTTCCCCTTCGCTCACCACGATCGCATCGCGAACCTCGCGCGTGAACAGCCGCTCGCGCATGGCCTGCTCACGAACCCAGCGCAGACGATCGCGGACCTGCTGCGAACGGCCCAGACCCTGCTCCTCCCCAGCCCAGGCCAGATATTTATAACTCACCATCCCTTTAAGGTGAGCCTCCAGCGCAGCTTTTCCCCTGAGCGAAGCGGGAAATTTCGGCCGCACTAAAAAGCTCTCCTGCAATTCCCGGCTGGTCATCTCAACCGGTTCGGCAGCCCAGACGATGGGGACTGTTTCCTGCACATTGCGGCGGCAGGCGGTGACGCACAAAACCACGCACCAGACCGCTAACAACATAGGTCGTTTGCAATTCAACGAAGAGACCTCGATGTGTACTCAAGTTCACGCGGCCGGCACGCCGACCTTCACGCAGGTTTCGAGTAACTTACAAATTTTTTCGTTGTTGAGCAAGCATGTTCTCGAACAGAGGCCAAGGCGGGAAGAGTGTGCCGTGACGGGCATGGGAAAACTTGCGCGGTTAAATCGATGGCAGGGGTTTGGCAACCTCTACCCAGTAGAGCTGCGGATTTTCTATAACCCGGACCGTGGAAAAGCCCAGCCGCAGGAACAGGGCCTGCAAATCCGCAGCCGGCATCAGGGTGTCGTTCATCACCG
>CAZKQR010000410.1:0-3736 GCA_964554965.1 uncultured Cytophagia bacterium | reverse complement strand
TGTTCGGCCGGGAGTGTTTGTCATTCTGGATAGGGTTTCTGCCCCGGAACCAGTAACCTTTGAATGGCGGCTGCACGCCAATTCGCCGATAGTCATGAACGGCGATGGGTTGCAGATCTCCCGGCAAAAGGCCACGCTGGAAGTACATTTTTATTCACCGGCCCATCTGAAAGTGACCCTGCACGAAGGCGCCGAGCCGCCGCCGGAGAGGGAGGCGCCGGTTCAGTATTATGCGCTGGCCTCTACCGCGGAACCAACCTCAGCGGCAAACTATCTGTCGGTGCTGGTCCCTAAACGGCACAACGGCACACCCGAGGTTTTAGTCACGCCGTTGTCCGTCAAGGGCGGCGCAGGTCTGCGGGTTGCGGTGGACGGCGTCGTGTCATTGGTCGCTTTTAACACCAGCGGCCAGGCTCTCGAGATAGCAGGTGTAACCACCCAGGGGCCGGTGTTGGCGGTGCGGTTGAACGCCGGCGGAGCCCCGGCCGCGCATCTCAGCGTGGAGCAGGTCCAATAAGAGCCTCCGCCACGAGGTGACTGGCTTCCAGCGTTCGCTAAGCACCGGCGTTCAGGGCTTGTCTATTCAGCTGTGGGAGAGAAGAAATGAACCGTCGCCGATTTCTCAAGACCGCTGCATCAGGCAGCCTCATGCTGCGCGTCGCCGGCTGTCGCGCCCCTGGACCTGTTGCCGGCCGGCCCAACCTCTTTATCTATATCGCCGACGATCAATATAGATCCAGCCTCGGCTGCTACGGCGCGACTCTAAGCCATACGCCCAATATCGACCGCCTGGCTGGCCAGGGCATGCGCTTCACCAACTGCTTTACCCAGTCCTCGATCTGCACGCCGAACCGCGGCACCCTGTTCACCGGCATGTATCCGTTAAAGCACGGCGCCCATGCCAACCATTCAGGATTTTATGATGGCGTAAAATCTCTGCCCAATTACATGAAAGAAGCGGGTTATCGCGCCTGCATTGTCGGTAAAGACCACATCGCCAAACCCAGCGATCTCTATCGCTGGGAATTCCGCATCGAGAAATCCGCTGAGCGAATGCCCGGCGCGAAGGGGCCGCAATACGACCGGCATCGCAAGACCGACTTTCAACAGGTGGAAAAGTTTATCACGGCCAGCGATCAGCGTCCCTTTTGTCTGGTTCATGGCGCTTCACTGCCGCATGCGCCCAATTTAACGGAATTGCCCAATGGCCTGAAGGGTTACGACGCCTCCAACTGGTATCTGGATTACGAGCTCGGCCAGTACCTGGAGCTGTTCAACCGGCTGGGCCTGCTGGATTCCATGGTGATCCTCTATGTAAACGATAATGAATCCCAACAGCCACGCAGTAAATTCACGCTTTTTGAAACCGGCCTGCATGTGCCGATGATTGTCCGCTGGCCCGGAAAGGTCAAGGCCGGCACGGTCTGTGACGCCATGGTGGGGTTTATCGACATCCTACCCACACTTTTGCAGATCGTGCACCAGGACGTTCCATCCGATGTGGATGGCAAAAGCCTGCTCGATCTATGGCAGGGCCGAACCAGCCGGCATCATGAAGAGCTGTTCGCCAGTTATACCGGCGTTCTGGTCAGCACTCTACGGCAGGAGATCCCTTATCCCATTCGTTCCCTGAGAGACCGCCGTTATAAATATATCCGCACTCTTAACCATCAGGTGGGTCACCCGAAACAAGATGGCGCTTTTTTCCCCTATGAACAGCTGTTCGATCTGTCCGTCGATCCCGGTGAAACCGTGAATCTGGCCTTGGATCCACATTTGCAGGCGATCAAACAAGCCATGAGCGAAAAAGTCGATGGGTGGATGGCAAGGATGGGCGATCAAGGCGTGGAAAGTGAACTCCAGACCTTGAAGAAATATCCGGCGAAACAAACGCTGTGATTATTACGTAATTGGCAGAGACGGGATACCAGGTTATGGGATAGGAACGGCGAACCAAAAAGAGATCCCCGGGGAAATACATCCTTTAAGGAGAGGGTATGATAAAGAAGGCCTCTGTTTTCAGGATCGTTGGCTCGATCCTGAAGACGCCGCGAATCGTTTTGGCCAGACCGGCGGTCAATGGGTTCCTCTGCCGCTATCTGCGTAAATTCAAGATCCTGGATGTCGACGGCAACCTCATCATCCACTCGCATCTGCCGCCGGTCAACAGCAGGGCCTACTCGCGTTTTGTCACCGAGCATCTGCTGGGCGAATCCATCGCTCCTTCTCACGCCCAGATCGCGGTCACCAACGCCTGCCCGTACCAGTGCCCCTACTGCTATAACCGGGATCGCATCGGTCAGGTGATGGATCATCAAACGATCCTGAATACGGTCCGCCAGTTGAAAGAACTGGGTGTTTTCTGGCTCGGACTGACCGGTGGGGAACCGCTGTTGAACCGGCGGCTCGCGGAGATCATCGAGTGTGCGGCCGGCGATTGCGCGGTCAAACTCTTTACCACAGGATGCACGCTGACCAGACAACGCGCCGCGGAGCTGAAACAGGCCGGGCTGTTTTCCGTCTCGGTGAGCCTCGACCATTGGCAGGAAGAGCGCCACGACCAGGGGCGCAATCATCCGGGTGCGTTTCGCACCGCTCTGGAGGCGATCGATATTCTGAAAGGGATTCCAGGATTGCATGTCGGCGTCTCGGCGGTGCTGTCCGCAGAGATGCTGGAAGAGGAGCAGGTCGAAACATTTCTCCAGTTTCTGGCCGGCCTCGATATTCATGAGGCCTGGCTGAGCGAAGCCAAGCCCTCCACGGCCGCGTTTCAGCGTCCCGAGCTCGTCATCACTCAGGAGGAGCGGGAGCGGCTGATCGCGATCCAGGACCGGTATAACAAAAAAGGCGGCATGACCGTCAACTATCTGGGTCACTTTGAAGACCGCCGGCATTTCGGCTGTTCAGCCGGACACAAAATGGTCTACATCGATGCGTTCGGCGAGTTGAGCCCCTGTGTCTTTATTCCCATGTCCTTTGGCAATGTGAGAGAGCGTACGGTGAAAGAGATCTACCAGACCATGCAGCAGCGTTTTCCCACGGAGAGCACCTGTTTTATAAACCGGAATTATCGAGTGCTGCAAGGCCGGGGGAGCGAGGCTGGTCCCATCGATCCCGCGGCCGCTCTGGCGCTGATGGAAAGGATTCAAGTCAGTCCGCTGGCCAAATTTTTCAGCCTGCACTATGGCAAGCGTTAAGCCGGCTAAGGAAGGAAGGGAACCATGACCAAAGAAAAACTGTTGGGACAGCGAACCTACCGATCCATCAGCTTGGCGATGGCCATGGTCTTTGCTGTCGTCGGTCTCATATTCCTGTTCTGCGCCGGACAGGTGCTGCATTTTTTCAACACCCTTGCGCTGCAACTCGGCATGCCGCAGTCCGGTGAAGAGGCCGTCGGTTTTTATTTACTGTTGGCCGTGGCCTATATGTATGTTGTCACGCTGCTGGCTTTTCTGATGTACCGGCATCCGGAAAATGTACTGCTTCCATTCCTGCTGATCAACGCCAAAGCGGCTAGTGCGCTGCTGTCCGCGCTCTTTTTTGTTTTTCATCAGGGATATCTCATCTGCATCGTCAATGCGGTGGTCGACGGCTCCATCGCCCTGGCCGTTGTATGGTTGCGTAAACAGAGGCGTTAAAATTACGATGAGCCTGCTCCTTTTCCTTGCCGAAAGAACCATGCCGCCGTTCATCCGCAAAAGAGAGCTGAAAAAGCTTTTCCGCTTTACGGCAGAGG
>CAZKQR010000409.1:0-3740 GCA_964554965.1 uncultured Cytophagia bacterium | reverse complement strand
ATGCCGTCTATCAGGGCGTGTGGGTGAATCGTCTTTCAGTCAGCGAAGCCATGATGCGGATGCAGTATAGCGAACTCTTTCCTGATTCCCTGCACATTCAGCTGCCCGGCTCCGCAGCGCCGGTCTCTCAGGCCGTTTCCGTGGCCGGCAGCCGGCGTTGGCTGACCGCCGCGGCGCCGATCACGGGTTTGAACGACGGCCGGTATGCCGTGCCGGTGCTTCTCACGGATAAAGCCGGACAGATGGCGGTCGATACCCTGCATGTGGGCGTGGACAGCACAGCGCCGCAGGCCAGCCGGGCACTGTCGCCGGTGGTCAGCATCAGTCCAGAGTTTGAGATCAGCTGGAACGGCGCGAACGCCGGCAGCGACGGCGACGGCTCCGGATTGTCCGGCGAATATGACATACGCATGCGCGTGGACAACGGACCATGGTACCTGTGGCAACAGCGTGTGCGCACCACTTCTCTGCGCTACATCGGCGTGCATGGACATCGTTACTCGTTTGAAATCGCCGCCTGGGATCACGTGGGCCTTCGCGAGCTGTTCGCCGATCAGGCGGAAACCGTCACTTTGATCGACACCGCCATGGTGGATCGCACCGCACCGGATACGCCGAAAAATCTCATGGCCGGAGGCGCTGCTCCAAGCCCCTGGCAAAAGAGCAACCTGTTTCTACTCACCTGGGAAAATCCCCTGGATCCCAGTTCCATCGCCCGTGTTTTCTGGAAATTTGATGCGGCGCCGACCAGCCAGTCGGACACATCCGGCACGCTGGCAGCCGTGCAACCGCTGGCACTGGCGATCCGCAAAACAGAATCGCAAAGAGTTTTTCTCTGGCTGGCGGACAGCAAAGGCAATGTGGATTACACGAAAACGGCATCCATCATGTTGCGCTATGACCCGGTGGCTCCGGTCATCGACAGCTTGCGCTGGGTGTCTCCGGCTCTGCCCCCGGATTGGTTCAATCAGAAAAAGACCGGCCGGCTTGCGCTCCTGGTCCACTTTCATGAAATCCATCCCTATCAGTGCACGTTATCACAGCCGCAGCTGCCTGAACCGGTGCAGATTAAATCCGTGCCGGCAAACGGCGTGTTGACGACAGAGCTCAAGGTGATCAATGCGGTGGACGGCCGCTATGAGGTGCAGGTGATGCTGAGCGACAGCGCAGGCAATCTCTCCGCGGCGAAAACTCTAGCGCTGTATCTGGACAGCACTCCGCCGCGAATCAAGCACACAGCGGCACAGACTCCGGTGCTGGAGAACACTCCGGTGAGCATTCAGGCGATCATCCACGACGAAAACCGCATCGAATCCGCCAGTCTGCAGTACGGCCCAGCCGGCAGCCGTTTTCGCACCACCCTGGGGATGAACCGGATGGATGATAGCACTTTCAACGCGACCATCCCCGCTTCAGCCCTGGGGGCGCGCGGCCTGGAATATGTTCTCTGGTCCACGGATGGGTTGACGCTGCGGCGGGAGCCGGCTTTGGAACAGACGCCGTCCAGTTTTAGTCTGCGCGTGCGTCTGGTCGGCGCCAACAACAACGGCCTGCTGCGGCCGGCGCCGCCTGTCGCGGGCACTGAGGTCAGCCGTTATCAGCTGGTGTCTTTTCCCATTCAGATCGATGACCCGCGGCCCGAAGCGGTGTTCGAGGATGACCTCGGCGCTTATGACAAACGCAAATGGCGATCCTTCTCCTGGGAGACCGCCACCTCTTCGTTTAGCGAATATCCGCGGCTGGGCCGGGTCGAACCGGGACGATCGTTCTGGCTGATCACTGCGCTGCCGGATGTGGCGCTGGACAGCGGTCCCGGCGTCTCGGTGGCTGTTCATCCATCCTTTGCCATCACCCTAACCAAAGGATGGAACGATGTGGCCAATCCTTATGCCTTTAGTGTGGATTGGGGCGATGTTCTAAAAGCGACAGGCGCAGATACGCAAAAAGTGATCGGCCCCTACGCCTACGAGGGGCGCTGGCTGCTGCCGTTTGAGGTCGAGCAGATGAAGCCCTGGCAGGGGTACAGCTTTTATTGCGATCATGATCAAGCCACGCTTGTCATCCCGGCGCTCGAGTCCGCGGCAACGCTGCACAAGATGCCGGCCGAGACCGCTTTCAAGGGCGCGGACTGGCTCTATCACATCACTGCGCAGGCTGCCGCTGCGGTGGATGACAACAATTACCTCGGCGTGGCGTCCGGCGACCAAGCGATGGCCGAGTACCCAGAGCCCTACTCGGTGGGAGATTTTGTCACTCTTGCCATCATGGATTCGAGCGGCCGGCCCTGGGCTACGGATTTCCGCCGTCCGGCCGAGGGCTACATCTGGAATATCGCGGTCACCACCAACCAGTCCGAAAAAACGGTTCAGCTGCGCTTTCACCGCTCCGGCCAGTGGCCGGAAACCCTTTCCGCCGGATTATGGGATGAACGCGATCAGGTGTGGATCAATCTGAAAAATGATTCAGTCTACTATTTCATCAGCGCCAAGAACGACACGGTCCGCCGTTTTCAACTGCTGGCGGGAAGCAGCCGCTTTATGGCGGAGAACAGCCAGAGCGGAATGGTGACCACCACCGAACTGCTGCAAAACTATCCCAATCCCTTTAACGGACAGACCGTGATCACCTATCAGGTCGTTCAAGAGGGCAAGGTGGAGATCGCCATCTATAATCTCCTTGGACAGAAAATACGCGTGCTCTATTCCGGGACTCTGACCTCCGGTCGCAAACAGGGGATATGGGACGGTCGCGATGAAACCGGACGAATTGCCGCCTCCGGCGTTTATCTGATCAAGATGAACGGACCTGATTTCAGCGCGCAAAGAAAGATGATCTTCCTAAGATGAAAAAATTACTTTGGCTGCTGCTCATGCTGGCGGGAACCATTGGCTATGGTCAATCCGTTCAGGTTGATCGAGTCCAAAAGGGCGTGGAAGCGTTTTACCAAGCTGAATTCGAGACCGCACAGACGCTCATGCGCCGGGCTCTGTCTGATCCGACCCTGCCGGCCTCCGATCGCTTCGATGCGCATCTGTATTATGCTTTTTCTCTGATCCGGCTCAATGGGCAGCCTGACAGCATTCGCAGCCACTTGCAGCAGGCGGTGGCTATTGATCCGAGCCGCGAACTCAACACGCATCTGATTCCGCCGGATCTGTACGAGCAGTACCATTTCGTCAGACAGGCCAGCATGGGCAGCCTGTGGATCGAGTCTGATCCATCAGCGGCCATCGCGGTCTGCTATGACCGCCGCTCCGGCAAGTCGGTGTCCATGAACACACCTGCTGCCTTTTTGAACCTGAATGCCGGCGAGTTTGACTTTTTGCTGCATGCACCCGGCCATGACGATCTGCAGACGGTCATTCAAGTGAACGCCGGACGCACCGACACTCTTTTTTTTCAATTGGGCAAATTATCCAAACCATGGTATCGATCATGGTGGGCTCTGGGCGGAGGCGGCGCCTCGGTTTTGTTGGCCTGGTTTATTTTCAACCGGGAGGACGATACAGGCGGTAGGGATCCTTCTGAACTGCCTCTCCCGCCGTCGCGACCCTGATTCCGCAGTGCCGGGGATGCACCAGGAGCGGTCCATCTGTTTCCGTCGAGTGCAGCGCTGGCTCCATGAAAGGCTTAAAAGCAGCGGGGGAGAGCTAGATTTGTACGATCGCTTTCTGCCGCACCGGCTTTGCGCCCGAATCATTCGAAGCGGTTTTCCTCCGGTCATTCATCAAATGGGCTAC
>CAZKQR010000408.1:0-3758 GCA_964554965.1 uncultured Cytophagia bacterium | reverse complement strand
CCGGGCAGCGTCTCCTTGCTGCGCTTGTCGGTAATCCGGCCTCTGATGAGCGACGATTGGGCCCAGGCTGCGGACACACACCACAGCGAAACCAGGCTCAGGATGAATAGGGGTTTGTAAGATTTCATGCGTTTAACGGTTGAACTCTTCAAAAAGAAGGTAGCGGAAAAAGCCGGTCATATTTTTATGGCCATCGCACATGTGCAGCGGCAGGGAGAAATAGATGCACTTTCCCGAACCGATGGGATAGCGCAGCGCCACTGCGGGCGATCCTTTATAGGGCACTGAGATGGTTGCGGAACTGTCCGGCTCCATCCGCCAGACCACCTCGGCGCCGGGACCGGGCACCAGGGCGGACACACGGTTGCCGATCATTTTTTCCAGTTTCAAATCCAGCCGGCTGTCATCGGCGCTGCCAAAGCCGGCGAGCACCTTGACGCCGGCCAGCAGACGGCCGCCGGGATTCAGCCGGTACACCGAATCCAGACGGGTGAACATCCAGGTGGTGTCCGGCGTCTCCTCATTGCCGTTACTGATGAAAATTTGGCCGCCGCGGCCGGCAAAGCGGGTGATGCTCAGACCGGCGGCGCTCAAATGCGGCCGGCCGAGATGCGCGAACCAGATGACCTTTTCAAAATAGGCCAGATTGGCCTCGATATCGAGGGATGAATAGGGCAGCGCGTTCTGAGAATTGATCAGCGGCGTCGTCTCTGAACCGATCTCCCAGACCGAATAGCCTTCCGGTCCCAACAATTCGTTTAAAATCTCTGTGTAGAAACTTTGCACCTGATACAGGCGCTGATCCTGGGCAAAATCGTTGACCAACAGCACTCCGCCCTTCACCGGCTTGACCACCCAGTGCAACGGCACAGAAGCGTCCGCTGGATCGGGGAACGAAATCGTGTGGCTGGTGGCGCCTGAGATATCCTGAGCCCTGACGAAGAAACGATGCTCGCCCGGCGGGATATCACGCAGAGTGATCTGATCCACATCGCCCGGCAAAGAGCGCCAGCTGCTGGTGTCGTCCAGCGCATACAAAATATGGGTGATTGTCTGCCGGCCATCGTCGTCTGAGGCGTCCCAGATAAACGTCCGTGTGGGAAAAGTGTACGCCGTTACATTCGGATTTCCGGTGATGCTCGGATTGGTGTTCAGGCGAAAAGAGATCGCCGGCGGCGTGTTGTAGACCGGGAAGCGCAGCTCCGCCGGCGTCGAATCCTGCAGTCCCTGATCGTCCACCGCCCAGACCTTGAAGGTGAACTCGTCGTAATGGCTGCGAATGGGCACGTAAAAAGTGTCATACTCCTGCGTGGTGTATACAGGCGCCGCCTGATAATCCCATTGATAGTAATACCCGGCCACCGTACCGTCCGGGTCATCGCCCCACCAGTGAACGATCTGTCGGCTCGGCGTTGTATCCAATCCAGCGGTGTAGGTCTTGGTCATTATGGTTCCGTCCGTCAGGGTGTCGTTCACGCTGATCTGCGTCTGCGACACCTGAAGGAACAGATGGGTCTGCGGCGGCTGATTGCCCACCGGATTCGAATCACGGCGATCGCCGAACGGGTCCTTGAGACCGCATCCCATGATCAGCAGCAGGCTGAATAAAAGGACGATGTGGGGTTTTTTAAAATTCATTGGCACGCAAATAAAAAGGGAACAGCTTAACCTATAGACGGGATTCATCCTGCCGCCGCGTTCCATAGCCCAAGCGAAGGACTGAAACGGCCGCAGCGGCCATTTTTTTGTTGCATGAGCGCCAGTGCAGGCTGGGGGCGTTGAACCTTAGCCAACGCGCCTCAGCCTGCCGGCGCCGTTTATGAAAAACTCACCGAATAGAAACCAGCCCGGTCCTATTTGACCAGTGTCATTTTGCGCGCAGCCATGTAATCGCCGGCCTTGATGCGATAGATGTAGACGCCGGTCGGCGCCGGATTGCCGCGGTTGTCGCGTCCGTCCCAATTGACGATATGATCGCCGGCATCGAGGCGGTTGTCCACCAGATTGCGCACGATCTGGCCGCGAATATTATAGATGACCAGCTGCACGTTTTGCGGTTCAGGAATCTGAAAGTACAGCCGCGTCTCCGGATTGAACGGATTGGGATAATTCTGCTCCAGGCTAAAGCGCAGCGGTTGCGCGACGACCGCGTTGAGCACGCCGGTGGTGGTGCCGATGTCGCTGAGGTCGCGGATCTCGATTTTATGGCTGCCAAAGCTGTAGAGAAAAACACCCTGGGCCATTTTGATCTGTTCGCCGATCTTGACCGTATCGCCGGCGACGATCAGCACTTTGGCGGTTCGATTGATGTAAAAATTCGGATTGGCATCCTGATCACGGCCGATGAACGCATCCCCGTCCAGCAGGCATTCGCCGCTGCCGTCGTTGATCGTCACATCATAGGAATTGACCGATGTGAGGGTGGCGTTCTTCACCTGCACCAGCACGCCCTCGTACTGTTCGGCCAACGTGCTTTTGCTTTTCAGATCATTGGTGGTCACGGTCACCACCGGGGGCAGTTCCTGCGCGTGGGCCAGGACGATGGTGGTGTCGGCGATGATCTGGGTGTTGCCCTCCCATTTATACAGGTAGGCGGCATTGTGGTCCTCCACTTTGCCGCTCACGCGCACCCGGTCTCCGCGATGCAGCGAGTTGGGCACTTTGCCCAGAATGAACACGCCGTTCCACGCGCCGGCCGCGTCCTGAATGGGATAGGCGCCGTATTTGGCATAGAACAGCGAGTCTGCAGTCACTACGCCTTCCACCGTCACGTTGAAATTCTGGAAGGGGCTGTCTCCCGAAGGCCAGTAGGTCTTTTGCACCTGCGCCAGCGTCGGATGGCCGTCCAGCACCAGATAGGTGTAATTTGCCACGGTCTGATCCGGCGGATCATAGGTTTTCTGTCCGCCCTTATCTGTGGCCTCGATATAATAATTCACTACGCTGCCAAGCGCCTGCGCCGGGATCTCGACCCCATAGACGCCGTTGTTCAGAGTCATGGGCAATTCTGCATACGCGCCGTCGTTGACTTTGTATACCACTTTGGCAGAGCCAACATTGGCCGTCGGATCCAACGTGGTGGTGATGCTGACGGCTTGCGCCGGCGTGGCGGCCGCGAGATGGCGCGTGGTGTTTTTAACCGTCAACGGAGCGGCGCCTAGAACCATCTGCGTACGATAAAGCGGCTCCAGTTTGTAAGCAGTGGAATCGGTGTAATAGCCGTAATGATGGTAGACCCAGCCCTGCATCGATTCATAGATCGCTTTCAGAGGCGGATCCGGATAATTGCGGATGCTGTCGGATTCGTCGTCGACCAGAACCCCGCCGCTGCCGTCATCGATCTCGAACAATTCGTACTGCGGAGTCAGATAGGTGACTTTGGCGTTGCCGACTTTGACCATGCAGGTGCCCCACTGCTCAGCCGTAGTGGGCCAGCGCAGATCGCCTGTTTTGATCGAGTCGACTTTGGGCAGGGGTTGGCTTATGTTGACGATATCGATGGGACTGGTGATGAAAAACTCGGTCATGTTGGAGGGGGCGGTTGTGTACTCTGAGATGTAGCCGGTCATGACAATTTCATCCCCTTCCATCAGGGATCCATAGGCTGTCGAATCGGCATGATAGGAGAGCAGGCCGGACCACGGGCCGCCCTCCGGAGCGGCAAAGGTGAATTTGATGCCTGCGCCGGCGTAGCACAATCCGGTCGGCATGGTGACGATGCCCTTCTCGGTCATGGTGTCGCCGTCCATATAGCTCTT
>CAZKQR010000407.1:0-3764 GCA_964554965.1 uncultured Cytophagia bacterium | reverse complement strand
CCCGGACCCGTTTTCTTTCTTTTCCAACCAGACCAGAGTGGTCAGATCCGCTCGATCGATGTAGAGAATGCCGTTCAGATGGTCGATCTCATGCTGCAGCACTCGGGCGAAATGATCCTTGGCCTTGATGTGGATGGGTTGACCGTCCGGATCCACGGCCCGAACCTCTATTTTATATGCGCGCGAGACTTCCGCCTGCAGGTACGGCAGGCTGAGACAGCCCTCCACCTCCACGACTTTTTTCTCGCTCTGAGCAATAATCTTTGGATTGATCAAAATATATAGATTGTTTTTATCCGGGTCTCGTGCCACCAGCACCTGCTTGTCCACGTCCACCTGATTGGCAGCCAGTCCGACGCCGTCCTCCGCGTACATCGTCTGAATCAAATCTGCGATAAACGCCGGCGTCACCTCGCCCTCCTGGCAAAGCTTTGCTCGTTTGCGTAGAGTGGGATGGCCGTATTTGATGACCGGCAATAAAGCCATGATCGTCTTCCCTTCAGTAGATGCTTTTATTTTGTTTGGGCGCAACTGCGATCGCCATGGCGGTAAAATCGTCCTGCAATCGGACCATATTGGAAAAGGATTTGATGGTGCGAAAAGCACTCCGTAATATGCCCTTTACCGGCAAACGGCTCCATTCGCGTAAATTCTCCAGCAGGCGTTCTTCACCGAAAAATTCCCCCTGTGGGTCCATGGCCTCGGTGATTCCGTCGGTATAGAGAAAGATAAGATCACCGGGCTGAAGCTGAATGCGTCCCAACTCATAGGGCGCATGATGGACGAAGCCGAGCACCGTTCCACCGGCATCCAGCGGCTCCCAGCGGCCATCCGCATGCAGCAGAATCGGGTGACAGTGCCCGGCGTTGCAGTAAAACAGCTCATCCGTCTCAGTGGAAAGCACGCCATAGAAAAATGTGACATAGCTTTGATGGGAGATGCGGTCCTTTAACACGTTGTTCAATTCAAACATCATCTCATTCACAGGAACCGGCAGGCGCACCATGCTGCGATAGGTTGAATACAGCGTGGCCATGAGCAGGGCGCCGGGTATCCCTTTTCCCGCCACATCGCCGATGGTGATGCCGATGCGCTGGGATGAGAGCTGGATGCAGTCATAGAGATCACCGCCTACAGCCCGGCTGGGGATGTTCAAAGCGGCGAAATCATACCCATCCACCTTTGGCCAGCGGCGCGGCAGCAGCACACGCTGGAGTTGTCGGGCGATGTTCAGCTCCCGTTCCATCTCTTTCTTTTCCAGGGCCTCGGCGTAGAGCCAGGCATGGTCGATGGCCACGGCCGCCTGACCGGCGACGGCCTGTACGAGTCGTCGCTGGTTTTTTTGAAAGGCCGCCTTTTGATTGCTCTCCAGGTTTAAAACACCCAGAATCCGTTCGTGATGAATCAGCGGCACATCCAATTCCGACTGTGTGTCCAGGTACATGGGAAAATAGCGAGAGTCTTTGGATACATCATGAACCAAAACCGGTTTGTTGTTCTGCAGCACCCAGGCGCACAAACCCTCCCTCTTTTGGGCAAAGCAGCGGTCGTCAAACAGCGGTGCGGGTCCACGATGAACCGAGCGGGCGATGGTTTTGCCGCGCGGATCGAGAAGAAATATCGATCCCTTATCATACGGGACCACTTGCTGCAGGCTGTCTAAAATCGTTTCGAGCAGTTTATCCAGGTCCAGAATGGCGTTGATTTTCCGCGACAAGGCGAGCAACAGATCTTTCTCCAGTGCCGTGCGGCGCAACAGATGGGTCACTCGAGTGTGTCGCAGGACCAGCGCCGTTTTTCTTCCGGCTTCCAGCAGTAGCGGCGCCCTGTCCTCAAGGCGGGACTGAAAAGAAGCTGCAGCGTCACATAACAATGCGCCCCAGAGTTTTCCGTCGATGTTCAGCGGAAGCAACAGATTGGGCGCCCACTTTATGCCAAGCTTGCGCAAAAAGGCGGATTCACCCAATTTTCGGGCGGTTACGGAATCGGACTGAACCAATTGAAGCTCTTGTTTGGAGCTTAAAAATTTTAAAAGTGGATCAGTCTTAGCCAAAAAGGCTGCCGGCATAGCAGGCCTGAATCCCACGGCTTTTTCAAAACTCAACCCCTTATCCGTCTCTCTGGTGATCAGGAGAATCGCTCTGTTGGCGTCACATAAAACGGGCAGCGTAGCCATCACAAACCTCAGCGCACCCTGGTACTGCGAGTAATTCGTCAAGCCGGCGTTGAACTGTTTGATTTGTTTTTTATACTGTTCCGAACTATTCAATGGCATGATTGCGTGATTCCATTTTGGATGTAGAGAAAACAGGGCTTGCTAGAACAGCCTGGCGCTGGATTCCTTAAACTTGTTCACCCACAGTCTGTTCCGCAGCATGGTAAGAGCTGCGAACCATGGGAGCAGCCTGGACATATTCAAATCCCAGTCTCAAGCACTGCTGACGCAGCTGGATAAACTCTTCGGGCAGCAGATAACGCACTACAGGGAGATGTTCCCTGGACGGCGCCAGGTATTGGCCCAGAGTTAGAATGCGGCATCCCGCTGATCGCAGCCCTTTCGCTGCATCCAACACCTCTGACTCGCTCTCCCCTAACCCCAACATCATACCTGACTTGGTGACAAACCCTTTCAGGGCGGCATAATGTAATACTTTAAGTGACCGATTAAAGTCTGCTTGAGGCCGAACAGTAGAATATAGCCTCTGTATGGTTTCCAGGTTATGATTCAACACGTCCGGGCGTGCCTCCAGCAAAAGATCCAGCGATTGGGTGTCGCCCTGTAAATCCGGTATCAGCACCTCTATTCGGCAGTGTGGATTAAGCCGGCGGATCGCTGAAATAGTGGCGTTAAAATGGCCGGCCCCGCCATCAGGCAGATCATCTCGGGTAACTGAAGTGACCACAGCATAGCGCAGATTGAGGGTCTGCACCGTCTGAGCGACACGCAAAGGCTCTTCTGCATCAGGGGGATCAGGACGACTGTGCTCGATGGCGCAAAAACGGCAATTGCGGCTGCAGCGTGTGCCCAGGATCATAAACGTCGCCGTTCGTCTCGACCAGCAGTCTCCGATATTGGGACACCGTGCACTGGAACAGACGGTATTGAGATTTTTCTCTTGGAGCAACCGTTTAAGCGCAGGATAATATCCTGTGCCCGGCATCTCCATTTTAAGCCATTTAGGCTTTTGTTTCAAAGTCATGTTAAGGGACTGAACTCCATTTCTTTTTCATGCCACCGTTAATTCAGCTGCCCGTGCGGTTCTGCCGGCTGATGCGGAACTATTCTTCGTTCCATTTTTCTCCGTGAACGACGAATTTGATAAAGGCCGCATAGGTCCAGGGCATTTTCTGCTGAAACACAGCGGCAATGGCATCGGCATATTGGCGGATTTCGAACTGGGCATGTTCTTCCATGCGCAGGCCAAGAAAATTTTGCAGGCTGCGCGCATTGATAGTCCAGTAAAACTGAGTATAAAGAGAGAGCGGCAAAACCAGTCGCGCGTGCTCTCTGGCCACCCCGTTTTCCAACAGTTCCTGATAAAGAGCATAGGACGTCTCGTAGGAATCCGCCATTCTGGCTTTTAGCCGTTCGTTCACTTCAGGCGGCAGCTGCTCGTACTGATAGTTTTTAGCCTTCTGCGAACGCAGCGAATGCGGCAAACAGAATTCCTCTTTCATCGTAGTATAACGTCCAGAGATCTCTATGTAACTGGCCATGCGGAGACGCAACCACTGCCGGGCGACGAAAAGCGGGCATTAAATAT
>CAZKQR010000406.1:0-3765 GCA_964554965.1 uncultured Cytophagia bacterium | reverse complement strand
CGCTGCTGTAAGCGTTTCACCAGCGTGTCGAGATCAGGCGGTTTTAGAAAAATGGTCAGACATTTATCCGTGAACAGCTTTTTCAGGGCCAGAGCGCCGAACACGTCCAGATCGAGGAGCACCACATAACCCTCCTCCACCCATTGCTGCAGAAGGCGCTTTGGTGTGCCGTACAGATAACCATGCACCTGTTCGTATTCAACCAAATCTCCGGCCGCGATCGCCGCTCGAAAGCGTTCCTCATCGACGAAAAAGTAGTCCTCGCCCTCCACATCGCCCCGGCGCATGGGACGTGTGGTCATGGAAATCGAATAGCGGTAGCGCGGATCCCCTTGTTCCAGAAGGTGCTGAATCACCGTAGTCTTGCCGCCGCCGGAGGGCGCAGACAGCACCACCACCAACCCAGTCGGTTTCGTATCACTCAATATTCTGAACCTGTTCCCTCAGTTTTTCTATTTCCTCTTTGATCTCCACCACCCGATGAGAGATCTCGGCGCTGACCGCTTTACTGCCGATGGTGTTGATCTCCCGGTGCATCTCCTGCAGGAGAAAGTTCAATTTGCGTCCCGGGGCTTCATCGCGCTCCAAAATGGCCAGAAACTCTTTATTGTGGCTGTGAAAACGCACGCACTCTTCCGTGATATCCAGCCGGTCCGCTAACAGAGCCAGCTCGAGCTCCAGGCGCTGTTCATCCACCCGCTGTTCCTGCACCAACCCGGTGATACGGCTGCGCAGCTTTTCCATTTCAGCGCGCGGACGGGCTGCCGCGATGGTCTCGATCTCCTCGAGCCGCTGGTCCAACGTGCGAATACGATTCTGGAAATCGCGCAGCAGGTTTTCACCCTCCTTTTGCCGCATGTCCGCCAGTCCGATCAACGCTTCGGTCAATGCCTTTTCGGTGTACTGCCAGGTACGATCATCGTTTTTGGCGCCGGCATCCGATAAGATCACATCCGGCAGTGCTATCAGCTGGTTGACGTTAATCGGAGTGCGCAAACGGAATTTTTTGTTGATTTCACGGGCCAAACGGACATAGGTTTCCACCAGCGGCATGTTCAGCGACAATGTTTCGTACGGATTTTCTCTGCTAGTGATCGTCAGCGTAACGCTGATGCGGCCACGGCTCAAGTGACGGCCGATCAACTCACGAATTTTTTGATCGAAATCATTCAACACGCGCGGTAGCTTCAGGACAATGTCCAGATAGCGATTATTGACGGAGCGGATTTCAGCAGACACCTCAACGCCTTTGCTACGAAACTGGCCGCGTCCGTATCCGGTCATACTTGAGACCATAGAATTCCTTAGCTGATGCAGACATAATTAGAAAATTATCATTATTTTAAGCAATTTTCAACTCTTAGTCAATTCTTTTTTTTCTTCTTTTTGCCTATTGGCGTACTTTTCTTTTTTCCTTGCTTTAAGATATATTATAAATTATATTTAAACCCATTTTAAAAGGCGTAAATGAAAAAGAAGTTATTGCCAAAACCCAGGGATTGGGATCAGGTAATGATGCGCATGGCCCAGGTGATCGCGACTATGAGCAAAGACCCCTCCACCAAAGTCGGCGCTGTGCTGGTTTCTCCGGATCGGACGCGCATCTCAGTGGGCTACAACGGTTTTCCCCGGCAGATCCCGGACGTCGAGGCCTGGTGGAACAATCGCACGGACAATAAAGAGTTTAGTAAATATGAATTAGTTCGCCACGCGGAGATGAACGCGATCACGCAGGCAAAGACAGACCTCGCCGGCTGGAGCCTGTATGTGACTCACCATCCCTGCATGGACTGCGCCAAGCATATCGTTGCTGAGGGCATCACCCGGGTGGTCTACCATTTAAACATCGACCAGCTGCACATGTCCATCAATCATCAAAAAGTGCGCAGACTGTTTAAAATCGCCGGCATTTCCTTTGAACAGCTCGAACTCGACGCCGAGCTTGCTTAACTAACGTATCCACAGTCTTTCTCTTGCCCCAAGGGTCGTGCGCACCCGGCCGTCTGCATCGGCCAGAGATCGTCCGCTCCACCCCTCCTTAGCTCCCTGTCTATTCACCACAGGTGTTGCAAAAGATAAATCCACCGGGACGTCGTTAAAATTTTGTATAAACCACTGATTTTTGCCCATGCTCTGACAGGTGACCCGCGCAGGCGCCTGCAATTCGACGGCCAGCGGCTGGACGAAAGCATCGCGAAGGATCTGCACCACCGGCTGCGGCAATGCAAGCAGGCCGAGACGAGACGGCGCCAGCAACACCTCGCCCACCCGATCGAAATCCTCCTGAGAAAAGGTATGGGTGTTGAGGACAAACAGCTGACCGCGTTTGAATCGTCGTTCAGTCAGCAGCGGTACAGAGGTCCCGGCGTGGTCGACCAGCACCAGCGCCTGGCTCTTGGTGCTGGTGAGCAGGCCGGCGAGTTTCACCGGAAGAGACAACGTGGCCGACTGACCGGCCCAGTGAACACTTACAGACTCAATGGGCCCCTGCTTTCCCAGCGTCACGCCGGCCAAA
This sequence comes from uncultured Cytophagia bacterium, assembly GCA_964554965.1. Taxonomy (GTDB): domain Bacteria; phylum Zhuqueibacterota; class Zhuqueibacteria; order Residuimicrobiales; family Residuimicrobiaceae; genus Anaerohabitans. The sequence continues at coordinate 1,250 of CAZKQR010000406.1, read as the reverse complement.
GCGGTCAAGGCTGGATTCTTGCATTGGCGTAAAAATCCGGAGGTGACGATGATGCGCCGGTCCTGTTTCAGTGCGGTCTGTATTTTCTGATAAATCGCCGGATCTCCGGCCGCCTGAGTGGGCAGAAAAAGCACCGCTTGATTCGCGGGCCATTGCGAAACCGGAGCAAAGGGAATGCCGAGCATTCCAATATAGTCAAAGATATAGAGATCGCTGCCGGCATCATGGTTGGCGGGCTTGTAACCGCACACGGCGATTTCCGACGAGGCATCCAGGGCGGCGGAAAGATCAGCCAGCCGCTCCCAGTCCCGGCGCAGCATGTGGTGGCCGCCGTGTCCTTCCATCAACACGCTGTAGCTGAAAACCGTCAGCTCCTTGGCGCCGGCCAATACGCTCATAAAAGCCTGATCGATGAAATCCGTGGCATCGCAATCGCCATGGTCAAACCAGGCGCCCTGGTTTTTTCCGGAAACGCTGTTGATCCAGCGATAGTTGACAAAACCTTCGAAAGGCTGCACAAAGCCGTAGCGCTGGGTGTTGGCGCCGCGTGTTTCTGTGCCCACCCAGACGCTGCTGAACAGAGCCGATTTTTTAGGAATGTCATAGCCGAACAGATGAAAACGATCATACCATTGTGGGTATTTGATGATGATTCTAATATCCGGACGCACTTGGCGTGCCGGCTCCAGCATAACCTTCGTAGCTAGATCGCTGAGCAGTTCACGGCGATACTGCGACCAGGAACGATCGCCTTTGGCGGCCCGCGATTCAGCGCTGGTGTCGCCGGTGCAGAAAAAGTCATCGATGATGATTTCATCGAAAACCGAAGCGGCCATGCGCATCGCACCCGCCACATCCATCTGTGTTTTCGCGTTCTGCCAATTGAACCACCCCAGCGGCGCCTCCTGGTGAACGCCGAAATTCTTGCCCGGAACCGTCGCAATGCCGCCGACGGCGCGAATACCGTTGTTTTCAAAAAACGTCCGGTTGGTTTTCAGCAGAGAGGCATCCACCACCAGCCCGCCACGATGGAATTCCAGAAACACCTTGCTCATGCCGTGACAGCGCAGGACCGAAAGCGCCTCCCTCCTGCCCGCTTCGTCGCTGAGATAGTGAACGATGTCATCGGCGGTGACATAGACCGACAGCTGCAAATCACGCTGGCGTGATTGGGACAGGGTGAACAGATCGTTCGCCTGCGCCCACACCGCGCCGGACAGCAACAGAATCCAAAGCAGTCGTTTCATTTT
>CAZKQR010000405.1:0-3767 GCA_964554965.1 uncultured Cytophagia bacterium | reverse complement strand
GTCGAGATCGACAGCACGCTGCGCTCGGAGAGAACGATGGGGCGCACGGTGAGGGAATGAGGGCAGATCGGCGTGACCAGGATGGCCTGCATCACCGGCATCAGCAGCGGACCGCCGGCGGAGAGCGAATAGGCGGTGGAACCGGTCGGCGTGGCGATGATCAGGCCGTCACTGCGATAGGTGTTGAGATAGTCGCCGTCCACCAGGGCGTCGATGAGGATCAGGCGGGCCGAGGTTCCCTTGTCGACCACGACGTCGTTCAAAGCCCAATAGTTTTTGATCTGCCCGGCGACGTGCACACGAACCGCAAGCACCATGCGTTCGATGATGGTGTAGTGCTGATGCACCAGATCCTGTACGGTCTCGCGGATCTCGTCGGTTTTGATTTCCGCAAGAAATCCCAGACCGCCGAGATTGACTCCGAGGATGGGCACACCACTGGCGCCCACTTCGCAGGCGGTGGAGAGCAGGGTGCCATCGCCTCCAAACGCCACCACAACCTGGCAGTGATCGCCCAGCTGCGCCAGTGGAACGGTCCGGTCCGACGGCGTCAGTTTGAGAAACTCTGCGTTTTCGGCGGCATACAAAGCCTGCGCATCGGCCTCGTGCAGCAGGTCGACAAAATTTTTAATCACCAGCCGCGTTTTAGGCTTGAAACGATTGGCCACGATGCCGACGGTGATCATGCGCTCTTTTTCCTTCGATGCATGCGGAACAGATCCTTGATTCTCGTGCTCTTTCTGTGCGCGCCCAGGGACACAGAGCGGGCAACCGCCTGGCAGATCGCCTCCGGGCTCAGGCCAACGCTGTCCAGCAGTTGCTCGCGGTCGCCCTGGGGCATAAAAGTGTCCGGCAGGCCGCAGCGGATGATCTCGGGCGCATGATGTTTCTCATCGGCAAAATACTCCAGCACCTCGCTGCCGAATCCCCCCTTGAGCACGCCCTCCTCCAGGGTGATAATCAGTGGGAACATCTCGGCAAGGCGATCGAGCATCTTTTTATCCACCGGCTTGATAAACCGGACGTTGATCACTTCAGGATCGTATCCCAGCTGTTGATGGATCAGATCAGCGGCGGACAGCGCCCGTCGCAGCATCGGGCCCACGGCTAAAAGGGCCACCTGCTCGCCGCTTCGCATCACTTCGCTTTCGCCGATGGTCAATGCCGTAAACGAATCGGTCATTGGCACGCCCATGGCATGTCCGCGCGGGTAGCGGATGGCAACCGGTCCTTCACGGAACTGCAGGGCGGTGAACACCATGTGACGAAGCTCTTCCTCATCTCTCGGCGACATGACCACCAGGTTGGGGATGGAGCGCAGATAGGCGATGTCGAAAACGCCGTGATGGGTGGGACCGTCGTCGCCCACCAGTCCGGCGCGGTCGATGGCGAACACCACCGGCAGGCGCTGCAGCGCCACATCGTGGATGACATGATCATACCCGCGCTGCAAAAAACTGGAATAGATGGCCACCACCGGACGATAGCCCTGCTGGGCCATTCCGGCGGCAAAGGTGACGGCATGGCCTTCGGCGATGCCGACGTCAAAAAACCGTTGTGGAAATTGCTCGGCGAATTTCGTCAGGCCGGTGCCCAAAGCCATGGCCGCGGTGATGGCAACGATCTTGTCATCCCGTTCCGCCTGGCGGCACAGGGTTTGACCGAACACCTCGGTCCAGCTGGGTATGGGCGAAGACTTGATCGCCAGACCGGTCTCAATATCGAATTTGCCAAGGCCATGAAAAACCGGTGCGTTATTTTCGGCCGGCACATACCCGCGCCCTTTCTTGGTCAGCACGTGCAACAGCAGGGGGCCGTTAAACCGGCGCATTTCGCTGAGCACATTGATCAGGGCGGAAATGTTATGCCCATCAATGGGTCCGAAATAGCGGAATCCCATGCGTTCGAAGAGAACGCCGGGGACGACGAATCCCTTGAGAGTCGCTTCCATGCTCTTGGCCGCGCGTCGAATGCGCGGCCCCATTTTGTCGAAACGGCCGGTAAAGTCCCAGATCTCACTCTTAATCCGGTTGTACATGGGATTGGAGATGAGGTGGGTCAGATAATGAGCCATGGCGCCGACGTTGGGCGAGATCGACATGGTGTTGTCGTTGAGGATCACGATAAAATTTTTGCCCGAAACGCCCGCATTGTTGAGGCCTTCGTACGCCAGGCCGCCGGTGAGCGCACCGTCCCCCACCACAGCGATCACATGATATTTTTCACCGTCCAGATCGCGCGCCGCCACGATGCCATAGGCGGCGGAGATGGCGGTGCTGGCGTGGCCGGCGCCAAAGGCATCGTAGGGACTTTCGGACGGCTTGGGAAATCCGCTCAGCCCCCCCTGTTGACGGATGGTCTTGAACTGCTCTCGCCGGCCGGTGATGATCTTGTGGGCGTAGGATTGATGACCGACGTCCCAGACAATCTTGTCGGCCGGGCAGTCGAACAACTTGTGCAGGACCAGGGTCAGTTCCACCACGCCGAGAGACGGCGCCAGATGACCACCGGTTTTACTCAGGGTGTCGACAATGTATTCGCGGATCTCGTGCGCCAGCCGCACCAGCTCCGGCACAGAAAGCTTTTTCAGATCCGCCGGTGAATTGACATTAGGTAAAATGGGGTCCATGCGAACAGGATTATTCCGTTTCTTCATCAGCCAGGGTGTAGGAATCCTGGTCCTTGATCAATATCTTTAATTTCTTTTCCGCTTCATCGAGCTTGCCGGCGCAAAAGGCGGCCAGTTTATTGGCCTCGGCAAAGAGCTTTAAGGATTCATCCAGAGACTGGGATCCGTCCTCCAACTGCTCGGCGATCTCTTCCAGCCGCTCCATGGCGTGCTCAAAGTTCAATTTGTTCATGATCGATCCAAGTTAACAAGGGTAAAAGACAAATGCGATTATTTTTTTTCCAGACCGCCTTTGTCCCATTTCCCGCTCGAGATCTCATCCGCGCGACCCTGCCACCGGCCGTCGTACAGTTGCACGGTCAGCGTCTCCCCCGGGGTTACGGCCTCCACCCGGGTGACGAGCCGGTGGGTTTGCTCATCCCAACACAGCGCATACCCGCGACGCAAAATCGATTCCGGCCCCAGGCTGGTCAGCAGTTGACGGTTGTGGGCCAGACGTTGCCGATCCTGGGCCAGACGATTCTGGCAGCTGGAGCGAATGCCCTGCAACAGCTCATCCACGCGCTGACGCCGCTGATAGAGCACATCCGCCGGGCGGCGCAGGCCATAATGCGAACGCAACCGCATCAGCCGATCCCGATGCTGATGCAGCGTTCGTTCGAACGCCCGGCGGCAACGGCTGTTTAACTCTTGCACACTCTGCCGCAGAGCGCTGCGCAGGGGCGCCACCAGCTCTGCTGCCGCTGAGGGCGTTGCGGCTCGCAGGTCGGCAACGAAATCAGCGATGGTGAAATCGATCTCATGGCCGACGGCCGAGACAACAGGAATTTTCGAAGCGCTGATGGCCCGCGCCACATTTTCCTCATTGAACGGCCACAGGTCCTCAAGAGATCCGCCTCCGCGGCCGACGATGAGAACATCCACCTGGTTGAATTCGTTGAACTCGCGAATCGCCTGAACGATGTCCTCCGCCGCCTCTTCCCCCTGCACCAGCGTCGGCCGCAGAATCATCTGCAGGCCGGGCGCGCGCCGGCGGATGATCTGCACAATCTCCCGCAAGGCGGCGCCGGTTCCAGAGGTCACAATGCCCACGGCGCTCGGAAAAAGCGGCAACGGCCTCTTGCGGTCAGCGTCAAAC
>CAZKQR010000404.1:0-3799 GCA_964554965.1 uncultured Cytophagia bacterium | reverse complement strand
AGCTTTTTGGTCTCCTCCAGCTTCTTTTTTTCATTGCTTTCGGCGATCTTGGCCAGTTCCAGACTGCGTTTTGCCTGCATGACCTCGAGGCTCGACTGCCAGTCCTTCAGCTGATTGTAATTTTCCAGCAGCTCGATGTAGGTGACCCGTGCGGTGCGTACGCTCTTGGCCAACTCTTTGGTGTCCAGCTGATAGAGGATGTGGCCTTTTTCGACAAAATCCCCCTGGGTGAAATTCATTTTCACAATGGGCCCGGAGGTCTGCGCCGTCAGGGTGACCTTGGAGTAGGGCTCGAGCAGTCCGGCCACATGGATCAGCCTGGGCAGCGTATCGAGGCGGGCCTCCACGGTCTTGCGGACGATCTTTTGCTCCTCCGAGACCGTGCTCTTGGGAAAGATCGTCAACCGGCTTTGGGTCGTGAGGATGATCAGCAGAATCAAAGAAAAGACCAGACCGGCGAGCAGCGCATAGAGAAGATCTTTTTTCGTCCGCCGCGCCAGCAAAAGCCGATTCTGCTGTTCCATCGCAGCGGCCTGGGCCGCCAGCTTGCGCACCTCCTGATCAGCGTTGCCCAAAGCGGCATAGGCAACCCGGTTGCCGGCCTCGGCCGGCTTGAAAAAAACCAGCAATAAAGGCGACTCTGCCGCAACGGCGTTGCCGGAGGGCAACAACGCGGTGGAAATCAGCAGGCGCACGGGAGTGCTCGTCGGACTCTGATACTGGATCTCTTTGAGCTGATAGGTGATCTCTTTTTTCAGCCCGTCGTTGATCAGTTGACTCAGTTCCTGATTTTCAGTTTCATGGAAAAAAAGCCAGGAATAGCTCTGCCCTTTCAACGCCTCCGGCGCCAGGCCTAAAAGCTCGCTGCACATCCGGTTCGCCGACAGAACGATGCCGTCGCGCGACACCGTCAGCACGCCGTCTCCGCAATGATTAAAAACGCTCTCCAGCAAAGCATTATTCATAACTGCAATATTTCCGTTCTCATTGAAATGAGGTGCATGGACACTTTTTATAAAATCAGAATTTTTTTTCTAAAATGCAAATCGATTTTTCAACCCAACAGCCAAGGCGGCAAGCGCTATTTCACTGCTCCAGCGGACAATCCTTTGACAAACGTCTTTTGCAGGAGGAGAAACAGAAGAAAAGGCGGAAGGCTGAAAAAAATCGCGGCCGCACACATCTGGTTCCAAACCTCGGTGAATTCGCCGACGAACAGGCCGATGCCGACCGGGATGGTGCGCTTCAAATCCGAAGAAGTCAAAATCATGGAGAAGAAGAACTCGTTCCAGCTGCTCAGAAAAGCGAACAGCGCCGTGGCGCCGATGCCGGGCAGCAGCAAGGGCAGGGACACTTTGTACAATGCCCGCAGATGCGAGCACCCATCCACCAGCGCGGCCTGTTCGATCTCCGCTGGAATGCTTTTGAAAAAGCCGTAGAGCAGCCAGATGACAAAGGGGATGATCACAGCCGTGTGCGTCAGGATCAATCCGAAAAGTGTGTCATACAGCCCCAGGCTTCGAATCAACTGAAAAAGCGGAATAATGATCGAAGAGCCGGGCAGCATCTGCGAAAGCAGGAACAGCAACAGCAACACGGTCTTGCCCCGAAAGGACAATCGCGCCAACGCGTAGGCGGCCAGAATGCCGATGAACAGGGAGAGCAGCGTGGCGGTACAGGCGATGTACAGACTGTTGAGGGTAAACGTGCCGAACGGCAGGAAACGAAACATGTCACGGTAGGCCGCCAGAGACATGTCCGGGGTCACCCATTTGGGCGGCAGACTGGCCACCTGGGCAATGGGTTTCAGCGAGGTGGACAGCATCCACAAAAACGGAAAAAGGATGAGAACCGCCAACAGGGTCATCAGGCTGATCAGCAAAAACTTTTTCATATCGGTTCCCTCTTTCCAAGCAGATACAGATAGACGGCGGACAATGTCAGCAGAACAGCAAAGATGATCACAGAGAGCGCCGACCCTTTGCCCAGATCATAGAGAACGAACGAGTATTCGCGCACCAGCACCGGCAGCACCATGCTGGAGTGAATGGGGCCGCCCCGGGTCATGATGTACACCATGTTAAAGTCGTTAAAGCTCCAGATCAGGCCGAGCAGAAGCAGCACCACGGCCACAGATTTCAGATGGGGTAACGTGATGTGGGTGAACTTGGCGGATGAACCGGCGCCGTCGACCTCCGCCGCTTCGTACTGCTCCTGGGGAATGTTCTGCAGAGCGGCATAGAACATGATCATGGCAAACGGAAAGAATTGCCATACCCGGGCGACCATGACGCTGAGCAGGGCGGTCTGCGCCTGACCCAGCCAAAGGATTCCGGAGGAGATCACGCCCAATCGGATCAGCAGATAATTGACCATGCCGAACTGATCGTTGAGCAGCCACTTCCAGGCAAAGCCCGCCACCACCGGCGAAACCACCCAGGGGATCATATAGATGAATTTGAACACACTGGTCAAGCGGCCGATCCGCTGATTCAGCAGCATGGCCATGAACAGACCGACCGCCATGGACGCCACGGTGCCGATGGCGGAATAAGAGAGCGAATTCTTCAGCGCCAGCCAGAACAGGGGATCGTTCACCACGGCGCTGTAGTTGGCCGCTCCAGTCCAGCCGAAATCCCGCATCATGGTGACCTTGTGCAGGCTGTTCAACAGATTCTGCCCCAGCGGGTAGACCATCACAAACACGGTGAACAGGAACGCCGGCAGAACCAGCAGATAGGCCCCTCCCTTTTTCATCGCGTCTCTCCGATGATGGCGCGCATCTCGTCCGCCGCGATGCGCAGGGCTTCGGCCACGCCCAGTTCGCCGATGATGGCCTTTTCACAGTACGGCGCCAGGATGTTGGAGATCATGGCGATCATCTGCGGATGATTGGGCCAGGGCACGGCATTCTCCAGCTCATGCTTAAAAAGCGGCAGATTGGGACATTTGACCTCCCCGCTGTAATTCATGGCGTCGTGGGTGACCGGGATGGCGCCAAAGTCATTGGTCACCCAGCTCAGATCCGCCTCTGGGGAACGCATAAATTTGATGAACTCCCAGGTCTCTTGCGGATGTTTCGTCGCACTGTTGATGGCCATCATGCAAAGGTCCTGAAGCGTTGGAGCACGATCGTACTCTTCCGCCAGGAGATCCGGCACCGGCACCGGAACGATATAAACCTTTTTATTCAATTTCCGGTCATTCAGCAGACAGGGATACCAGGGCCCTTCAATGCTCATGGCCGCCTTGCCGCCGGCGATCTGATCGGTGACGTCGGTGATGGTGTAGCCGAGAAAACCGGGGGCGATGGAATGATCGACCTGATGCATGTCGGCGAAGAGCTGAACCGCAGCGACATGGGCGTCCTCCTCGATAAGCACCCGCTTGTTGTCCGGGCTGAGAAACCGGCCGCCGGCCTTGAGCACAAAAGGCGCCAGGCGATATTCGAACCCGCCGCGGTCGCCGCCCATCAGGGTGATGCCGTATTGATCGATGCTGCCGTTGTGGTCCCGGTCGCGCGTCAGCCTTTTCGCCGCCTCCCTGAACTCGGACCAGGTGCGCGGCGGTTTGATCCCCATCTCATCAAAAAGCTCTGCGTTGCATACCAGAATGAAGGCGATGGCGTTGATAGGAAGGCCGTAATAATGATCGGCGAAACGGGTGGACTCGATCAGGCTCGGCAAATACCAATTTTTAACGCTGTCGAAATCGGCAAACCGGTCGATGGGATAAAAGTAGCCGTTGTCGCCGAACTCGGCGGCATAGCTCGCATGCACCAGAACCACATCCGGTCCGG
>CAZKQR010000403.1:0-3821 GCA_964554965.1 uncultured Cytophagia bacterium | reverse complement strand
TCCTCCTTGGGCGCAATGAGGATGTCGACAAAACCGGCCTGTCCGAGCAGCCGCTCCAGTTCCGGGATGGACAGAGCGCCGGCTGCGCAGGCCGCATATAATTCAAGGTCGTTGCGCAGCTCCTCCGGCAGTTCCGCGGAGGCCACCACATCCGAGATGGCGAGCCGCCCTCCGGGTTTGAGCACACGATACGCTTCAGAAAAGACCGCCGCCTTGTCCGGAGACAAGTTAATGACGCAGTTGGAGATGATCACATCCACCTGGTCATCAGCCACGGGCAGCGCTTCGATCTCGCCCAGACGAAAAGAGATACTTTTACACCCCACCTCTTCTGCGTTGGCCCGGGCTTTGGCCACCATCTCAGGCGTCATGTCCACGCCGATCACCTTTCCTGCGGGACCGACCTGCCTGGCTGCGAGAAAACAATCGAATCCTGCGCCGCTGCCCAGGTCAAGGACCACCTCTCCCGGTTTGAGCGCCGCAATGGCCTGGGGGTTTCCGCACCCCAAACCCAGATTGGCTTCTGCAGGCGCCTGACTCAACTCTTCCTTCGAATAACCCAGTTGACCGGACCACTCCTTGATCGTAAATTTTTGTTCCTGGCTGCCACAGCAAGGGCTGCCGCTGCAGCAGGATGATCCCTTCTGAGCGATCTGGCTGTAACGCATTCTTACCGCTTCTAAAATTTGGTCTTTTGGCTTTGGCTTCATTAAAGTGCTCCTCTTGGCGTTAAGTGTCGCAGCCCCTTCGGAGGAGCTGTTCTGTTTTATGGCCGAAGGTAAAGCTCCTGTGACGGAAAATGGGAATCAAACAAAGGATCGTCTCGTCCTGCAAGGCGCCACGCTGCTAAAACAACCAGCCGAACAAGAGTCCGGTTATGGTGGCCATGATGACTACCAAGACGACAAACACTGCTGTTTTCTTGCCGCCCATGATCGAACGCAGCACCAGCATGCTGGGCAAAGACAACGCCGGGCCGGCCAGCAGCAGCGCCAGCGCCGGACCCTTGCCCATGCCGCTGCCGATGAGCCCCTGCAGGATCGGCACCTCGGTCAAGGTGGCGAAATACATGAATGCGCCGGCGAGAGAAGCGAAAAAGTTGGCAAAAAACGAATTGCCGCCCACAGCGCCGGTCACCCAATGGGAAGGGATCAGCCCCTCCTGGCCGACGCGGCCGAGCAGAGCGCCGGCGATGAACACGCCGATCAGCAGCAGCGGCAGAATCTGTTTGGCAAAACTCCAGCTGGCGGAGAACCATTCGCCTGCCTCGCCCTTGTCCATGGCTGTGATCACAGCCAGAGCGATGGAGCCCAGCGCGAACAGCAGCACCGGGCTTGCAGAAGAAAAGAGTCCCAGCAAAACCACCGGGACGGCAGCGAGGACGAGATGCAGCCGGTTCATCTTGAACCACAGGCCGAGGACTACTGCCAGAGCGACGGCACAGGCCGCGGTGAGGAACCATTTGAGGTTATAAATAGAGTACCAGAATCCGCTTGCTTCTGCCGGCTTGCCCCAATTGGCGAAGACGAGAATGGCGATCATCAATACGAAATAGATAGCGGTCTGCCAGAGCGGCCTGCCCGCTTTGTCCCCTTCGATCAGGACCGGTCCATCCTGCTCCGTTTTTTCATGCCGAAAGATCGCGTGCATCAACAAACCGATGACGACGGCAAAGACGACGGCGCCGATGGCGCGCGCCAAGCCCAGCTCCAGCCCGAGAATGCGCGCGGTGAGGACGATGGCAAGGACGTTGATGGCCGGACCGGAATAGAGAAACGCGGTGGCCGGTCCCAGGCCGGCGCCCATGGTGTAGATGCCGGAAAAAAGCGGCAGCACGGTGCAGGAGCAGACGGCCAAGATGGTGCCCGAGACCGAGGCGACGCCATAGGCCAGGAACTTGTTCGCTTTCGGACCCAGGTATTTCATCACCGACTCTTGGCTGATAAACACGCCGATGGCGCCGGCGATGAAAAAGGCCGGCACCAGGCAGAGCAGCACATGCTCGCGCGCATACCACTTGACCAGATGAAAGGACTCTAGGACGGCATGGTCGAATCGCGGCGTCCCGATGGGCAGATAATATAGAAAGGCAAAAACTCCGACGATCCAGAGCAACGGTTTAAATTCTTTTTTCCAATCCATTCAACAGACACTCCCTATTAAAGCGAATTCCATTGCCGAGTAACTGGCTTCTTCATAAACAGCACCCCGTTCTTAACCAGTGTCAACAGCTCATCCTCTTTATCCTCCCACCACAAAACCTCCTCATTTCCCCGTGCCGCAGATGGTGCGTCGGTCCACCAGCGCCGCTTTTTTTTTATCCGCCCTGATCACAGGATCCTGTTCCAATCTTTTTGAGATCAAAGGCCAGAGCTGGGCGAACAGAGGATCAGGAGGCGACGCCAGCCGGTAATTGATCCATTTGCCGTCCTTTTCGTCCTCAATCAACCCGCTGTTTTTCAATAGGTTCAAATGAGAGGAAATGGTGGAGGTGGCCAGGCCGATCACCTCGGTAATCTCACAGACACAAAACATCCGGATCTCGAGCAGCTTGAGTATGCGCAACCTCCCGTGATCGGAGATCGCTTTCAGCAGGTCCACCGGTTCGTTCATAGCTTCCTCATTCATTTCGACATTCTTAGAAATGTAAGAATATACAAGGCGAGAGTCAACAGGTTTCTTTGCACGGCAAGAAAAAACGAAGGGATCAGGGATTCAAAAAATTCTCCCGCACCGCAGAGTCGATCAACGCTTTCGCATAGTCCCACAAGGTCGATGAACCATCCTTCATAATCACGTTGGTTTTTTCCACCTGCTCACGGGTGATGCCGTGCTCCAGCCAGGAGCGGCCCTGGGTATGATAATTGTGCAACATGGGCATGAGCCGATCCAGGCCGCGGGCGAATTTGGCCTCCATGGTGCTGCGCTCCTCGAACTCTTCCCACAACGCCCGCAACTCTTTCGCCTGATCCTCGGGCAACAGGCCGAAAAGCCGGTCCGCTGCTTTTTGTTCGCGCTCCACCTTGTCCGCATTCGCGGATGCGTCATAGACATAGGTATCGCCGGCGTCGATCTCCACCAGGTCGTGCACCAGCATCATCTTCATGACTTTGCAGGCGTCCACCGGCTCTTGCGCGTGTTCGGCGAGAAGGCAGGCCATCAACGCCACCTGCCAGCTGTGTTCCGCCGAATTCTCACAGCGGTCCTGACCCGGCACGAACGTCCGTCGGATCACGCCCTTTAATTTATCCGCTTCCAGAATAAACGCCAATTGCCGTTGCAGTCTCTCATGATCCATAGATTTTTCCTTGTTCTTTTCCGCTGAATGCCGTATTTTTTTTCATGAACACAATCCCCATCCTTTCCATCGACGACCCTCGTATCGCCCTGTACCGCGAGGTCAAGGAGAGCGAGCTGCTGAACAGCCACGGCCTGTTCGTGGCCGAAGGCGAACATCTGGTTCGCCGTCTTTTACACAGCCGTTTCGAAACCCACAGCGTGCTGGTGGAGGAAGCCTGCGCGGTCAAACTGGCGGCGGATACAGCCGGCCGCGATCTCCCGGTTTACACGGTGGATAAAAAACTGATCCGTCTCATCGCCGGCTATGATTTCAACCGTGGAGCACTGGCCCTGGGCGTACGCCGCGCCCTGCCCTCTGCGGACCGCTGGATGCCGTCTGTGAATGAAAAAGCCCTGCTGGTCATCTGTCCTGAGATCAATGATGCGGAAAACCTCGGCGCCATTCTGCGCACGGCCGCTGCCTTTGAGGTTACCGGCGTCATTCTGGGCGAACGGTGCCGCGATCCCTTTTACCGCCGCAC
>CAZKQR010000402.1:0-3852 GCA_964554965.1 uncultured Cytophagia bacterium | reverse complement strand
CGCGATCTGGACGGCCGCAAGATGAGCAAATCCCTGGGCAATTCGCCGGATCCGCTGTGGTTGATCGACGGAGCGACGCCGCAGGAGATGGGCGATTTCGCCAAAAAGAATCCACTGTACCGGGAAGGGGTGCCTGCCTATGGCGCCGATGCGATTCGTTTGACCATGGTCTATCTTACCCCGCTGGGCGGCGATGTGCGCTTTGATCACACGCTGGTGGAGATGGGACAGAAATTCTGCAACAAGTTGTGGAACGCCGCCCGCTTTGTGCTGATGAACGTCAAAGAGGACCGGCCGGTGCTCGAGCTGTCGGCCATCCCTTCGGATCAGCTGGAGCTGGCGGACCGCTGGATCCTCAGCCGCTTGAGCCAGACCGCGGCGGCCGTGGACCGGTCGTTCAATGATTTTCGTTTTAACGACGCCACTCGCGCCATCTACGAGTTCGTCTGGGGCGAATTCTGCGATTGGTACGTCGAATTGATCAAGATGCGTCTGTATGATGACACTCAGCCGCAGGCGCAGCAAGTGGCCTGCAGCATGGCCGTGCGGGTGTTGGATGCCGTGTTGCGGCTGTTGCATCCGTTCATGCCGTTTATCACCGAGGAGATCTGGCAATCTCTGCCGATAAACGAGTCCGGCGCCGCGGCGGTGAAATCGATCATGCTGCAACCCTATCCGCAACCCGATCCAGCCGCTCTGGACCATTCGGCGGAGGCAGAGATGGCGCTGTTGCAATCGGTGATCGGCGCAGTGCGCAACATCCGCGGCGAGATGAACGTGCCGCCGGCTAAGGAGGCGGTGCTGATCCTCAACGCCGAGGAGTCTTTGCTCCAGCCTCTAGCCACCTATGAAAATTACATTCGCAAGCTGGGCCGTATCTCCGCGGTCCACTATCAGGCGGAGCGGCCGGCGTTGGCAGCCAGCGCCGTGGCCGGGGGCGTTCAGGTTTGGATGCCGCTGGCCGGGCTCATCGATGTGGAGGTTGAGAAGAAGCGGCTGGAAAAAGAGATCGCCCGGCTGGAGGTCCAGGTGGCCGGCCTGGTCAAGAAACTGATGAACCGCGATTTTGTCGATCGCGCGCCCCGAGAGGTCATTGAAAAAGAAACAAAGAAAAAACAAGATTTCACCGAGACCCTGAACAAACTGCGGGAAAGCCTGCACCTGCTGGCCGACCGCTGAGCCGGCCGCCGCAGCGGTGATCGCTGTACGCCTGTCGCCGCCGGCCAGGGCTTTCAGGCTGATCGACCGCCGGTTCTCGAAAGCCTGGAGCACACAAACCAAGCGGTAACCATGGCAGCACCGACACGGAGCATACTCGACCAGCCCATCGCTTCTCTGCGGGGTATCGGCGAAAAAAAAGGTTCGGCCCTGACGAACGTCGGCATTCACACCGTGGACGATCTGCTGTCGTATTTTCCGCGGCGCTACATCGATCGCTCTTCCATCCGGTCCATCGTCTCGCTTCAGGCGGATGAGGAGACCACCGTGGTCGGCAAAGTGGTGAACATGGGCGTCAAGCAGGGACGCCGCAACCGTTTTGTTCTCGTGGTCACCGATGGCACCGATTATCTCAGCTGCATCTGGTTCGGCAAAGTCCTGTTCTGGCAAAAAATTTTTCGCGTCGGCGAATGGCTGGCGCTGAGCGGCAAGGTGGCGCTGTTCGGCGGGCCGCAGATGGTGCATCCCGAGTTCGATCGGCTGGGCCCTGCCGGGGAAGGCGATTTCATCCATACCGGCAAGATTATTCCGCTTTACCCTTCGAGTGAAGCGCTGACCAAACTGGGATTCGACAGCCGGGGCTTCCGCCGTTGCATGGCGCAGATTCTCAAAGAGATCAAGGGCCGGCTGCCGGAGATCCTGCCGGAGGCGATGATCAAACGGCACAAACTTTTTTCGCGCTCTGAGGCGGTTCGGCATATCCATTTTCCGGCCGACTTTAGCTCGCTGGAAAAAGCCAGGCAGCGGCTGAAATTCGACGAGCTTTTTTTCATGGAGTTGCTGGTCGGATTGCGCAAACAGCATCTCGGCAGCCGCAGCGCCGGCATCGCCTTTGAACGGGTGGGAGAACCGCTGCGCCGGCTGGTGCAAGAGCTGCCCTTTGAGCTGACCGGCGCTCAGAAGCGCGTGCTTCACGAGATCCGCGCGGACATGAAAAAGTCCACGCCGATGAATCGTCTGCTCCAGGGCGACGTGGGGTCCGGCAAGACCATCGTCGCGGTGTTCACCATGCTCATCGCGGTGGAGAACGGCTATCAGGCGGCATTGATGGCGCCGACGGAAATTTTAGCCGAACAGCACTATCTGACCATCCACCGGATGCTGGAGGCGCTCGGCGTCCATGTGGTATTGCTGATCGGCGGCCAGACGCGTAAAGCACGCCAGGCCGTGCTGACCGAGATCAGCGAAGGCTGCGCACACATCATCGTCGGCACCCACGCGCTGATTCAAGAGAGCGTGGAGTATCGCCGGCTGGGCCTGGTGATCGTCGATGAACAGCACCGTTTTGGTGTGCTGCAGCGCGCGCAGCTGCGCGAAAAAGGATTGAATCCGGATCTGCTGGTCATGACCGCCACGCCGATCCCTCGAACCTTGTCCATGACGGTGTATGGCGACCTCGATGTCTCCATCCTGAATGAGCTGCCGGCGAACCGCAAGCCCATTCGCACGTTTTGGCGGCCGCAGACCGGACGGGCCAAGATCTACGAGTTTGTGCGCAAGCAGATGGAACTGGGCGCCCAGGTCTATGTGGTGTTTCCATTGGTGGAGGAGACGGAAAAGTCCGATCTCAAATCCGCCGTCGACAGCTATGAGAAAATGAAAAGCGGTTTTTTTTCCGCCTTTGAAATCGGTCTGCTACACGGCCGCATGAAAACGGCGGAGAAAGAGCAGGTGATGGACGAGTTTAAAAGCGGCCGCTATCGCCTGCTGGTCAGCACCACGGTTATCGAGGTGGGCGTGGATGTACCCAATGCCACGGTGATGATCGTGGAGCACGCGGAACGCTTTGGCCTGGCACAGCTGCATCAGTTGAGAGGCAGAGTGGGAAGGGGTGCCGAACAATCCTGCTGCTATCTTATTGAGCATCAGCCCTGTTCAAAGATCGCCTGGGAACGTCTGGACACCATGGCCAGGACCACCGACGGCTTCCTGATCGCCGAGAAGGATTTGGAACTGCGGGGCCCGGGTGAGTTCTTTGGCACGGAACAGGCTGGGCTGCCAAACTTCAAGTTTGCCAATCTGATCCGCGATCAGCATATCCTCCAGCTGGCCAGAAACGATGCCTTTGAGATCATCACCGCGGACCCGGACCTGCAGGCTGAACAGCACCAGGTGCTGAAAAAAATCCTGACTACAGAGTTGGCTGATAAAGAGAAACTTATCCTCTATTAGTGTCTTATGCGAAAGTAAAAAGGGTTGACGTATTTGCCGCATACAGATATCGTGCCTGAAAAGTAAATTCCCGAGGTGCTTATGAAGAAGCTGACCCTTATGATCTGCCTGATCATTGCTATAAGCGCGGTTTTCGCGGTTAAGTTTGATCCTTATTACTTCCAGTCCAAGACGATCATCACCTGCTTCAGCAGAGCGGCGATCGGCAACGACGCCGGAACGATAGAATTCACGAAACAAGATGGTGTAGTCCGTACCGGCATCAGCAGTTTCGATGCGCTGGCCAGCCAGTATAAGATAGTGGATATGAAGCAGATGCATCCCTACGTCAAAGTCCCCGAATGGAACGACAAGGGTGCCTATCTGCAAAACCATTACCGCGTCTATCTGGAATCGGACGACAATATCGATGCCGCGGTCGAAGCTCTGACCAAAGACGCCAACATCATCTACGCGGAGTTG
>CAZKQR010000401.1:0-3879 GCA_964554965.1 uncultured Cytophagia bacterium | reverse complement strand
GCCCAACCGTTTCAATTCAACCGCGGCAGCCAGACCAGCCGGTCCGGCGCCGATGATCAAAACTTCAGTTTTCCGCTGTTTCATGCTACTCCTTGTATCCAATGAGCGAAGCCGGTTTGACGCCAAGATGATCGGCCAGCATTTTGCTGACATCCGCGTGGCAGTGAAAGCCCTGACACCGGCCCTGCATGCAACGGGTACGCCGGCGCAGGCCGTCCAGCGTCGTGGCCGGAACAGCGGAGTTCAACGCATCTTTGATCTCTCCGGCTGTCACCCGTTCACAATGACAGACAATGCGGCCATAGTCCGGATTCGCGGCAATGGCGGACTCGGAGCGATAGGGCCTTGCCTGCGCCTCCCCCAACGGAGGCAGATGGACGTTCTGGTAATCAGCCTTGGGTTGCAACGCCACGCCCATCTCTTCCAGCAGACCCTGCACATATTCAGCAATGCCCAAAGAGGCGGAGATGCCGGTGGAGCGGATGCCGCCCACACAGATGTAGCGTTGTTCGGCAGAGGGAAAAATTTGATAATCGCTGTGCTCTGTGGCGGCGCGCAGTCCGGCGTAGGTGGCGGTCACCTCCTCCTTCATCAGCGGCGTAAGAATCGCTTCGCCTTTTTTCCAGAGAAAATCCAATCCCTCGTTGGAAGTCCCTTTCTGTGTCTTGTCCTTCAGGTCCTCGGCCGTGGGCCCCAGCATGACATTGCCGTAAACCGTGGGGCTGATCAGCACCCCCTTGGTTTTCCCTGTGGGAATCGGCAGCAGCACATGGTTCACCAACGGCCGAGCGAATTTGTCGAAAACGATCAATTCGCCCCGTCTCGGAGTGACGGTGAAACGGGTGTAGCCGTACAGGCGGTCGATCTCATCCGAGTACAGCCCCGCGGCGTTGATGGCAAAACGGCAGGCCAGCGATCCGGCCGGGCCGGATAAAACGTGAGTGGCTCCTTCGCCGGCGGTAACGGATTTGACCGGAAAACCAAACCGCAGCGCCACCCCATTGGCGGCCGCCTCAGTGGCCATAGCCAGCGGCAGGCCGTAGGTGCAGATGATCGATTCACCCGGCACCATCAAACCACCCAAAGCGCCGGCGTTAAGACGCGGTTCCAGTTCATACACCTGTTCGACGCTGAGCAGATGAACATCGCGCACGCCGTTCTCGTGCGCCTTGGCCAGCAGGCCCGGAAGCGCATTGAATTGATCTTCATTCCAGGCGACCAGCACAGCGCCGCTTCGTTCATGGGCGATGCCGGCTTGCGGCACATAGTCTTCGAGCAGATGATAGCTCCGGGTCAGCAGCCGTGCCTCCAGAGTGCCCGGTTTGGCGTCAAAGCCGGTGTGCCAGATGGCGGTGCTGGCTTTGCTCGTGCCCATGCCGAGATCCGGTTCAGAATCGACCAACACGCACTGCAGGTTGTATCGGGAGAGCTGGCGGGCGATCGCGCATCCCACCACGCCGGCGCCGATAATGGCAACATCATAAGGTTTCATAGGCGGTTTTCCGTTCATCATGAGAACATCTCACGGTATGGTTGTCTATACAAGTGACTGGAATAACGTATCACTTTTTTTTCTCACTGTCAAGCCCTTTTTCCATCCATCTGAGGCGGGTCATTCAAAAGCCGCGGCGGGGATCTCCTGCCGGGAGAAATGCGGCCCTTCCCAGAACACCAGCAAATCCTGACCGCCGCCGTTTTGAAAATAGCGCACTTCGAGCAAATGCCGGCCGGGCTGGAGTTCGATCTTGCCGGACTCTTCCGAATAGCCGTGGGGAAAATCATTGCTGACGACCTCGCGGGCATCGACATAGAGACGGCTGCCGTCGTTGGATCCGGTGTAAAAAGTGTATTCCCCCGGCTCGTGGATGAAGAGGATGGCGAGAAATTGCAGCGCGTAATGATCTTGGTTGGTCTCGATGTCCTGCAGCCGAATGCGCGTCACCGACTCGGTGCGGTCCGGCGTCAGGTGAAAGAAATCGGGCAGTGCGCGCCAGCGGCCGACAAAATAGTTCACCCGCACCCCCTTTTCCATCAGGCAGGGTTTAAAAGCGGCGCTGACCGTTGCGCTCTTTTCATAGCCCTGCTTAAAGGCCGCCGCACGCACCGTCGTCTCCCGGTCCACGACGAACGGGCCCTCATAGTGCGGTGCACGCTGATCCGGCTCGCAGCCGTCCATTGTGTAATGGATGGCTGCGCTCTCGGTGGCCGCGCTCAGCGTGATCCGGCAGGTCTGATAAAAATAGGTATTGGCAGGCGTGATTCGCGGCGCATCGACGACCAGCTGTGAAAAAGACCGTTCCGTCACCCGGCTGCGGCCGTGCGGCTTCAAGACCGCGACCGCACGCACTCTGGCGTTGCCGATGAGCGGGAACGGCTGCGTGTACTCGGCTGTGGGGGAGGGCGCAGAAGCGTGAACGCCGTAGCGGATTTCCGTCCGCGGCAGGTTCGAGGTGATCAGAACCTGACCGCGATCATCGCGAGTGATGAACGGTTCCGACACCAGCGGCCGCTCTGCACGCGCCCATTCCGCCGGTCTGGCCTCGCCCTCCCACGGCCGCAACCAGTAGCTGAACGCGTAGGGCCGCGGATCCACCGCATATTGATTGAGCAAAAAATCCGTATCCTCGCGTTTGACCGCGTCCACCCCATTGCCCACGCCACGCTGACGGACATCCAGATGCAAGACGACGAAATCCCGCGCGTGCAGGTGGTTCAAATGCGTTGCTTTCTCCAGATCGGCCGTCGTATAGGGCAGAGCGGTCATGGCCAACGGCTCACCGCGGGCGACGATCAGCAGACCGGCCTGCTGTTTGTTTTCCAGCGTCAACCAGCGCACATCCTGTTTGGCGGCGTTGTCCTGTGGCACGCCATAGGGCACGTACTGATCCGCCACGGTGCTGCGATAGCGGCCCAGCGCAGCGCCGGATTTTCGATCAGGATAATTCTCCTGCGGGCCGCGACCGAAATATTCCAGCATGTTCCATTCTGGGCGCAGCAGCAGTTCAATGCCCACTCGAGCAAGCGTGGGCATCGGCCCTTGCGGATCCATCTGATGATCCACCAACACACAGCCGTCCACAGACACGGAAAAGGTGGTGTAAAAATCCACGGCACAGCCGGACGCGCCCTGATAGAGGTGATGGGTGTGAATCTGGACCACTCCATCGCTGGACTGCACCTCCAGGTTGCACAACCGGGGGGACAAGCGGTCCAAGCCCGCTTCGCGCCAGAGCTGGGCCGTGGCGCCGTCGTTTTCGATGGGCGCACGATAGAGGTTGAGGCGAGGACCTCCGGCGGAATCCGGCGTCGAGTGCAGATATTCCCGGCCATTGGCCTGATAGGAGACCAGCAGCCCACTGGCCTGATCAAAAGCCAACCGCCAATTTTTGCCCGCGACCGTCAATCGGCCATCGCTCTTTTTCACCACAGGCGTTTTGCCCTTTGCTGCAGGGGCAAAGGGTTTTTCGCTTTTATGAACCAAAAACTGTTCCCACGCCACTTCATGCCCTGCCGCTGCCCACAGCTGATCCGTCCGGGTGCGCACGCTCAGCCGCAGCCAGTATTCTGCGCCGGGGATGAACTGGCTGGTGTCAAACGGCGTCTTTATCAAGGCGCTGGCCCCAGGGGCCGCCGTGACCGGATCCAGACGGCCGGATTGCAGCTCTTCGCCATCCTGCTGCAGAGACCAGTCCAGATCGAGCGCGCTCAGGTCGGCGACGTCATATTTATTGCGCAGGCGAAACAGCCCGCGCTTGGCATCCACCGCCTCCATGGCGATGTATTGATAGACCTTTTTTACCTCCCACAGCTTGGGCGTTGGAGAACGATCGGAAAACAACAGCCCGCAAAAAGCGAAATTGGCGTCGGTCGGATGTTCCG
>CAZKQR010000400.1:0-3907 GCA_964554965.1 uncultured Cytophagia bacterium | reverse complement strand
GTAGAAAAGAAAATAATAAGGTACAACAGAAAAATGAAAACCAGTGCTTTTTTTGCCCGGCCAGTGGCATCCTCTGGCCGGCCTTGCCGCCGCTGACGCTCGAACCCGTCCAGGTGAGCGGCAACCCTGCACGCACCGTCCGGACCTCGTGCCGAGCGCTCTATTCACCGAATTCGTTTTCTGTTTGAATTGATAACAGGAATTTGTATTTTAAAAAATAGTATAACTCGGGATGAAATATGCAACCAGAACCCTACACCATTCTCACCAAGACGCTCATCGCTCCAAAGGTGACGCGCTTCGATGTCTATGCACCGGAGATCGCCCGCAAACGCCGGGCTGGTCAGTTCGTCATCATCCGCGTATGGGAGGGCGGTGAGCGTATCCCGCTGACCATCGCGGACGCCGACCCGCAGGCCGGGACCATCACTCTGATCTCTCAGAGCGTGGGTAAAACCACCCGTCTGCTGGCAGAAAAACAGGTCGGAGAAAAATTGCAGGATGTGGTCGGTCCTCTGGGGACCGCCACCCATATCGAAAAGTGGGGCGCCGTGGTCTGCATCGGCGGCGGCATCGGCGCCGCGCCGCTGCATCCCATCGCTCAGGCGGTCAAACGGGCGGGCAACCACCTGATCACCATCCTCGGCGCCCGTACCAGGGACCTGATTATTTTAGAAGAGGAGATCCGCGCCATCAGCGATGAGATGATCATCACCACCGACGACGGCAGCTATGGAGATAAGGGGCTGGTGACCGCGTCGCTGCAAAGGCTGATCGACAGCGGGCGCACGCTGGACAAGATCATCACCATCGGTCCGGCCATCATGATGAAGATGGTGGCTGAGACCAGCCGGCCGTATCACATCCCCACCCTCGCCAGTCTCAATTCCATCATGGTGGATGGCACCGGCATGTGCGGCGGCTGCCGCGTCACCGTCGGCGGCCAGGTCAAATTCGTCTGCGTGGACGGACCCGAGTTCGACGCCCATCAGGTCGAATGGTCCGAGATGATGCTGCGGCTGAGCACTTTTAAGGAATACGAGTGTCGCCTGACCGTGAATGGGAAGGAGGGACGGGAATGAACGCCAAGGAACGCCTTGCCATACCGCCGCAGCACATGCCGGAACAGGACCCCGCGGTTCGCATCCATAACCAGAACGAAGTGCCCATGGGCTTTCAGCCGGAACAGGCGATACAGGAGGCTAACCGCTGTCTGCAGTGCAAAAAAGCCAGCTGTGTGGTCAACTGCCCGGTGGGGATCGACATTCCCGCTTTTCTTGCCCTGGTGGCTCAGGGCGATTACAGAGCTGCGCTGGCCAAGATCAAAGAGAAGAATATGCTGCCGGCTATTTGCGGCCGGGTTTGTCCGCAGGAGGAGCAGTGCCAACTGCAGTGCTCGCTGGCCAAAGTGCTGAAATCCACAGAGGCGGCGGTGAGCGTCGGCAAGCTGGAGCGGTTTGTCGCGGACTGGGAGCGCAGCACCGGCGTGATGGACCTGCCGCCGTTGCCGGCCAAAACCGGCAAGCGCGCCGCTGTGGTTGGCTCCGGCCCGGCCGGCTTGACCGTGGCCGGCGATCTGATCCGTCTGGGCCATGAGGTCACGGTGTTCGAGGCGCTGCACAAACCGGGCGGCGTGCTGACCTACGGCATCCCGGAATTCCGTCTGCCCAAAGAGATCGTTGACTATGAGGTGCGCTATCTGGAAAAGCTGGGTGTGGAATTCAAATACAACTATGTGATCGGCAAGATCAAATCCATCGACGAACTGCTGCAGGAATATGACGCTGTGTTCATCGGCACCGGCGCCGGTCTACCCAATTTTATGAACATCCCGGGTGAAAACCGGATTGGTGTTTTTTCCGCCAATGAATTTCTCACCCGCGCCAATCTGATGCGCAGCTACGACTTTCCGGCTGTGGACACGCCCATCATTCGCGCTGATCGAGTGGCCACAGTGGGCGGCGGCAATGTGGCCATGGACTCGGCGCGCACCGCGTTGCGTCTGGGCGCGGGCACATCCATCGTCGTGTATCGTCGCTCCCGTCAAGAGATGCCGGCGCGTGTGGAAGAAGTGGAACATGCGGAGCAGGAGGGGGTTGAATTTCATTTTCTCGTCAATCCCAAACGCATCCTCAGCGACGAAAAGGGCCGGGTCACCGGCATCGAGCTGATCAGAATGGAGTTGGGCGAGCCGGATGCCTCCGGAAGACGCCGGCCGATTCCACAGCCGGGCTCTGAATTTGTCCTCGAGGTGGATGCGGTGATCATCGCCATCGGCAACAGCCCTAATCCGCTGATCCCGCGCGAGACGCCGGACATTCAGACCAACAAATGGGGCGGCATCATTGCCGATGCGGCGGGCGGTCGCACTTCGAAAAAAGGGGTGTTCGCCGGCGGCGATATTGTGCTCGGCGCTGCCACGGTTATTTTGGCCATGGGCGAAGGCCGGCGCGCGGCCAAAGCCATGCACGACTACATGACGAACGGCGTCTGGTGACCGTTCCGCATTACCGAATCCTGCAGAGCGATGAGGAAAAATAGTGAGGCCGCAGAGCAGCGCAAGGGAAAAGGTGAGATTCCTGGAAAAGAACAGAACGGTCGGCAAGTTGCTTTGCTGTCTTTCAATTACGGCGGCAGCGCGCACCGCAGCTGGTTTCGATACCCTGCTGATATACAGCCATCCCCTTGTGCTGAGTGGCCGCCGGGCTGCTGCCTGAAGACCACCCCTCTCAGTCGGCCTGCACAAACTGCCGCACAGGCGTTTATTCCGCTGTGTCCGATTTGGACAGCAGATTTCGCAGATCTTTAAAGCCGTAAAAGATGACCACTAGTGCGATGGCGAAATACAACGTCGTAAAGACATAAAACAGCATTCGCCAGAACCATTCCATATTCAAGTATTCTCCTCAGGCACGGCCAGAATTTTCGCTGGACAGGATTTTTGCGTGCTCAGCGACACCACGATCATGCTCGCCAGCGGCAGCAGCATTCCAATAAAGCCGGACATGTTTATGTTGGTCAAAAAGGAGAGGCTGGCCGGCAGGGTGGATTTGAATTTCGATAAAACCAGAAACAGGAGCGGCATCACGATGCCGATGCTCAGGGCGGCCATGGCGCCATGACGGTTGGCCTTCTTCCAGTACAGTCCGCCGGCGACCGTCGCAAAGGCGCCTGACGCATACATGGTGCCGGTGATATACAGATATTGATAGGCTGTCTCTGGAATCTCATACAGCAGGCCGAACACCAGCAGAAAGAGGCCGATCAGCAGAGAAAAGATCCGGCTGACGGCAATGGTGGCCGCCTCAGACAGCGGCTTTTTTTTCAGCGGTGTGAGAATGTCCCGGGTGGCCACAGAGCTCCAGGACAGCAGATAGGCGGAGTAGGTGGACATGGAGGCGGCCAGCATGCCGGCGAGGATGATGCCGAGCAGGCCGGTGGGCGCAACAGTGGCGATCAATCGGGGCATGCCCAGCACCGGGCTGAGGCTTGGGCCGAAATAGGCCAACGCGGCGATGCCCCAGATCATTGGGATCATGGACCGGCCGGCCAGGGTCAGGCCGAAGAAGAGAAAGACCCTGCGCGCAACCTTGGGGCTTTTGGCGCTGAACGCTTTCGCGGCTATAGGCTGATGCAAGCCCCCGGTGGCCAGGTTGGCAAAGAGATTCCAGCCGATGAAAAACCACCCCAGCCGGGCATGTTTGAACGGATTGAATCCGCCCTGACCATAATTCGCTGCCACCGCCTGGGTCATCTCGGCAAAACTTACCCTGTGGAGAATCAGGATCGTGATCACCAGCATGCTTGCGGTGATCACGATAAACTGCATAAAGTCGGTTACGATCACGGACAACATGCCGCCGAGAATGGTGTAGCCGATGACCACGATCAGCATGACGATCATGAT
>CAZKQR010000399.1:0-3933 GCA_964554965.1 uncultured Cytophagia bacterium | reverse complement strand
ATCTAGCTGGCCATGAAGACGCCATGGCTTATTATTGCGTGTTGAAGCCTTATTTTGAAAAGCATACATTGAGCGATGAAGACGTCTAATCCGCTGCCGCCGATACCGCCCTGGCCGTCTGTTCTATCTTTGAAAAGCATAAAAAAGTCCAATTCTGGGACGACGAAGATGCTCAAAAACTAACCATAAATGAGATCGATGATTACTTGTATGATGAGCTAAAAACACAAAGAGGCATAAACTTGTCGATTCAGCAAATGGATGGCATTATTGAAAAAGTATTGCAGGTCATGAAGCACCGGAGCAGTAAATGACAGCGCCCCCTAACGGGATTAAGTGCTCGGTCCATTATGGGCGCAAAACCATACAGTACTCTCTCCTGCATACGGAGAGGAAAACCCTGGAAATTGCGGTCCATCCCGACGCTTCGGTTGTCGTTAAAGCGCCGGTCGATTCTGATATCGCACTGATTGAAAAAAAATTGCAAAAGCGAGCGCGTTGGATTCTTAAACAGCAGGCCTTCTTTGAACAATTCAACCCCAGGACGCCCAGCCGATCTTATATAAATGGTGAAACCCACCTGTATCTTGGAAAGCAATATCGTTTAAAATTAACGACCGGACCGGTGAACTCTGTCAAGCTGTCCAGGGGCTTTTTGTTTTTAACTTTTCGACAACCAGCGACTGCGGAAACGGCCAAAAAGTTATTAGGCGAATGGTATCTGCAAAGAGCTCAACGTCAATTCAGTGAGAGTCTGGATCGCTGCTTGGAAAAATTCTCCAACCCGAGTGTGAGAAAACCCAAGTTAGTCATCACTAGAATGCAAAAGCGATGGGGCAGTCTGTCGGCTAACGGAATGGTCTCGCTTAACACTGAATTGATTCGAGCTCCTAAGGAATGCATTGATTATGTGGTCATCCACGAATTGTGTCATTTGAAATACAGAGATCACAGCCCGGGATTCTACAAATTGCTCGAATCGGTCATCCCTGACTGGGAAAAAAGAAAACACAAGCTCGAGCTTAATTTAAACAGATAATAAAAAGCAATTGGTTGTTGATATTTAGATGATCGAAAATCCTCATAACACACCTTTTCAAGCACACCCTTCACTTGCAATGCAGGCAAACGACACCCGGAGTTGCCGTAAAAACAGCGGCAACATCCGGGGGCAGATGGTTTTCAATCGTTCACCCTGCATGGGTTCTTTCCTGATTTCGCCTTTAACACCTGCTCCCCACACCTATTGTCTCAAACCAATCAGCCGGGAGTTCCTGCACCACAGCCGTCCCCTCTTGCCGATTCTCCGGCCGCCTTTCTTGACACGAATGTGCGCTCTTGAGCAAATCCCTGCTCTTGCCCCCATTTTCCGCTTGTCTTTTTTTTCAAATAAGCGTATCCTAATTGCAAATCCAGCTTTTCCCTGTGCAGCAGACTAACTTTTTCCGGATGGTCCCCTATGTTCAAGCGCACTTGGCTCGGCGCGTTCATGATCATGAGCGCAGTGGTGTGGAATGCCCCTTGTTTTTCTCAGCCTTACCTCGACCCTAAAGCACCGGTGTCCCTGCGCGTTGAGGATCTTCTCAGCCGCATGACCCTGGAGGAGAAAATCGGCCAGATGACTCAGCCGGACCGCTCCAGCCTTACGCAAGAGTCCGATATCGCCACGTTTTATCTCGGCTCTGTGCTCAGCGGCGGCGGTTCAGCGCCGGCGGAAAATTCCGCCAAAGGCTGGGCGGATATGTACGACCGCTACCAATCCATCGCCCTGTCCACCCGCCTCGCCATTCCTCTGCTCTACGGCGTGGACGCGGTGCACGGCCATAACAACGTCAAGGGCGCGGTCATTTTTCCGCACAACATCGGACTCGGCGCCACACGCAATCCCGGGCTGGTTGAGAGCGCTGCAAAGATCACCGCCCTGGAGGTGGCCGGCACCGGCATTGACTGGACCTTTGCCCCCTGCGTCGCGGTTCCTCGCGATGAGCGCTGGGGCCGCACCTATGAGGCGTTCAGCGAGAATCCGGAGCTGACCGCCCTGCTGGGCCGCGCAGCGGTCAAAGGCTTTCAGGGCGACAGCCTCGGCCGGCCTGATCGCATTCTCGCCTGCGCCAAACACTATGTCGGCGACGGCGGCACCACCGGCGGCAAGGACCAGGGCGACACTCGAGTGGACGAAGCCACGCTTCGCCGCATCCATCTTCCGGGCTATATCGCCGCCATTCAGGCGGGCGTGGGCTCGGTGATGGCCTCTTTTAACAGCTGGAACGGGGAGAAAATGCACGGCAATCAGGAGCTGTTGACCGGGCTGCTGAAAAATGAATTAGGATTCAAAGGGTTGGTCGTTTCCGACTGGGCGGGCATCGATCAGCTGCCCGGCGATTATCACAGCGATGTGGTCCAATCCATCAACGCCGGCCTCGACATGGTGATGGTGCCGACCGACTATCGCACATTCGTGCGCGAGCTGATCGCTGCAGTGAACGCTAAAGAGATCCCCATGACCCGCATCGACGACGCGGTGCGCCGCATCCTGGCGGTGAAATTTCAACTGGGTCTGTTCGAGCATCCCAACACCAACCGTGAGCTCACCGCCAATGTGGGCAGCGCCGGCCACCGCGAGGTGGCGCGCGCCTGCGTGCGCGAGTCGCTGGTGCTGCTGGCAAAAAAAGAGGGCGTGCTGCCGCTGTCGCATAACGTGAAACGCATCCATGTGGCCGGCAACGGCGCGGACAACATCGGCAATCAGTGCGGCGGCTGGACCATCTCCTGGCAGGGCGCTGACACGGTTGTGACCACCGGCACCACTCTGCTGCAGGCGTTGCGGGCCGAGGCGCCCGGCGTAACCTTCACCTACTCCCTCGATGGCTCCGGCGCTGCCGGCGCAGATCTGGCGGTGGCGGTGATCGGCGAGACGCCCTACGCCGAGGGCATGGGCGATAGACAGGACCTGCATCTCGACGCCGGCATCGTTGAACCGGTGCGAACCATGAAGAAAGCAGGCGTAAAAGTGGTGGTGGTTCTGCTCTCCGGCCGGCCGCTGATCATCGATTCGATTTTGCCCTATGCCGACGCCGTGGTGGCCGCCTGGCTGCCGGGAAGCGAAGGCGGCGGCGTAGCCGACGTGCTCTTTGGCCGTTTTCCTTTTACCGGTAAACTGCCCCATAGCTGGCCCGCCGCCATGGCCGATATTCCACTCAATTACGGCGATGCGGTGTACCAACCACTGTATCCCTTTGGCTACGGCCTCACCGGCTTGCAAGACCCGGAGGCGGGCGCTGCGCCGGTCCTTCTGGGGGCTGCGGTTGATGAGGACGGCCGCTCCCTGCTGCTCAATCTGAACAAGGCCATGGCTCGAGCCGGCAGCGCCGTTGACTGGAAAGTGCGGGTTAACAGGCAGACGGTGAAAACTGTCGGCGTTCGCCAGGACAGCAGAGATTCTTCTGTGATTCATGTCGGAGTGACGCAGGGGGTGAAAAAAGGCGATGTGGTGACCGTGGAGTATAAAGGCAAGAACGCCCGCAGCCGCGATAAAGGAAAACTGGCTCCCTTTGCCGGCCAGGCGGTGTATAATGTATTGAACGATCGTCCTTGAGTGATTTACGCGGAGCCGCAGTGAGCAAAATGATGCGCGAACAGCTGTGGCCATGCTAACGAGGATTAATGAAAAACCTTTAAGCCTGGAACAAAAAGAGAACGCCGCCTGGCGCTGATGGAACTATCCATGACGCCGGACGGCGATTTTTTTTGTTTAGCCTGCTGCACGGCTCGAGCTGGTCTTCCTGCTCTTCTTCTGCCTGCAACACAGACACCGGTCCGTGATGCCGGATCCTGTTTTTACTTTCGGTCGGCGCACTCTTTCTTTTTCAACTCTTTTTTCAGGAACTGTCCGGTGTAGGACTCCTTGACCTTGGCCACTTCCTCGGGGGTCCC
>CAZKQR010000398.1:0-3948 GCA_964554965.1 uncultured Cytophagia bacterium | reverse complement strand
GGATCCCTTTGCCCTGTTCAGCGCCAGCCGCGTCTCGGCGGACAATGACACCACCACCGCCAACAACGACGGCCAGGCCACGGTCTATGCGCTCAAAGCCCATGAAGAACCGCATATGCCGGATGTTCCCCTGCCCTATATTATTGCACAGCCTCCGCTCGTTCAAGTGAGTGACTCGGTGACCGTGGAGGTCAAAGTAGAGGGGGCGATTGTCACCTGGGACATCTGGGTCTACTTTGTCAATGGCCGAATTGATTCCACTTTCGCTGATGACTATATTCTTGACCATCCCCTCATCTCCGGCGTCTGGCGTCAGGATCTGCCCCTGTTCGGCGACACGCGTCTGATCACGTCGGCCCCGGAGGAATCGGTAGTATTTGAAATACGTGTGCGCGATCAATATGGGCGTCTGGCCACCGCTCAGACCAGCATCACGATAGTTAGCATGAATCGCATGAAGCTGGACAGGAATGTCTATGAACCTGACCGGCAGGAGCCTCTGGCCATTCAATTCAAGCTCTCCTCCAACCGGGTTGCGCGCCTCGATGTATACGACATCGCAGGCACGCATATTACCAAACTCAGCGAATCGGATTATTTAGCGGGGTGGAATACCTACTATTGGAATGGCCGGACCTCTGGCGGAATGCTGGCCGGTTCCGGGGTGTACATCATAACGATCCATAGTGGTGATTTCAAGGATTGGAAAAAATGCATGATCGTGAGATAGCAAATATGAAAAAACTTACGGCCCTGTTGCTCATTCTATGGTCGGCGCAAATCTTCGGCCAGATCCGTGCCGGCGCCGCGTTTCTGAAAATGCCGCCGGGGAGCAGGTTGCAGTCCATGGGCAACAGCGTAACCGCCTTATTGGATGATCACCATGTTGTGTTCGCCAATCCGGCCACTGGCAGTTATCTGCGCGAATGGTATTGGTCAGCCAGTTACACCAAATGGATCGCCGACATCAATAACGCCTCGCTGCTGGCGGGCAAGAGCCTGACGACGCCATGGAGCCGGCGTACGCAGCTCAATCTAGGGTGGTTGTATCAAGGGGTCGGAGAATTCGACAGTTCAGAAAAAGACGCCACCCAGGTCTCGGCCAATGATTGGGTGCTGTCGGTGAATGTCGGTCAGCCGCTCAGCTTTCTGAGTGAACGGCTCGCCGTCGGTGTGGATGCAAAATTCCTCTCCAGCAAATTAGCGCAGTACAGCGCCCACACCTGGGTTTTTGATTCAGGGCTCATGTATCGAACGCCCCGGTTCACTCTGAGCCGCAATCCCAACAGCCTGTTTCAGCACGGGATCATCTCCATCGGCCTCTCGGCTGACAACCTGGGCGAACCCCTGACCTTTATCCGGCAAAGCACACCGCTGCCGCGTGAAATGCGCGCAGGGCTTGCCTTCTATGCCGGCCGGCACAACGGCATGCAGCTTCAATTAGCGGCCGATTATCACAGCCGCCGCGATGAAGGAGAACACCTGGGCTTTGGCGCAGAGGTGAGTTGGGATGAGCGGTTTGCCATTCAAGGGGGCTATAATTCCAGCAATGATCTGCTGGAAAAGTATTCTTTCGGCCTCAGCCTGCGCCTGGACGACCTGAGCAGCCCGTTGAGCGGCGTGTTGCCGGGAAAAAACAACGCCCTGCGCCTGGATTTTGCCTCGATGAACGAACAGGACTTTTTCCACCATACCTATCGCGGCACGGTCTCGCATTTCCCGGTCGGGCCGGAAGGTTTTGAATTCGTCACTCCGCCGTCCAACACCAAAGTGTACAGCGACAGCGTGATGTTGAGCTGCCAGGTCAGCCGCGAACCGGATCTCTTCGATGACGTAAAGTATTTGCTCCTTTTCGATCATGACAGCAGCAAGGTGGCGCAAAAGCTCGACCTGCTGAAACTCAATGCAGGGCATTATCTGCAGGCGCCGGACACCGATCTGATGATGACCGTCAAAGACCTGCGCGCGCCGCAGGCGCCCGCCACCGATCTGACCGGCGGGGATTATTACTGGGCCATGGTGGCCTACGATGCAGACCACCATATCCGGCTGGCGAACAAAGGCCAAAGCGTCATCGACCATTTCAAAGTGCCGATGGCGGATCTGATCGCCGAGGACGTCACCTTTGAGCACAATGGCTGGATCACCACCGATGAATATCACGGCAAATTGAGGGTGCGGCTCTCCAATATGGGCCAGCACTGGGCCAAGGATGTGATCTATGCGGTCTATGACTCCCTGCAGACGGCGGCGCCGTACACCGTCGGGTCCTTTGAAAAGAGGGTTCTGCGCACCGGTCATCTGCCGGTGATGCTGCCCGGCGAAAGCCGTTTTCTCACCATCGACTGGAACACGCCTATTCTGGGCAAACACGGCATTTCGGTGGAGATCAAAACCAGGCAGCCCATCGAAGAGTTGGACAAAAGCAACAATCAGATCGTTAAATCTTTTTACACCATTCCCAAGGGGCTCTTTGCCGCCCAAGATACAATGCAGATCATCACAGCGATCACCCGCTCCTTTGCGCTGCCGATCATCACCGAGGTGTGCTTTGACACCAATGCCACCACGGTCAAAGAGGAATATTTGCTGAAAAAAATCGTCGATCCGCCGCTGGACATTCTCTCCGAGCGGCTGGTCAAGCATCGCAACATTCACATTCGCCTGCAGGGGTTTGTCGATCCCAGCAGCAGTGAAACAGATCCTGATCTGGCAAACCGGCGCGCAGAAGCGGTTCGCGATTCCATGCTGCACAAGGGCGTGTTGGCGGAACAGATCAGCATTCTGCCCGGAGTGGTGCTGGCTCCGCGCTATGTGCCGTCCAACCCGGAGGATGCCCGCTGGGTGTTCGAAGAGCGGCGGTTCGTCAAGATCACTACGGATGATGCCCATGTGCCGGTGCTCTTCTCTCCCTTGAACTATGTGGACGTTGAGAACATTACCAGCCCGGTGCTGTTCAACAGCGACATCAAGAGCGCCGTCGCCCTGCAGCGAAACGTGGTGACGTTGCAGACCGATATCGTTCAGGACAGCCTGCTGGTGGAATCGCCGTCGCCGACGCGCGTCCACGGTCCGATCACCTGGGAAATACCGGTGCACGATTATTTCAAGAAAAGCCCCTGGATCAATCAGCAGATCCAGTATGTGGTCCATCTGACCGATTCGCTGCAGCGCACCTTCAGAACGTATCCGCGCTCGTTTCTGCCCGTGGGCAAAGCGGAGCTGCGCGAGCACACCGTGGCCTTTCCATTGCAGTTCAACAAAACCGATCCGCTCTACAGTTTTTACTGGGCGAGCATCCTTGAATCCATCGAAGAGATCTTTACCGATCCGCAGAAAAGGTTCCGCTTCTTCGGCCATGCCTGCGCCATCGGCAACGCCGCCTATAATTTGCGATTGTCCGAAGAGCGCGCCCTCTCCTTCCATGACAGCTTTTTGAAATATGTGGAGCAGAACTATCCAACGGTGTTCAACCGGATCGTCCGCCGGACCGATTCGGCCAAAGGGTATGGCGAGAACAAACCGCTCGGCGTGATCCGCAGCAGCGGCGAGACCGTGCTGATCGGTGAAAACAATCTGCCCACCGGCCGCAAGTTCAACCGGCGCATAGAGATCAATTTTTACACCGTGAACAAATGAAAGGGACCATTCGCCGACCGCCTGTGTTCGCTGATAAAAAACTTGTTGCATTTCAAACGGGATGATGTTACTTTGCAGTACAAACGGCAAGGACTCATTCAAAATCCTGCGCAGCATCGCAGGAGTTATGGAGTGCATAGAACTTTATGAAAAAACTGGGCGGCAAACCGCTGTGGCTGAGCGGTTTTATCCTGGGGATCGGAGCCATCTTTCTCGGCAACCATGCGCTTAAAATCACCGCTACGGACCGTTTTTGCGATATCTGTCACACCCATCCACACGTCGTCGATTCGTGGAAAAAATCAACTC
>CAZKQR010000397.1:0-4057 GCA_964554965.1 uncultured Cytophagia bacterium | reverse complement strand
TAGAACAGGTCCTCGCGGAACCGTCCGCACACCACCTCTTGCTCGAGCTCTTTATTGCTCGCCGCGATGATGCGCACATTGGTTTGGATGGGCTGATTGTCGCCGACACGGCGGATCTCGCCGTCCTGCAGCACCCGCAGCAATTTCACTTGCAACGGCAGGGACAGATCGCCGATCTCATCCAGAAACAGCGTGCCGCCCTCCGCCTCCTGAAACAATCCCCGGCGATCCTTGACCGCACCGGTAAAGGCGCCACGGGCGTGTCCGAACAGCTCACTCTCCAGCAAAGACTCGGGCAGCGCACTGCAGTTGATCACCACCATCTGGATCGCACACCGGCTGCTACGCTGGTGAATCGCCCTGGCGACCATCTCCTTGCCGGTGCCGCTTTCGCCCTGAATCAACACCGTGCAGTCGGTGTCCGCCACCTGGGAGACGAGCCAGAGCACCTCATGGAGCACTTTGGAATCTCCGATGATCTCGCTGAAAATGCGCTGACCGGCGGCGGCGCCGGCAGGTCCAGCTTTGACCACGTCCAGGGCGTTCTTGACCACCTTGAGCAAATTCTGCGGCTCACAAGGTTTGGTCAGATAATCATACGCGCCCAGTTTCATCGCCACCACGCTCTGCTGAATGCTGCCAAAGGCCGTGAGCAGGATCACCTTGGTGAGCGGATAACTGCGCTTGGACTCACGCAGCAGTTCAAATCCATCCATGGGCCGCATGCGATAATCGGTGATCATCAGATCATAAAAATGATCCGACAATTTTTTCAAGGCGATGCCGCCGGTCTCGGCTTCTTCCACCTGATAGCCCTCCCGTTTCAACAGAAGGGACATCGCCTTACGCGGATTGACCATATCCTCCACTAGCAGGATTTCGGCCATAACGCAGTTACTCCTTCTCCGGCGCTGAATCAACGACGGGCAATGTGATGATAAAAGTGGCGCCGTTTCCCAATCGACTGGATACGTCGATTTCGCCCCCATGATTTTGAATGATTCGTTGACAGATGGCCAGTCCCATGCCCACCCCTTTTTCCTTGGTGGAATAAAACGGCTTGAAAATATTCTTCAGATGAGCGGCTTCGATGCCCTGGCCGTTGTCCTGCACCAGCAGTTGGAGATAGGTCCGGCCCTCGGCCACAACCAGACGTTTCGTGCGGATCAGCAAAGTGCCGCCGTCCGTCATGGCCTCCATGCTGTTGACGATCAGGTTGATCAGCACCTGACGCAGCTGATCGCCGTCCCCGGTGTACAGGGGCAGGGCGGCATCCAACTGGGCTGTTGCTTTGATCCGGCTGTTGAACGTGCCCTTGAACAGGAACAGCGTATCGCGGATGATTTGATTGAGATCCACCCGGCTCGACTGAATCCGGTCGAGCCGGGCAAACTGTAGAAAATCTTTGACAATGCGATCCAGACGCCGGGTCTCTTCCTGAATGATCTGCATCAGGTCCCGGTCTTCTCCATCCAGACTCAAGCTGCTGCTCAACACCTCCACCGAGGTATTGATGGCGCCCAGGGGATTGCGGATCTCGTGGGCAATGGATGCCGCAAGTTCGCCGATGGCAGCCAGCTGTTCGGAGCGCGCCAGGCGGGACTGCAGCTCTCTCAGCTCAGTGACGTCCGCCAGCGTCATGAGAAATTTATGTGAGCGCGGAATGTCGCTAAGCGTCACATAAACGCTGCGCACGTCCTCCTGCAAACTGTAAAACCTGCTTTCGCGCGACACGACGCCGGCACTGGTGCGTTTTCTCCGTTTCTGCAGAAACAGGTCGATCTGGTGATGATCCTCACGAAAGAAATCATAGACCGTTTTGCGGCCTTCTATCTCACGCCGGGACAAACCGCAAAGCTCTTCGAACTTGCGGTTGACCATGAGCAGGCGGCCCTCCTCACTCACGACGGCCACCGCATTGCCGGAATGGTCGAATAGAGTCTGATAGGTCGCTTCAGAGATCTTTTTTGCACTATGTACGGCTGCGAGTTGAGGCACCTTAAAATCCGTTGATTACACGTCGTCCCATACCGCATCCCCAGAAATAGCGAAACCAACCGCTGTCAAATAAAAAAACGGCAGTCCCGATTTTAAAAAAAGGATTTGTGGTGCAAAGATTGTGAACGGCTGTGAATGGCAAAGATGCTATCGTAGGATGCGGAAAGCTACTGCAACAGGCGGGAGCAAAGATGCAAACCGGGTGTCTGAAAGAAAACCTGCACAAAATATTGCAGTATCATGCTGATAATACTTATTGAATATACATGATCCATATTAAAAAAGCAAGAAAAATTTGCAATAATTACGAATATTCGCAATTAATCGAAAAAAGTGACGAATCAATTATTTCCTGACACTGTTCAATAAATCAACAACCAGGCGCCAAACGGTCATACCGGAGCGCCTGCAACCCACGGATAGAATCCGTGGGTTGCAGACTGGCAAAAATCATGACCTAAGCTCTTGCAACTCCACTACACTATAGCCGCCATGGGCTCTAAAATATAGCAATAGAATGATGTAGCAGATGAGCATGATGGTCGGAAAAATGGCCACCGTAGCCAGAGCATTTTTTTTGGCTTCCGAGCTGATCCCTTTAATTCGGTCTCGATCCGCATCAGATAGTCGCGCCACTTTATCCTGATCCAGCGGCCGGTAAGCGCCGAATACGCTGGCTTTTTCCATGGCCACCACCTGCGGATGCAGATCAGGATAACGGCCGGCCAACTGCTGATCAATATGCTTGTCTTGAATGTTGCCGAGAAAAGCCGCGCCGATCACGCCCACTGCCAAATTGCCGACACCGGCGATACTGTTGATCGTAAGCGCACCGCCCTTGGGAAAGCGTTCAGAAACCACTCCCAACATGGTCGGCCAGAAAAAGGACTTGCCCAGAGCGTAAAAGGTGGCGGCGACAAAGATCATGATCCCGGCTGCCTTGGACAAAAATAAAAGCCCGAGAATCGCCACCGCCGAACAGAGGGCCAATGTTCCCAACGGCTTGAAACGGTTAACGATGGGGCCGGCGTTGAAACGCATGAGCATCATGATAAAAGCGGTGTAGATCAGAACCCACAGGGGCTGAATGCCGATTTTACTCATCACCGGATTCACCAGATCGGTGATCCAGCTGTCGGTGCCTAACTCTACAATGGCCAGAGGAATCATGATCAGCATCAGAAAGATGAACATGGGACGGCCCAACGAGCGCACATAGGAACCATAGGCCACGACCAGGGCCAATACGATAACTGCCTGTACCGCGGTAGACCAGCCAAACACACGGCCCACTTCCCGAGTCATCATCAGGATGATGATGGCAGCGCCGAGAACACCGGCTTCCTGCAGCATGGCCTTATAGGATACGCCGGCTTTGACCCGCTCATGCACCGGAAACTTGCAGCGCAACAACATGAGTCCATAGATCAACGTGGGGATCAGCAGCAATGCCACCTTGAAACGCCAATCCACCGAGGTCCCCATGATCAGCATCATGATGCCGCCGAGGACCATGCCGCCCGGCCAGCCGGCATGCAGGATGTTCAGCCATTTGGTCTTTTCTTTGGAAAAAATGGTGGCTACCACCGGATTGATCACCGCCTCGACCACGCCGTTGCCCAGGGCCACGATGAACTGGCCGGTGTACAATGCCCAGTAATCCTTGGCAAAAATGGTAATAAACGCAGAGGAGACATGGCAGAAAAACGCAAAGATCATGGAACGACCGTAGCCGATTTTATCGATCACCAGGCTGAACAGCACACTGCTGATGGCAAACGGCCACAATCCAACGCCGAGAATTTCCCCTTTTTGGGTTTCGCTTAAATTGAACTGATGCGCCCAGGTGTCGATCAAATTAGCACGAATGATAAATCCGAACGATGTGGCTACCAGCGCGATGAAGCACGCCCAGAACAGAAACTGGGGTGCGGTTTGCTGCTTATCGGTACTCATTTCTCCTCCTGATTGGGGTCATGGTAACGCGGCGCAAGCCTCCTTTGCTGTGTTAACACCCTAAATTAGAATTCTTTGCATGAATGTCAAGCATTTTATCCGC
>CAZKQR010000396.1:0-4079 GCA_964554965.1 uncultured Cytophagia bacterium | reverse complement strand
CAGCGTGCTGCCGATGAACCCGTTGCTGCCGGTTACCAACGCTTTCATGCTAACGATCCTTTCAGGCCGGCTTTTTCAGCTAAGGTAATAAAATCACGCCATGATTCAAAGAATAACATTCAGCTTGACTAAATACTAATAAATGCCTAATTTTTGTTCCAAGAAGAAACGAAAGCCGTCGGAGCGGCTGATTTTCCAATTCCTGTCAATCATGGAGGTTAACCTTTGGCGGATTTATTTAGCAAATGCTCCATGGGGGTTTCTGCTCGTGCACGCGAAGCCATGGAGCAGGGATGGTACCCCTATTTTAAGGCATTTGGGTCGGGTGCGGACACCGAGGTGTACCTCAATGGGCAAAAGCTGATCATGATCGGGTCGAACAACTATCTCGGTCTGACCCAGGATCCCCGGGTTAAAAAAGCGGCCATCGAGGCGATTGAAAAATTCGGCTCCGGTTGTACCGGATCCCGTTTTTTGAACGGCACTTTGACCCTGCACGAAGAGTTGGAAGAAAAGCTGGCGGCCTTTATGAACGTGGAGGCGGTGCTGGTTTTTTCCACCGGATTTATGACCAACCAGGGGGTGATCTCCGCCGTCGTCGGCCGCAAGGATCTGGTGGTGGGCGACAACGAGAACCATGCCAGCATCGTCGACGGCACGCGCCTGGCCTTTGGCCGCGCGTTGAAATACCGGCACAACAACATCCAGGATCTCGATCGAGTGCTGACGCGCAATAAATCAGAGGAAAACGGCATTCTGATCATCAGCGACGGCGTTTTCAGCATGGGCGGCGATATCGTCGACCTGCCCGCGCTGGTCGCTGTGGCGAAAAAGCACGGCGCCCGCGTCATGCTCGACGATGCGCATGCCATCGGTGTGCTGGGTCGCAACGGCCGCGGCACGGCGGAGCATTTCGGCCTGGAGAAAGAGGTCGATCTGACCATGGGCACCTTCAGCAAAAGCTTTGCCTCCATCGGCGGATTCATCGCCGGCTCTGAAGAGGTGGTCCATTACATCAAGCATGTGTCGCGTGCGTTTATCTTCGCCGCCAGTCCGCCGCCCGCCTCTGTGGCAACGGTCATTGCGGCTGTGGATATCCTCCAAGCAGAGCCGGAACGCCGAGAAAGGCTGTGGCACAACTATTACAAGATGAAAAAAGGATTTGAACAGCTGGGGTTCAACACCGGCGCCAGCCAGACCCCCATCATCCCCATCATCATCGGCGAAGATGAAAAGACGTTCATGCTGTGGCGGCTGTTGTTCGAGAACGGCGTGTTCGCCAATCCGGTCATCAGTCCGGCGGCGCCGCCGGGCAAAGCCCTGATCCGCACCAGCTATATGGCCACGCACACGGAAGAGGAGTTGGACAAGGTGTTGGGGATCTTTGAAAAATTAGGCCGGCAGCTGGGCATCATCTGACCGCCTCCTACCGGTCCCTGAGAGAGCGCACTAAAAAAAAAAGGCCGCCTGATGGGCGGCCTTGTCTATTGCAGATCAGCACGGATCAATCCAACCAGTACAGCATCCGTCCGCAGTTTTCACAGGTAAAAATCTCTTCATCCTCCCGCCCCTTGATGCCCAGAGAGGTGGGCTGGCGCAGAAAGCATCCCAGACAGATATCGTTCTTAACCGGCACGATCGCCCGTTTCAGTTTGGCCCGCAGCCGCTCATAGCGGAACAGCATCGGCTTGCTCAATGTGGCGGCCAGCTCTTCCCTCGCCTTGCGCAGCTCGGTGTAGCCGCTGACGGAAAAACCCAATTTTTCCACCTCGCTGGTCTCTTCGATCATCAGATCGATGTCCTGCAATGATACGAGCGCTTCCAGATCTTTTTTTATCATCGCTTATTCTCCCGTAATAATCGGCAGGAACTCGGTAAAGTCTTTGACTTTCGCCAATTTGTCACGATTGCTTTTTTCATTCAACAAAGTGACCAGGGCGCCGAGAATGGGCAGGTAGGTGTTGCCTTCATCGTTGGGTGGAGCAATAACCATAAAAAAAAGATGCACCGGCTTGCCGTCGATGGCGTCGAAATTGATGCCCGCTTCGGATTTGCCGAACGCGATCAGCACATTAGATGCCGCCGTGGTGCGGCCGTGCGGTATCGCCACCCCTTTGCCGATACCGGTGCTGCCCAGCTTTTCGCGCTGATGCAGCATTTCGAGCACGATTTCCCGATTGCGTATGTATTTTTCCCTGACAAACATATCCAGCAGCTCGCTGATGGCCTGTTCCTTGTTCTTGGCCTTCAGCTGGGCGATAAACAGATGCTCGGAAAAATACCGGCTCAACTCACTTTGGTTCATATTCAGTTACCTCCAGGAATCTATCATTGGGTGCGAACAAGGGGCGGATTTTACATCGGATCCGGCAAAAAGGAAGCGGGCTCGGCCGTGGCCTGTTCCTGTTCGATGATCTGGCGAATGGCCGGCATCACATAGAGAGCATCCAGATTAAAGGTGCCGAGCTCCCGTGCCAGCACGTGGATTTTTCGGTAGACGGGATCGTTTTTCTGCATGACGATCAGATGATCCCGGCGGCAGCGGCAATGGCCGCCATGGAAATCCCCCTTTTCGTAGCGCACCTGCAGATCCAGCGCTTTGGCGAGCGTCTCCAAGGCCTGCAAAATCTCGGCCTCTTTCATATCTACAAATACTTTAGCTTTTCGCTGTGTTTGAGCTTTTCGACTACCCATTTGACATCCTGTGTTTGGTTACGATGGCAGATCAACAGCGCATCCTTGGTATCCACCACCACCAGGTCTTGAACCCCCACCAGCGCGACCAGACGGCGGCCGGATTCCACATACGAATTTTGCACATCTTTGAGAACCGGTTCACCGAGGACCACGTTGCCGTCGCCGTCCTTAGCGGCCAGCTTGTACACTTCATCCCAACTGCCCACATCGCTCCAGCCGAAATCGCCCTCCACCACCACGACGTTGCTCGCCTTTTCCATCACCCCGTAATCGATGGACTCGCTGCGAATCTGGCGATAGACACGGTTCAGCACCCGGCGATAGCCGGCGCGGCCCAGCACAACATCGATCTCCATCAGGCCGGCATAGAGATCGGGCATCAGCTCTTCGATGTACTCTAGAATCGTGCGGCACCGCCAAACAAAGATGCCGCTGTTCCAGAGAAATTCCCCGCTGCTGAAGAACTGCACCGCCACTTCATGGGTGGGTTTTTCCGCGAACGCGCGCACCCGCCAGGCCTGACGGTGATCAAAGGCGAAGGCTTCACCACGCTGAATATACCCGTATCCGGTGGCCGGAAAGGTCGGATCGATGCCGATGGTGGCCAGCGCCTCCGGTTGCCGGCGGATCAACGCAATGGCGCTGTTCAGCGCCTGCAGGAAACGATCGGTTTCAGTGATGTGATGATCAGCCGGCAGCACAATCATCACCGCTTCAGGAGAACGGCGCGCCAGATGCAACGCCGCCAGCCCGATGCACGGCGCCGTGTTTTTTCCGAAGGGTTCCCGAATCAGCTGGTCCGACCGCAACCATCGCAATTGCCGCATCACCCGGGTGGCCTGATCCTGGGTGGATACCACATAGATTTGATCCTGCGGCAGCATCTCCTGCAACCGTTTGCAGGTTGCCTGGATCAACGTTCGTTTATCCAAAAGGGATAAAAATTGTTTGGGCAGCGCTTTCCGGCTTTTGGGCCAAAAACGACTGCCCACGCCACCTGCCATGACCACAGCATAGGTATGGGATAGGTCGGTCATTCGATCAGCTTAGATGGGGCTCTAGTTTTTTAAGCAAATTGGGCTTTGCGGCAGCGCCAACGATCTGTTCAACCACCTGGCCGTTTTTGAACAACAGCAGGGTTGGAATGCTGCGAATGCCATATTTCCCGGCGATCCCGCGATTTTTATCGACATCCACTTTGCAGACTTTGAGCATGCCGGTCTTTTCCACAGCGATCTCTTCGACAACAGGTGCGATCATCTTGCAGGGTCCGCACCAAATCGCCCAAAAATCCACCAACACCGGCACATTCGATTTTATGACTTCACTTTCAAAGGTCGCCTCTGTGACCTCGACAGCAACACCCATGTCCCACTCCTTGA
>CAZKQR010000395.1:0-4081 GCA_964554965.1 uncultured Cytophagia bacterium | reverse complement strand
ATGGTATTGAAAATATCCAGCGTGAGTCTGGCGTCGCCGAAACGAACATGATCGAGATCGTCGAGACGCTCGGGCAGAGAGAGGCTGCGGAAAACCGTGTCCAGCACCACCTCCTGCTCTTGCAGGCGGCCGGAGAGATGATCGACCGCCAGATCAGAGAACAGGACATGAGCGGACAGCTTGCTTTTTTGATCGAGCACGTAGAGCTGATCGCCCAGATCCCGGGTCACGCCGTCGAAATCGATATTCAAAAACTGCTGCGCGCCGTTCGCCGGCAGATCCAACCGGGCGACGAACCGGTGCAGATCGATCCGGCTGACGGAGCGGGAATAGGACGTGAGCGGTATGACAAAATGGAGCGGATCCCCGCTGCTGTTTTTAATCTCCGGGAATTGCCACGACAGAGTCTCTGCGGAGATGGGCGTGTGGTTATCCAGCGTCACAGCCACTTGGCCCCGTTGAAACGCCAGCTCTTCAACCTGCAGGGTCAAGCCGGGCAGCAGCTCGATGGATTCATTTTCCTGCAGCGTGAGGCTGGGCAGTTTGGCGTGCAGAAAGGAAACCCGCATCTCATCGATCTGCGTCAGCACCTCCAGCGACTGGTCCGGCCGGACCGGAACCGCGGCGCCGGCAGAGCCGGCCACAGAGCCGGAGATCAACCACTGGTTGTTCTCCGGAATGCGTTTAGAGGAAAAGTCCAGCGGCACCAGCACCGAGTCATAGGCATTGATCCGCGCCACGCGCGGCGCGCTGAGCAGAATATCGCCGGTGGCGCCGTCGCGCAGCTGCAGCGCCACATTTTCCAACGCCACCGGCAAACGGCTGTAAAGGCGCAGCCGGCCGCGGCCGGTCTCGATGACCGCGGAACGGAAGCGGTCGTCCGCATGCTTTACGCCCGCCACCCGCTGAAACACGGCCGGATGAATGATGACGTTCTGTCCCTCTTTACCCGCCGCTTCGCTGCACAGCTGCGTAAAGCTATAGTGATCATAGCCGACGATCATGTCCGGTATCGTCAAATCGGTGAGCGCCACCTCAAAGGTCTGTTCAAAATCATCAAGAACAAAATTCTCGCCGATGGCGGCGGCCGCGATCTCCTCTTCCACGTGAAAGCCCAGACGGCCGTCCGCGTCGAACATCACCCGGTCTTCATCCTCGACCATCTCCCTCACGCTGTAGGAGCGGTCCACCAGCGGAATGTTCCATTGGGTCTGCCAGCTCGGCGCCTCGGGCGATTTCAGCGAACAACCGGCGCAGCACAGCAGGAGGATTAAAAACGGTCTCATGGACCTGTGGTATATCATTCTTTTCATCACCCTTCACCGGGCCAAAGCGGCCAGTATAAACGCCGCAGCGCCCATGCCGATCACCGGGTAAGCGCCGCGGCAGGCTGCGGTCTTTTGATCGTAATGTTCCGGGATCATCTCTGCATTGCCGGCCGCCTGGCTCATCACCCACTCCCAGAGCAGATCGGCCTCGCGTTTTTTCTTCATCCGCATCATGGCCGGGATCATGCGCAGAGTGACGAACAGGTTCTCCTCGCCGACGCCGGCGTTCACCGTGCGGCCCAACGCATAGCCGCGCGTCGGACTGATGCGCAGGTGCGAGTCCAGCGCCGCCAGGGTGGTGCGTGCGGACTTCCAGTCAGGAAGCACCACGCCCCAATTGACCGCTTCCATGGTCGAGCTGTCCAGCAATTCCGGAAACGATCGCTTTTCTATGCTTCTCGCCAGCACCTTGGCCTTGCCCACTGTCAGCCGGGTCAGAATGCTTTCGCGCAGGCGCGCTGATTTTTCTGTGCACTGTTTCAGAACCGTCGCATCCTCCAGCGTCCGGGCCAGCACCGCCGCGCAGGTCAATCCCTGAAAAGCGGCGGCAGAGGTGTAGAGAAACTGCTCACCGGGCGCCGGTGCATCCCACAGGCCGGAATCCGCGCGGATCAGGTCGTTGCCGGCAAACGAGACCAGCAGCGGCTGCACCACATAGTCTTTAACCAGAGACCATACCTGATCAAGAAAAGCCCGGTCGCTGCTGTGCTTGTAATAATCGTGCAACGCCCAGAGAAACAGCGGATGGCTGCTGAAATACAGCTGCGGCGCATTGCCGATCGAGGTGGCACGCTCAAAGCCGATGCCGCTGTAATGCGCCAGCGACACCATATAGTTGCGGCCCAGACCCCACTCCAGATCGCCGATGCGGTGGGAGCGAAACGAGCCGGCATCCGAGTAGAGCATGAATTTCAGCGCCGCCCGAGCTTCGCTGAAATGGCCGACCGCTGACAACGCCGCCACGCTGTAGCTCATGTCGCGGGTGACCGCGATCTTGTCATAGCCATAGGCCAGCGAGTTGACGATCTGGCCATAGCCCGGCCCGGGTTCGCGCACCTGCGCCATCTTGATGAACGCCAGGGATTGACGAAACACATCGTGCTTGAGGGTGATGATGTCCGCGGGTTCGTGGCCGGCGAGGTGCCAGTGCATCCACCATCGCTGTTCCGCCTCCACCATCCGGTTCGGCTCTGTTTTAGCCAGGTCCGCCAACACCTTGGCCTGCGCCGGCGGCGTCATGCCGCCGGTGTACACAGCGGCGAACATGATCCACAGATCTTCGTTATCCCAGCACTCGGTGACCACGGTCTGCATCTCGCGCAAAGGGGGATCGATGAAAGGGAGAAAATGTGCGCGGGTGAGGCGGAATCGTTTGGCAGCGGGAATGTGCAGGACCCAGAACAGGGCTTTGTGTTCGAGGATCATCGGCGCCCAGATGTAGGAGATCAGGCGCGCCTTTTCCGTGGTGTGTTCGACGCGGATGATGCCGGTGCCGTTGATATAGCCGCTGTTGGCCGCCGGCCATTGCTGCAGCGGAATGGAATGAGAGCCGATGGTCATGCGAAAGCCCAGCGCCTGCACCAGGTTGGGCGTGCGATAGCCGGTGTCCCAATCGTCGTTCAGGTGAGGATAAAAAGCGTCCACCACCCCCTTGTCGATGTGATAGGTCGCATAACAGAGACCGTTGGCCGTGGGCAGATGTTCAATCGACCGTTGCGCCCCTGTCGCAGCTGCGCAGCAGCCGCTGACGATCATAAAAAAAAGCAAAAAAGCTTTCATCACTCTGTATGGGACGAAATGCACCACCACCACACGCACCTCCGAATCCGTTCCACCTAACATACTGCCGCCCTTGAAGCGTTGCGGAATTCAATTATCCTTTGCAGGCTTTTGCGTCAACGCCTGCAAAGACTTGATCAGCGCCTGGGTCCCTTCACGGCCTTCGCCGCGAGCCTGACAGGCGGAAAAAAGCTGATGCACCAGGCTCAGTCCCGGCGACGGCAGCTGCATCTCAAACGCGGATTGCAGCGCCAGCCGCAGATCCTTCTGCTGCAGATCGATCATAAAGCCCGGGGCAAAATCCTGCGCAGCCATGCGCGGCCCCAGATTGCTCAACTGCCAGGAGCCGGCCGCGCCGTTTTTCACCGCTTCGATCATCACCAGCGGATCAACGCCGGACTGCTGGGCGAAACGCACCGCTTCGCACACCGCCAAGTTGGTGACTGAAACCAGAATCTGATTGCACAGTTTGACGGTCTGGCCCATGCCGTGTCCGCCGACATGGGTGATGGTCTTGCCCATCGCCTCCAGCACCGGACGGCAGCGCTCCAGCGTCTGCGCCTCGCCGCCCACCATAATCGCCAGGGTTCCGGCCTTGGCGCCCACATCGCCGCCGCTCACCGGCGCGTCGAGCATTTGCGAGCCCTTTTCCTTGATCTGGGCCGCCATGCGCTGCGTGGCCGAGGGCGAGATCGTGCTCATGTCGATCACTACGCTGTTGGGTTTCAAACCTTGCATCACGCCGTCGCTGCCGAAAAGCACCTGCTCCACATCCGGTGTATCGGTCACCATGGTGATGACGATGCTGGACCGCTCCGCCGTTTGTTTGGCTGATGCCGCGGCGCCGGCGCCTGCCTGCAGCACCGGCTGCATGCGCTCAGGCGTGCGGTTATAGACCGTCAAGGGAAAACCGGCTTTCAGCAGATTCAAGCACATGGGTTGTCCCATGATGCCCAGGCCGATGAACCCGATGC
>CAZKQR010000394.1:0-4083 GCA_964554965.1 uncultured Cytophagia bacterium | reverse complement strand
GTGTGTCCAACTGGGGCATCACCCTGAACATTCATTTCTAGTTCCATTCAAGCAATCCCTGCAAAAAGGCCGTCTCGAATTCGAGACGGTCTTTTTTTTTGTTCCTCGCCGGCGATGTGTTAACCAGGCTGAGGATGAAGCAGTCCGGTGCCGGTGGTTAAGGGCTGGGCAACGCGTCTGAACAGACCCTATGTAATCATGTCTCCGATCTCAACGTCCCTGCATTTTGCGGACAAAATCGAGGTCGTGAAAATCAAAGCTGAAATCGGTAAGGGGCGAAACCGCCTTCATCGTCATGCGCCACGGCGTTCCCTCGGTATCGAGGACAAATGAGGCAAAGGCATCGGCATCGAGGGTGCGGTCGTCCCAACGCACCACAAAGGTATTGCCGGCATAGTAGAACATCTCGCCGCGCAGTTTGGGCGAACGCAGCGACCGGAAACGCATCCGCCCCCCTTCCACATCGATCGTTACCTCCCCGAACCATGGATCCGTGTAGGTGCCGCTGTAGAGCGTCCACTCCGACAGCCCCCTTTTCCTTTTCCGCTGCTCCGCGACCTTTTTCTCCACTGCTTCCAGGACCCGGGCGGCCTCGCTGA
The DNA here is from genome assembly GCA_964554965.1 of uncultured Cytophagia bacterium. GTDB lineage: Bacteria > Zhuqueibacterota > Zhuqueibacteria > Residuimicrobiales > Residuimicrobiaceae > Anaerohabitans. Next base: position 3,484 of record CAZKQR010000394.1, on the reverse strand, counting down.
ACTGCTGCTCCCGTCTTTCGCTCAGCTCTTTGACGCGGTCGACGGACTCGATGCCAAAATAAAAATCCTTGATCGTATTGGTGATGGCGGAAAAAGCCGCCCCTTCCTGCTGGTTGGTGAAGACGATGATGCCGAGTTCGAGTTCAGGCAGGATGGTCACCTGAGTGACAATCCCCATCAGGCCGCCGGTGTGGTTCACCTGCAGAAAGCCTTTCACATCGCTCAATCTCCAGCCCAGACCATAGGCGGAAAAGTGAGTGTTGTAGGGTTCGGAATTCCGCAGGGGGATAAGGGTCTGAGGCCGCCACATTTCGTCATGGACCCGCTCGGAAAATATCCGTTTTTCCAGCCCAGGGCCAAAAGCACCCTTGTTGATCTGCATCAGCACCCATTTGCTCATATCGGCAACGCTGCTGTAAATGCCCCCGGCGGCGTTAAGCAGGTCGCCCTTCTCCTTGGCTACGACCTGAAGCCGGCCATCAACCGCCACATGGGCATCGATGATGTTGGTCGTGTCCGCCAGCCGATTGATCGAGGCGGCGGAGTGCTTCATCTCCAGGGGCTGCATGATCCGAGTCTCGATGAACGCTTCCCAGCTCATGCCCGAAGCGCGGGCAACCACTTCGCCGGCAACGATGTAAAGAAGATTATCATAATCGTATTTGCTGCGGAACGAAGAGGCCGGCTTGATATGGCGCAGGTTGCCGATGATCTCCGGGAGGGTGAAGCGAGCCGAGTCGGGCCAGAGCATCAGGTCGCCGGCGCCAAGGCCGAGGCCGCTGCGGTGGGTCAGCAGGTCCCGAATGGTGAACTCGGCGGTGACCCATGGATCATGGAGGCGGAATTCGGGAATGAAATCGGTGACGTGCGCATCCCACTGCAGTTTGCCCTCATCCACGAGAATGGCGAGGGCGGCGGCGGTGAAGGCCTTGGTATTGGAGGCGATGGCGAAAAGGGTGTTCTCATCCACAGGTTGGCGGGTGCGGATGGAGCGCACCCCGTAACCTTTGGCATGCACAACCTTGCCATCCTTGACCACCGCCACGGCGATACCGGGTACATTAAAGGTCGTCATGGCTCGTTCGACGAGACTGTCCATGGCCGCGGGGGACCGCAATTGCGGCGAAGCGGTGGTTGCGAAGCCGAGCAACAGAAGAAGCGCAAGGGGTTTTTTCATGCTGATTTACCTAATCGATGGTCAAGTGGACACCGTCCGGGTCATTATCATACCAGAGCCGCAAAGTACGGCTGGAGTCATGCCACTCCTGTTTAATATGAACCGGGCCGGCCGTATTGGTCAGGCTGACGGATTTCGGACGATGCGGCAGATAGATGCGCGCGACGCCTTTGATTTTGGCCGGACCCTTGAGCGTGCACTCGAATGAATGACGATCGTGTTTCTCATCATAACAGCGGGAAGCAGCCGCCAGCACGGACGGCTTTAGGGCGGCGAACCGGGTTAAATTGAACAACAGGGCTGTCTCACCCGGCGCAACCTGTTTTTGCGGCAAGACCGGCAGCTGCGGGTCGTACAAATCGATCACTGGACCAGGCACCGTATAGACCGAGTCCGTAACGCTCTCTTTCATCACCGCGACGACGTCATAAACGTCGCGCCGCAAATGCAGCCGGTTCTTTTTATGAATCGGGGGCATATGCTTTACGGCAAGGGCGTCGCTGACCAGGCGCTGCACCACTGATCCGTTTCTTTGCATAACCAGCTCTTTGGGATCTTGACGTAACACACTGACCAACCCTCGGCCGATTTTTGCAGAACCGCTGTCAGAATGAAAGCCGAGTGATTTGAACAGATGCGCCGACGGCGAGGCAAAATGGTTGTCGTTTTGATTCCACCACTCGCGTACGCGTTGAAAAGGATCCTGATCCTTTCCCAGGTAAATCAGGATGCCGCCCTTCTTTACCCATTTGGTCAGAATCGAATGATAGTTTTCATCAAGCGGCTTCATATTGCTGTAGGTCATCAACAATACTTGGATATCTTTCAAAGTCTCCGCAAAAGGCAGATTTTCCATTTGCACGATTTTGACCGGAACACCCAGCTTTAGCAGCGGCAGAGCCATGCCGAAAAAATCGGACAAATCCGGATCGCTATAATCGGAGAATTGGGGAAAGCGTTGAAACATCATGGCATCGGACACCAAGACGCCGATGTTTTGATGGCCGTCGATTTGCGCTTCTGAAGCGGGCATGCGGTTGAGCACATTGATCATGATCATGATCTGGGTGGCATACTCTGCGGGGATGGCGGTGCGCACCGTATCGTCCGCTGTCTGATAGGAACCGAAAAAGATGCGATCAGGCCACGGCATGACCTCGTAATGGGCGACCGTTGGATAGAGCAATTGCGCGGTAAAAGTGCTCTCATAATTGTGCTTATAATCCTGCCAGGTATGTTCCGGATCATCCTCGATAGGATCCGTCAGAAAATAGACACGACGCCCGGTGGGCTGCGTCATGGCCGTCATGGAACCGTATTCAAGAAAAGCGGTTTCAAACGTGCGTTCAGCACGGAGGCCCTCATAATAGACCGGACTGCGCGCCGTGCCTGTCCATACCTGGGCGATATAGCCATCCATGTTGCCCAGACCGGCCAGACTGGCCTCCGGGCTGACAATGCCCCACTTGGCATAGTTGATCAGGGAATGGGTGGGCACGTAGGTGGCAATGTTTTTACCTTTGCCGGCGCCATAGGACTTGACGTAGGCAAAGACTTCCTTCAACGCCCGCTGATAGAGATGGTATTTCAGTTTGGAGGAACGCCAGGCCGCGTCCGCGCTGCTGTGCGGCGCTTGCCAGGGTTCATGGTAATACGCCTGCCACTCTTTTTGAAAAGCTTCGCTATAGCCTGCGCGGGCCCAGAACTCGGGTTCCTCCAAATGAACGGCATCAACTCCCTGGTCAATGGCTGTTTTGACCAAACTCTTCAGATAGGCCACAAACGTCAGAGAGGGCACGATATAGGGCACCACCCCCTTGTCATGCCAGATGATGTCGCCCTGTTGATCGACCTGGCCGTCTTGCAGATGGGTTTGGCCGTCAAAGCGTCCCTGAAAATAATCTGCGTAATGACCCCAGGCCACGCCGGTCATGAAATGCAAACCATAGCCGTGTTCTCGCCAACCGGCTATCCTTTGCTCAAAAGAACCGTTCACACCGTATACAATCGCCACATCAGAGTGAAAATCGACTTCAGGCTGCCAGGGTCCGGCCGTCTGAAAGCAGGTCTTATCCTGTGCAACAAGCAACCAGGGAAGATAGAGGAAAAGAAAGAAAAGCCTGATACACACGGCCGCCTCCGATAGTGTAAAGTGTTTTTTTATGAAAAATAATTGATTTCTCAGGAGAACCGTTCTCCGGGCGAAACCATCGTCCGGGCATCCTGGCCCGGTTGACAGCAGTGCTTATTGCAAAATCCGGACGAAACCTGCCACCCATTCCGGGGCAAACCTGCCCCTTGTTCCGG
>CAZKQR010000393.1:0-4089 GCA_964554965.1 uncultured Cytophagia bacterium | reverse complement strand
TTTTATCCACCTGTTTTTCTTCGGGCCCATTTTATCGAACGGGATGGGCTGCAAGCCGAACGGCTTTAGCTGCTGAGAGGAACAAAACGTTGGCACCGATTGGCCGGCGGAACTCAGCGATGGGTTGTTTTCAGCGATCCCCTTTTGGGGGTCACGCAGAAAAACATTCTCGCAATCCACCAGCAGGTTGTTTCTCACCGTGTTCCGGTCCGGATCCTCGCGAAGGGTTTTCAGTTCAGGATAGCGTTGCTGATAGACGGCGGATCGGATATCCACGTCCTCATATATTTTTTTCTCAATCACCGGGGAATCCAACTGCTTCAACCAGCGTTCCCTGCCCCAGGAAGAAAAGCTGACCGCGGCAAAGCAGTGGTAAAACAGATTATTTTCAACCAGATTGTCCTTTCCTCCATGAATCTGCACGCCGCCGAAATCCCTGGCTCCGCATCGCTCAAAGATATTTCCGTAAATGACAACACCGGAGATCATGTCGTCCAGGCGGACGCCGGCCGCGCCGTGACGGGTTCCGCCGGAGATTTCCGACCAGTGGTTGTAGCGGATGACGTTGCCGCGGTAAGAGGGATTATAAAAGATATCCAGACCTCCCTGGTCGTCCGACTCGTTGACCACCCGGCTGATCTGATTGTATTCGATGATAAAATCGTTGCCTTCGAGCCGCATGGCCGATGAGGAGGAGAAACGGAAGCGGTTGTTGCTGAGGCGCATGCCGCAGCCGTCCATGTGCACCGCGGGCTCGTAAGTGCGTTTGAACAGCGAAAAATGTTCCACCACCGTGTGCTCCACAAAGTGGCCGGCCGGGGTGAGCGTCCGCCGGTCGCCGCCCTGGAGCTTGATGCCGCCGCAGCCCAAGTTCGCCAGCAGACAGCCGGAAATGCCGTGGCCAACACCAGCCTGAATATGTATGCCGTCCAGGCCGAACCGCTCGATCCGGCAATCCGAGATCAGGTTCTTTTCTCCGCCGCGGACCAGAATCGCGCTGCCCCGGCCTTCCTGAAAGGTCAACCCCTGCAGCGTCAGATAAGAGCAATTCTGCAGTTCCACCATGTACGGTGAAGAAAACACCGACAGCGTCACTTTGGCCCCGTTCGGATCCGTGCCCTCGGGCGGATACCAATAGAGCAGCCCGTCGCTTCTGTCAAGATACCATTCGCCCGGCTGATCGATCTCGCAAAAGAGATTGAGTCCAAAGTAACGCAGGCTGTCCCGGTAACCGTACTCATGATAGGGTGGACATGTGTCAATCAGCCTCTGCAACGTGTCGATGGCTTTGACCTTTTGCACAGCATCGCACCAGTCCCAATACCAATAGCCGGAAAGCCGCACGTCGTTTTCTTTTGCCCAGCGATCCTGATGCGGGCTCGTATATTCAAAGCGCCCCTCCACGGTGCCGGGTTTGTTGATATAGGTCGGCGGTAAAACGGTTTTGCCCTTGGCCAATCCGGCCTGAACAAAACCGCTGTTGGGCCAGCGGGCCAGAGTCTGCAGCCGGCCGTTGCAGAACAACTCTGGACGTTTGCCGGCATCGGTTGGATCGCCCAGATCCGAAATCCCGGCAGATCTCACCTCCGTTACATAAACATTTTCTCTGACGTCTGCAGTCAACAGTGGCCGCTTTTGCGGATCACTTAGCCGGCGCCAACGGACCAAAGGACGACCGCCGGTAAAAACCGGTTCCTCGCCTTGAGCAGCGCGATAGACCACCGGCGCGTCCTTGCTTCCTGCATCCTCGGCGGTGAGGATCCAAGGCGCTTCCAGTTCATAGACGCCGCTTTTTATCTCCACCACCACCGGGGCTTTGGGTTGTTCTTTTCGAAGAGAGCGAACCGCCTCCTGCGCTGCAACCAGGCTTGTAAACGGCGCCTTCTTGGTCCCCATGCTGCTCTCGCCGCAGCCGGGGGCCACATACAGGGTGACTGTTTGTTCGCTGCAAGAGTAAAAAAGCAGCCCGGTTAAAAGAGATACTACAGATGAAATCATTCTATGCTTCATATTCATCCTTAAAATAATCACAAAATTTTGCCGCAGGTTCTCTGCAAAATTACCCAATCATCCAGGCAAAATCAAGCGAAAAGAGCGCGGCGAAATATCAAAAACATTAATCTTGAAAGCTCGCACCACCCACTTGATAAAGAAATCATCACCAGTGGCAAAGACACCTGTTGTTGCCAGCCAAACCTCTCTCTCTGCCGGCAGGCGGCGGAAAACCGGTCGAGTTATTCCGATCTGATTCGCAGCGTTTCATCCGGCAAGCCCTGCGAAGATGCGGTGAGCACGATCTCACCCGCTCGACCAGTGCTCTGCAGCACCACTTGGCACAGGCCATTAAACGCACGGCGCTGCCTGCCTTGAGCCGGTTCAAGGCTGATCGGATTGCCGTTAGCCACACCGGCGATCCGCCCCTCGCCGGTCAAGCTGAAAAGCAGCAAAGGATCAGCCGTAGGGACTCGAGTGCCGTGTGCGTCCTTGATCTCTACGGTGATAAACGCAAGATCTTTTCCATCGGCCTCAATGACGGTGCGATCGGCCGACAGGGCGATCTGGCGTGCGGACCCTGCTGTTCGCACCACATCACGGGCGATCCGTCTTCCGTCCTTCCAGCCTTCGGCAACCAGGGCGCCAGGTTCAAAGAGCACCTTCCAGTTCAGCGCAAGCTTGGGCCCCTGTCCCAGGCTGACCACGCTGTCCCATTGCAGGGTCTGGTAGGTCATGGCTGTGTTGGCAAAGGCCTGGGCCCCGACCAACCGGTCGTTAAGAAAAAGCCTGACCTCGTCGCAGTTGGTGTAAGCCACCACGTCTATCGAATCGCCCTTCTTCCAATTCCAATGTGGAAGAAGGTGCAGCACCGGTTCGTCCGTCCATTGGCTTTTATAAAAATAATAGACATCCTTGGGGAATCCGCACAAATCGACAGCGCCGAAAGCGGAGCTGTTGCAGGGAAAAACGGGGTAGGCCGGTTCGCCCAGATAATCAAAGCCGGTCCAGACGAACAGCCCGGCCACATAGGGGGTCTCCTTGACTGCGCGCCAGGTGGTCTGAGTGGCATAGGCCCATGGCCGGTCGTAGCAGGTTGCGCAGTGATCAAAGGAGGAACATTGCAGATCAGGAGTTCTGAATACAGCCGAGTCAGCGGGGAAATGATAAACCCCGCGGCTGCTCAACGACGAAGTGGTCTCGCTGGCGATGAACAGGCCGTACGGATGTTTCGCTTTTTCCTCCGGATATCTTTCGATGGTATAATTGATGCCGATGACATCCACTTTGTCGGTCATCAAGGTGCTATCGGCGCGCCAAACGCCGGCGAACGCCGAGGTGGTGTACCTGGTTGTATCGTATCGTTTGATGATCGCGTCCAGCTCGGCGGCGATGGCCGCGCCGCCATAACGGATGTGATTCTTCTCCGGTATTTCGTTGCCGATGCTCCACAGAATGACCGAAGGATGATTGCGATCACGCAGAACCATGTCCGCCAGATCCCGTTCGTGCCACTCGTCGAAATAGAGGTGATAATCGTATTTCGTCTTGGCCAGGCGCCAGACATCAAAGGCCTCCACCATCACCAGAAAGCCCATTCGATCGCACAGATCGAGCAGCTCCGGCGACGGCGGATTATGGCTGGTGCGCAGCGCATTGCAGCCCATGCCTTTTAAAATCTCCAGTCGACGTGCTATTGCCCGCTGATGGACCGCAGCGCCCAGACAGCCCAGATCGTGGTGCTGACACACTCCTTTTATTTTCAGCCAACGGTTGTTGAGAAAAAAACCGCTGTCCGGTCTGAAAGAGATGGTGCGAATGCCAAAGGCTGTGGTGTGGCTATCCATTAGCTCCTTGCCCTGGAACACCCGGCTCACTAGCCGGTAGAGGTTGGGCTGGTCCACGTCCCAGAGGCTCGGTTTAGCGACCGCCAGCTGCAGTGTGACCGTAACCTGCCCATTCGCCGCCGCTTGTGCGGATCGTTTGCCGGCAGCGACTTCATTTCCTGCAGGATCGAGGATGACCGCCTCGAGGCGCAGGTTGGCTTTTGTATGGCTCTGGTTGACCAGAGCGGTCTCGATGCGCACCGCAGCCGAG
>CAZKQR010000392.1:0-4094 GCA_964554965.1 uncultured Cytophagia bacterium | reverse complement strand
AGAACCACCTGACCGTCATCAACCAGGTGGAGGACGGCGCCATCGATTTCGTCATGTTGAATTGGTTTGAAGTGACCTATCCGCGCATGTACCGGGCTTTCAACGGTGTCATTAATTTTTCCATTCCACCGGATTATGATCCCGGACTGTTCGAGTTTCAGGTGGATGGCTTTCGCACAGAAGCAGTGGATGTCTATAAACTGGGCATCAGCAGAATGGTCGGTTGCCGCACAGAGTACAAGGTCAGCTCCGACGGTTTATCCTCGTTTGTCTGCACCTTTGAGGATCAGGTTCCTGGCCGGGAGATCCGCTATGTGGCGGTGGAGCAGAGCGCGAAAAAGAGTCCGCTGCGCATGGAATGGCAGCCCGCGCCCTGGCGACCTCCGGAGGCGCCGGTGGTGGATTATCTCGTGGTCAGCAGCCGGCGATTTATCTCCTCTGCTGCTCTGAAAAAGCTGCTCGATCATCGTCAGGCGCAGGGATATCATGTTCTGGCTGTGGCGGTGGAAGATCTGTATGATGCATTCGATGAAGGCCGCTATGGCAGCCTTGCGGTGAAAAAGGGATTGTCCTGGTTATATCAACAGGCACAACCGCCGGGATTGAAATATGTGCTGCTGGTGGGCGATGGCTGTTACCAGCGCAACCAGGCCGGCGCAGACTCCCTGGATCTGATCCCGGTCCATTACCGGCGGACCCTGCGCTACGGCGCAACCGCCGGCGACCATTGGTATGCGCTGTTGTCCGGCGCCGACGATATCGCGGACGTGCACATCGGTCGCCTGCCGGTCCGTACTGAGGATGAACTGCAGATAGTGGTGGACAAAACCATCGCGCTGGAGACCGCACCGGCCAAAGGGGATTGGCGCCATCGTCTGTTGTTCATTGGCGGCAACGGCATGATCTTCCGCGAAAAGGCGACGGAGCTCGCCCATAAAGCGCCGGCCGCGTGGGACAGCCGCATGCTGTTCACAACTCGCATTCCCTCCGGCTATGATCCGTTTTACGGCAGCACCGCCGACCTGCTCGATTATCTCGATCAAGGATGCCTGGTGGTGAATTTTCATGGCCACGGCGGCGGGGCCATCTGGTCTGATAACGGCTTGCTGCGATTGGAGGATGTGGCACGACTGAGCAATCATCCGCGTTATCCGCTCATCCTCAGCATGACCTGTTATACCGGCGCCTTTGACGCGCTGACTAATCAGAGTTTGGCCGATGTGCTGCTGATGACGCCGGAGGTGGGCGTGTGCGCTTTCCTCGGCGCTTCAGGCCTGGGCTGGGTGACCAACGATGATCTGCTGCAGAATGAGATCATGGACTATCTCTACGAGCATCCGCAGCAGACCATCGGCGAAATTATCCAGGCCGGCAAGACCCGGTATCTAGCCCGCTTTTACAGCGACATCGCTCTTTCTGAAATCAACCAATACAATCTGCTCGGCGATCCGGCAGGCCGGTTGATGGCGCCGCAGCAGAATGTCGCTTTGACGCTGGAAAATAACCTGGTAGAAAAAGGGGACACTCTGGCGGTCTCCTGCCGCTTGCCCTTTTCCCGCGGTCAATGCTACTGGCAGATGGTCGACAGCGCGCTGGTTCCTTTGGAAAGCAAAACCACATCCTTCAACAGCCCGCAGGTTCAAACCTCCTTTGTGACGCCGAACACTCTGACAACGGGCCTCGCTCTTCTCCGTCTTTATGCAGCCGATGAGATGGGTATGGCCGCCTGCCATGGCGCTGCAGCATGGTCCGTGACCGGCTCCCTGGTGGATTCTGTGACCACAGTGCTGACGGATCAGGATTCGTTGTACGTGGCTGCGCGCATCGCCGGCCTGACGCCGTTTCGCTCCGTGACCTGCCGACTGTTCGACGCCTCTTTAAACATGACCGCACGATCTGATGGCTGGTTCGTTTCCGCCGCCTACCCGGTCACGCCTCTGACCAGCGTGGTGCAATTTCAGATCATCATCCAGGAACAATCCGGCGGTGTGCGCACCACGCCGATGTACCAGCGGACGATCAAAAACATCGCCAGCCTTTACTTGGATCGCAACGCGGTAGTCTGGGGCGGGAGCGAGGCGCCGATGTTGATCGTGCCGGTCAGTAACCAGGGCACTGGCGATGCCAAAGGGCTCTATCTGCGGCTGGAGGAGGCGGATTCCCTGAGCCAGTCGTTCAAAACCGTGGCCATGGACACGCTCTCCTGCGCGGCGTTAAGCAACCGGCAAGTGGCGTTGCCCTATTCTCCGGCCCCAGGTGTGCGTCTGGTACGCCTGGTGCTGGATTCGGATCAGGATGGGGCAAACGGCTGGATCACGCAATCTCTTTTTCCTTTACAGAGCCAGGCGTTCGCTTATGATCCCAAATCGGGCATTGCCGGCGGAGACACGCTTCACTTTGATCAAGCGTTGACTGTGGCGATGCCTGCCGGGGTTTTTTCCACTCCTGCTGTTCTGCATGTTCGCCGGTCCATGCAGCCGCTCCTGTTCGATCAAATGGACCTGACCTTGTCCGGTTCTTCCTATACGATCGCTTTTTCCACAACAGAGAAACCGCAGAAACCGGTCACCATCAGCCTGCCGTGCGACCCCGACGCGCCGGCCGCGCTCTACCGCTTTACCCCTGCGACGAAAAAATGGCGCCGCCTCGACAGCCGGCTCTCCGCTCGCCGGGTGATGGCTACGGTGCCGGAAGGCGGCGAATATGCGCTGTTGTACGGCGTGGATACGCAGCCGCCGCGTTGCACCGTGTCCATCGACGGTAGACCGTTTCAGCCGAACATGTATGTTTCCACCGGCCCGCTCATCTCCATTCTGCTTCAGGATCAAAACGGAATCGATTGGTCGAGCGGCAGCCCGGAGGTATTGCTGGACGGCAAACCGGCCGAGGCCTTGACCGTGCCCGATTCCGTTGTCAACGCCAACGAACTCGCGGTGCAAGGGGTTGTAGCGCTGACCGTCGGCGATCATCGCCTGGTGATCTCGTGCCGTGATTGTTTCGGCAATCCTATGGAGCCGGTGGAACTGCAATGGACCGTGGCCGGGGATTTCCGGCTTCAGGTTTTAGGCACTTTTCCCAATCCGTTTGCAACCAAGACGGTGCTCGCCTACCGCTTGACCCAGCCGGTGGACAAGCTCCTGTTCAAGATCTACACCGCCTCCGGCCGCCTGATCCGCACCATCGATGCGCGGCTGGAGAGTGAAGATCCCCTGCCGTTGACAGCGGATTATCATGAACTGACTTGGGATGGCACGGACCATCAGGGCCATCCCGTGGCCAACGGCGTTTATTTCTATCGCATCACCGTGCAACGTAATCAGGAAATGAAAGAGGCGAGTGGAAAAATCGCCAGGATACGATGATGAAAAGATGGCTCTGCTTTCTTCTCCTGTCTTGCGCCGGCCGTTCCATCGCTGACGAGACGCGTTATGCCGGCGCGTCCATGGAATTAGGGGTGGGCGCACGTTCCCTGGCGTTAGGCGGCTATGCGGCGGCCGCCTATGGCAGCATCGATAATTTCCATTGCAATCCGGCGGCCGCGGCGTTGCTGAACCGTCCTGTTCTCAGCGTGATGTATGCGCCCAGTTACGGCGAAGTGACCGATCCATTGGCGGTCTATCACTATTGCGGTTTTCAGGCGCCCCTGTTCGGCGGCGCCGCCGTCGGCGTTCATTGGACCCGTTTTTTCGTCGATGGAATACCGCTGTATCCGGAGCTCAAAGGTGGAAGCCTGGCGGACCGGTTGAACGATTCGTCGCTGCAACCGGACGGTCAAGCGCTGGGCTATTTCCAAGATGCCGAGGATGTGATCTACCTTTCCTTCGGCCGCGCCTTCCGGCACCTTGTTCCTCTCGGCTGGTTGTACGGCGATCTGCCGGTGGAGATCCCTCTGGGCATTACGGTTAAGATTCTCCGCCAGTCTTTGCAGCAGAACAGCGCTTCGGCCTTGGGATTGGATCTTGGCGCCATGTTGAACTTTAGCCTGGAGCGGCTGCTGGATTCCGATTTTTTAGGTCAGGTCACTCTGGCTTTTTCCGCGCTGGATATCGCGCGAACGCCGATCCTGTGGAACACCCGGCATGAGGACCGCGTGC
>CAZKQR010000391.1:0-4152 GCA_964554965.1 uncultured Cytophagia bacterium | reverse complement strand
AGGCTGGCGCCGCCGCCGGTGGACACATGGCTCATCTTTTTCGCCACGCCCGCTTTTTTGACCGCGCTGGCGGAATCGCCGCCGCCGATGACGGTCACCGCATTGCCCGAGGCCATGGCCTCGGCAATGGCATAGGTGCCTTTTTCAAATCCCGCCACTTCGAACACGCCCATGGGGCCGTTCCACACGATGGTCTTGGCCCTGGCCACTTCCGCCTTGAACAGCTCGATGCTCTTCGGGCCGATGTCCAAACCCATCATGCCGTTGGGGATCTCCTCCCCTTCGGTCACCTGGGCGCCGTTCTCCTTGCCGGCCGTGGGAAACTCGGCGGCGATCACATGATCCACGGGCAGCAGCAGGGCGACTTTTTTCTCCGCCGCTGTTTTCAGATAGGCTTTCGCCTTGTCGACAAACTCTTCTTCGATCCGCGAAGTGCCCACCGCCATGCCCTTGGCCTTCAAGAACGTATAGGCCATGGCGCCGCCGATGATCAGGCCGTCCACCTTAGTGAGCAGATTCTCGATGACGAGAATTTTATCGCTGACCTTGGCGCCGCCGAGGATCGCCAGCAGCGGCCGTTGCGGATTGTCGAACACTTTGGCAAAATAGTCCAGTTCTTTGCTCATCAAATAGCCGGAGGCGCCGAGACCGAGTTTTTTCGGCACACCGGCCATGGAGGCGTGATTGCGATGGGCGGTGCCGAACGCATCGTCGATATAGACATCCGCCAGTTTGCACAGGCCGTCGATGAACCATTGACGTTCCTCAGAGGTCATTTTCACGCCCGCCTTTTTACCCTCTTCTTCCGGATAAAAACGCAGATTTTCCAGCAACGCCACATCGCCCGGCTTCATGGCAGCCACCACCGCCTCGGCCTGGGGGCCCACGCAATCCGGGGCAAAGGCCACGGGCTTGTTGATCAATTTGGCCAAAGCATCGGCCACGGGTTTCAGGGAAAATTCCAGCTTTTTCTCGCCGTCCGGACGGCCGAGATGGGACATCAAAATGGCCTTGCCGCCCGATGCCATCACCTTTTGGATCGTGGGCAGAGCGGCGACGATGCGCTTGTCGTCGGAAACGGTCAGCTCCGTGGTCAGGGGGACGTTGAAATCGACCCGGATCAGAACCCTTTTGCCTTTCAGGTCGAGGTCATCAATGGTCATCTTGTTCATAACATCTCCTAGATTGAATAGAATTTTCCAAAAAAGCAGAATATAAATTCAAATTTAGGGTTTTTAACGTCAAAATCAAGTAAAATGAACTTTCCCTTGACTTTAACTGACTGATTGACTATATTTTTAGCCCAAATATAACGCCGGGGTGGTGAAATAGGTAGACGCACTGGACTCAAAATCCAGCGGTAGCAATACCATGCGAGTTCGATTCTCGCCCCCGGCACAAGATAAAATAAATGAAAACAGGCTGATGAATATTTAATCATCAGCCTGTTTCTTTTTTGTAATTTGACTGTTTTAGCCCCGTTTTGATAAAAAAGTGACAAAAAAAGTGACAAAAAATTTGGGCAGTTCTATTAGGAAAATGTGCGAAGAAACCTGGTCGATATAAAGTATTAACGAAATTCAACAGGTTTCATCTGGTCATTTCCCCTGATTTTTCGTTGCCTCCTCCTCTTTAAGAATCCGCCACATTCTGAAAATTCCGAATCCATCTCTTTCGCTTTCCGCTTTTTTCATATTCATCAAATATCCGCAGTTGCTATTCAGTAGGAATTCTATCGTCTCTTTAAAAACGGCAGCCAATCCAGCAGAGGCTGGCAAAAAGGGTAAAAATAAATATATTTATATGGCTATTTATAGGCTCACATTCTCCACACCTGCCCACTCAGCGGCAGCTCGTTCAACTCTGCTCTGGCCTCACGCCAGGTCGGATAGTATTTGCGCAACAGCGCGAGGAACTGCTCGCTATGGGTGGGTGCAATCAGGTGCAGCATCTCGTGCACAACGACGTACTCTAAAAGGTCTTTCGGCTTTTTCACCAGCTCGGTGTTCAGGCGAATGGTCCGCGCCCGGTGGTTGCAGCTGCCCCACTTGGTCTTCATCCGCTGCAGAAAATAACCCTCCACTGCAATGCCCAGCCTCGCTGCCCACTTTTCGATCAGCACGGGGACCACTTTATGCAGCAGGGCGTGGTGCCACGCCTGTATGACCTTTTCCCTCTTTTCTCTGCTGCTGCCGGGGCGGACAGTGAGCACAATCTTACGGTGACCAAGCCGCACCGAGGGCCTTTCCTCTTTCTCGACCACGGACAACAAATAGCGTCGCCCCCAGAGGTAATGGCTCTCGCGCTCCACAAACTGACGTGGCGTCTCCCGCGCCTGCCCACGCAGCCTGGCCTGCTGATCACGAATCCAACCAAGCTTGGATGTCGCATACGCACGGACCACTTCAAGTCGCGTGCCTTTCGGCGCCACAAGCGTGACCCGTCCGTTCGGCGGGTGCACAGAGAGGTGAACATGCTTGATGTCCTTGCGCGTCACCGCGATGGCGATTTCGCCGAGATGAATGGTCTCTGTCATCAGTACCCCGGCTGGTTCTTGATGAGCTCGAACAGGGCCAGCGTTGCCGCCCGATCGCGGTCGAGCAGCGGAAAGAGCGCATTCAGCACCTGCGCTTCTCGCGCCTGGTCCCCTTTCCAGCCCGCCGGCGCTTGCTCACGTATCACCCGGTCGATCTCCAACGCCAGGCTGATGCGCTTCTCCCCATAAATGGCGACCGGTTCAGCCCCTCGATTGTCCGCAACACTCCCTGCTGCAAGAATCTGCGGCAGGTTGTTATAGATCACCGTCGCTTCCCGTTTGCCGTGCAGCGCTGCCGGCACGCCTGTATCGGGTTGCTTCGCAGCCAACCGTTTCACCAACTCTTCCGCCTTGCGCAGGAATTCTTCATAGGCCGCCGCGTCCGCCCGGCTCTGCTTGATCAAATCCTCCAGCAGCTTGGACATTTGCTCATAGAACAGGGGATCGGTGAGCTGCTCGCGGATGATGGTTTTACGGACATTGTTGATGATCCCCTCGGCAATGGAATTGCGTGACAGTGTGCCTTTCTCGTTGAGCTTTCGCGCAATGGCGTCGTGGATGCCGGTCTTGATGATCAGCTCGGTCAGCGAGAGGTCGCTGAGATTACCCTGCTGCGCAGCGGGGTCGGCCTGCACATAGGTGTTGAGCAGGTGACGCATGTCCGCTTCATAGGGCTTGATGTCCAACTCTTCGCCCGAGTGCTTTTTGATGGCTGCGCGAAGATCGCTGTAAAAAAGTATTTCATTTTGGATGTTTTTTACTTCGATCTCGGAGTAGCCCGCAGTGGTCAGCTCAGCCGCCATTTCAGAGTAGGATCGCACGAAACCCGCAACGGCCTTGTAAAAGGAGATGCGCAGCGGCTCAGTGTCGCCGAGCGCTTGCGGATTAGCGGCATTGCCGCAAAAGTAGTTCAGGAACTGCTCCACCTGGCGCGGCGGTGGCACCGGCTCGCACAGGTGTCGCAGCGCCTCGCGCGCCAAATCGAGCTGCTTGCGCCCTTCCTTGATCCAGTCCTTGAGTTCGATGTTGTTGCTCTCGCCGCTTTCGTCAATGTCCAGCTCGTCCGAATTATAGACGGCTATGGCCTCCTGCACTTCCTTGAACAGCTCCTTAAAATCCACAATGTGGCCATAGTCCTTGTCCTCGCCGTCCAGGCGGTTGGTGCGGCAGATGGCTTGGAACAGGTTGTGGTCGTACAGCTCGTTGTCGAGATAGATGTAGGTGCAGCTCGGCGCGTCGAATCCGGTGAGCAGCTTGCTCACCACGATCAGGAGCTTGGTGTTGGCCGGTTCCTCGATAAAACGGCGCTTGATCTCGGTCTCGTACTTTTCCGTGGTCGGGAAACCCCTGAGGACGTGTTGGGTGTAGGTGTCGTACTTGTAGCGCTCGTCGCTTTTGGCCGGCTCGCGCGAGATGGCGTTATGGTTCGGCTCGTAGGATGTGATAATGCCGCAGTAAGGCCCAAAGTTGGTGTTCTGGAACAGCCGAAAGTAGTGGCAAGCATCGTAGATCGACGGGGCGACCAAGATCGCGGTGCCGCGGTCGTTGTTGAGCCGCGGCTTTAAGCTGAAATCCTCGATGATATCGGCGATGATGCGCTGCTTGCGCTCCCCGGC
>CAZKQR010000390.1:0-4178 GCA_964554965.1 uncultured Cytophagia bacterium | reverse complement strand
CCGGAAGTGCTGATGAATGGGTTTGTCCGCAGCGGCTTTCTCCACGACCTGGATCAAGACGGCAAGCCGGATATCTACTATAATGATAAAGGCTCCGTCGGCAAGGGCGGCGTTTATGATCTGGAATACCAGGGCGGACCGATCACATCGCCGGATAGTTGGAAAGTTTACAAGATCTATGACAACGACGGACATCTGAGCGTTGCCGGCGAAGTCTATCCGGCCGGCGATCTGGATGGCGATGGCCGCGGAGAACTGGTCATCGTGGCATGGAGCAATCAGCCGCAAGACCTGGTGGTCATCGAGAGCCTGGACAATGCAAGTCCGGTGGAGAGTAGAAATCAACCACAATTAGCGAAAAATTTCGTTCTCCAGCAGAACTATCCGAATCCTTTCAATTCAACGACGCGGATAGACTATGACCTGCCCCGGGCCGCATGGATTCATATGACGATTTTTTCGCTCACCGGCCAGCCCGTAGCGACGCTCGTGGATGAACGGCAATCCGCCGGCAGCCACACGGTTCATTTTGATGCGACTCGGTTGGCAGCAGGAATCTATACCTGCCGGATCGTTGCGGATGAATGGACAGAGCAGAAAAAAATGCTTTATCTCAAATAAACGTGTCCAAGCCCGGCATCTGCCGGGCTCGCTATTCCCATCAACCTGTTCAATTTTCAACGTCTTTACCTCCGCATCAGCTCTTTGCCCAAACTCTTCATCACTTGTCCGCGGCGCCGGCCGGTAGCGATAAAAAAAGCATTGGCCCTTCGTTTGCGGCCGCTCTGCAGGTCTCTTTTTTGTTGATTTTCACTCACTGAATATCTATTTTGCCGGCAAGGCTCAAGCGTGAAGAACCTCCGTTCATTGTGTATAAGACCTGCATGGCGGCGGACGTTCGCCGCGGCCTGCTTAGTATAAAGGAAAAACTATGATAACCGCCAAGGTTGGCTTTATCGTTTTCGGCGTTCACAAGGACGGATTGCTCGATCCCATGGGAAGGCCGTTTATTGATGATCAGCTTGTCGCAGACGCCAAAGCCGCTCTGCGTCAGGCCGGGCTCGATCTGATCGAGCATGAAACAATCATCGCCGGCAAGCAGGAGGCGCGGCAGTGCCTGAGCAAGTTTAAAAAACTGGATGAGCTCGATGCCATCGTTCTGTTTTCCGGCACTTGGGTGTGGGCAGCCCATCTGGTCGCACCCCTGCGCGATTTTGCCGGAACCGGCAAAGGGATCGTCCTCTGGACCCATCCCGGCAGCCAGGGATGGAGGCCGGTCGGCGGTCTGGTCATGCAGGGGGCGATGAAGGAAATCGGCTTGCAACACCGCTTTGTCTATGGCGATTGCCGCGATCCCAAGGAAATCGAAAAAATCACCTCCTACTGCCGGGCCAGCGCACTCAAAAACGCCTTGAACATGAGCACCATAGGAACTTTTGGCGGCAGAGGCATGGCACAGACCTGCGGCGCAGCCGATCCCTCGCAATGGATGAAGGTCTTTGGCGTCGACATCGATTCAAGGGATACCACCGAATTGCTGAAAACCGCTAAAGCGTTTTCTGCCGACGAGGTCCATCAAACCCGCAGCGCCCTGCAGCGCTATTTTTCCGAGCCGATACCGCAGACTGATCAAGCGGACCGCTCCATCCGGTTGTACCTGGCCCTTGAAAAGCTGGTCGAAAAATACAATTGGGATTTTTATACCATTCAATCCTTTCCCGGACTCGGCGATGAATACAGCGCCACCTGTTTCGCCCAGAGCATGATGCTGCAGAGGGGCATGGCTACATCCACCCTGGGTGATTTCAACACCGCGATGACGGTGAAATGTTTGACCGACCTCAGCGGGGAACCGGTCTATTACGGCGATCTTCAGCATATCGACAAATCCAACAATGAGATCAAGATCATCGGCGACGGCGCCTGCCCGCCTTCCCTGGCGGGAAAACTGGGTCCGGCCGGTTTTGCCGAACATGGCATTCCCACCGAAGGCGAGGCCGGCGGGCTGTCGATCAAGCTGGTGTGCAAAGCCGGAGAAGGAGTGCTGGCGCGCCTGGGCAGAAAGGACGGACGGTTTGAAATGGTAATCACCCGCTGTTCCATTTTTGAACCGCCGGCGGATGAGATTGAAAAGAGAAAGAACGAATGCGGCATTCCGTTCTGGCCGCACGGCTTTGTCAAGGCGCACTGCGATATCGAGGCGCTTTTGCAGTCGTGGAACAACGAATATGCCTGCCTCGGCTACGGCGCGCATCTGTACGAGGAATTGCTGGCCTTTTGCGAACTGACTGGAATTAAAGCGATCGCCTTATAACCGACGGATCTTCGCAGTAGACACTCTCACTAAAAATCTTACAACGGTTATGGATTATTACTTGGGTATCGACATAGGAACCAGCGGCTGCAAAGCGGTCCTATGCGATGAAAAAGGTGTGCTCAGGGCTTCGGCCTTTAGAGAATATCATGTGATCTCTGCAAAGGCGGGCTGGGCAGAGCTGGACTCTGACGAGGTGATGACCAAGTGTTTTGAAGTGATAAGGGAAACGGCTGGTGTTGCAGGGGCGCATCGAGTCAAAGGGCTGGGCATCTCCAGTCAGGGAGAGGCGTTCACGCTGGTGGATCGAGAGGGAAAGGCGTTGACCAACGCCTTTGTTTCGTCCGATGCGAGAGCCGTTGATTATGTGCAGTCCTGGCCGCACTCCTTTGGCGTGGAAAAATTGTACCACATCACCGGCCATACGCCTCATCCCATGTTCTCCTTGTTCAAGTTGCTGTGGGTCAGGGATGAGATGGCTGAACAGTGGAAGAAAACGGAGAAAATCCTCTGTTTTGAGGACCTGCTGCAATACCGGCTTGGCATCACCGACACAGCCATGGGATGGCCGCTGGCCGGAAGGACCATGCTGTTCGATGTGATCAACCACTGTTGGGACAAAGAGATCATCGAGCACCTCGGCATCAGAGAAGAGCAGCTGTCCAGGCCCCTGCCTTCTGGAACGATAGCCGGAAGAGTGAATGAGACGATCGCCCGCGTTCTGAACCTCAGCGAAAGCACGTTTGTGGTGACCGGCGGCCATGACCAGCCCTGTTCTGCACTCGGCGCCGGGGCTTTTCGATCAGGTGTGGCGGTGTATGCTTCCGGCACTGTGGAGTGCATTACCGCGGCTTTTGACACCCCGATTTTTACGCCCGAATTGCAAAAGAGCAACTTGTGCACCTATGATCATGCGACGCCTGGCAAGTATGCAACGGTCGCCTTTAGCCTGACCGGTGGCAATATTCTGCAATGGTTCAAGCAGCAGTTCGGCCGAGCGGAGATCGAAGAAGCGGTCAAGCTTCAGCGCAGTCCCTATGAACTGCTGATCGAGCGAATGCCGGAACAACCCACCCGGCTGCTGGTTCTGCCCTATTTTACCCCCAGTGGAACACCGTATTTTGACACCAAGACCAAAGGCGCCATTCTTGGGCTGGATCTGTCCACCACGCGGGAGGAGATCATGAAAGGCCTGCTCGAGGGGGTGGCTTTGGAGATGCGGCTCAACCTTGAAATACTTGAAAAGGCGGGATACGCTGTTGAGGAATTGAGGGCCATCGGCGGAGGGGCTCAGTCGAAAGTGTGGAACCAGTTGCGAGCCGATATTTTGCGCAAGCCCATCTCGGTTACGGGGATCACCGAAGCCGGTTGTATGGGCGCAGCCATGCTGGCGGCTGCTGCGGGAACTCATGGGGATGTCATGCGAATAGCTGATCAATGGATTCAGCCGGCTTATGTTATAGAGCCGGCAACGACTGATCGATATGAAAATAAATTCAGCGAGTATAAAAAAGTCTACAAGACGCTTGCCGCCATCGATCCTGACCAAATTCTTCCGCTGTAATAACTCTATGCAAAGCTTTTTCGTTGACAACCCCGGGTGCTTTTCAACCCCGGGTGTCGCGCCCTTTGCGACCCCGGGTGTTGAAGGCTTTTTCTAAAACGACGTCCCACCCCCGGGTGTCGCGCCCTTTGCGACCCCGGGTGTTGAATGGGTTTTTTCAAACGACACCTCAACCCCGGGTGTCGCGGTCTTTGCGACCCCGGGTGTTGAATGCTTTTTCCAAAGCGACACCCGGTGTTGCCGCGAAAAGCGCGGCAACAACCGGGGTCTGAGACAACCCCAACCCCGGGTGTTGAATGC
>CAZKQR010000389.1:0-4184 GCA_964554965.1 uncultured Cytophagia bacterium | reverse complement strand
GCAGAATGCGACGGCGTCGTTCCAGCTCACCATGACGGCTGGATGATCGTCGTCCTGGCTGAAACCGGGCCTGCTCCAGTTGGCCCCCCGGACGATGCCACCCTGATCACCTGTCCACGCCATACCCCAGCCGGTGGTGTCTGCATCGGTCTGATAGCCGGTGGCCTCGATAAACCGGCGAAACTGCGCCACGGTAATTTCGCTCCGGCTGAGGTAGAACGTTTTCACCTTGACCGGATGCACCGGCCGTTCGTCGCTGTCGCCGGCACCCCACTTGTCGCCCATTTCGAACCGGCCTCCGGGAATTTTCACAAAATCAATGGCCATGTTTTTGGAGGTCTTTTCTTTTGCACACTGCATCAGCGCCAACACGCCAAAAACGGCAAGCACTTGTATGGTCTTCATCGCGAATCCAAAGTTAGTTTTATTAAACAATATTAGCAGAAAACGGTCAAAAAAGCAATGAAAATTGCGCAAGCCTGGGCATACATTCCGTCACAAAATCACGACACTCGGCGGCCCCGGTGTCAAGCTGCCGTTGCACTCTGCGGTCCAACGGCACTGACTGCAGAGCTTTGGACCACACAATTACAACCAGTTACTGCTCTGATGGCTTTGGTACGGTCTTTGTAAATTATTCCATGGCTTTGTTATATGATCAGACCCTGAAAAAGCTTTTCCGGCGGCCGCTCTGACGTCACGCTGCCGATTAAACCCGACCTAATGTGCCGATCCTTGGAATCGTGATGAACGTGCGCAGTAAAATACTCTTATCCCTTTTATGCTTTGCCGTCAGCCGGTTATCGGCGGCAAGCTTGGAACAGGCGCAAAGGCTGACGCGGATGGCATCGCAGTTGCAGGCGGACCAGCAGGCGCAACGAAACCAAGCATTGCAGTGGGCTGAAGCTCATAGCCTCGTTCCCCGGTTGAGCCGTAAAAACGGACAGACCATCGAACTGGTGCGCGTGCAGAACGACCGGCTGTATTTTATCGCCACGCATAACCTGGATGCCGCTATTACGAGTGAAACCTATTCCCTGTGGCCCGGCGGAGTCTCGGAGCTTGATCTGGATGGCAGCGGATTGTCCTGGGGCCGCCTGGCCCTGTGGGATGCCGGCCGGGTTCTGCTGGACCATGAAGAATTCCGCGGCGCCGGCGTCTCCCGCGTTGCGATGATGGACCGGAATGACATCGTAGAGACCCATTCCACTCATGTCGCGGGAACACTCATCGCCCGCGGCAAGGACAGCCAGGCCAAAGGCATGGCGCCGGCCGGCAGGTTGTCCTGCTATGATTGGTGGGATGATTACGCAGAGATGGCACAGGCAGCGGCTCAGGGGTTGCTGCTGTCCAACCACTCCTATGGCTTTCTCGCCGGCTGGGTGAATGACTGGTGGTGTGATCTCAACAAAGACGATAAAGCACAGCCTGAAGAAGTTAAATGGTGCTGGTTCGGAGATCCGGAAAAAAGCCTGCAGGAAGATTACCTGTTCGGCTTTTATTCCATCGACGCGATGATGGTCGATGAGATCGCCTGCGCAGCGCCCTTTTATCTCATCGTTAAAAGCGCGGGCAACGAACGGAGCGCAGCGGCCAACCAGGGCCCGGAAAACGGTGAAAGCTTTTGGCAGTATGTGTATCACACAGAGGGAGGCGCGGCCTTTCGACAGCGGATTAAAGAAAAAACAGAACGGCCGCCGGATTGCAACGGCGATCTCTCCTATGACGGGTTGGAGGGCATCAGCGTCGCTAAAAACTGTTTGACCGTCGGCGCTGTGTACGATCTGGCCGATGAACCGGCGCAGGACCGCACAGCGGTCATCGCTCCGTTCAGCTCCTGGGGCCCCACCGACGATGGACGCATCAAGCCGGACCTGGTCGCCAACGGCTACCAGCTCTACTCCTGCAGCGACCAGGGCATCGACCAATACACCATACTCTCCGGCACCTCCATGGCCGCCCCCACGGTCACCGGCACGCTGGCTCTTTTGCAGGAGCTCTATGCGAAAAACCACAACAGCTATATGCGCTCTTCAACGTTGAAAGCTCTGGCCATTCACACGGCCGACGAATGCGGCCCGGCGCCTGGTCCGGACTATAGCTGTGGCTGGGGTTTGTTGAACGGCCTTGAGGCCAGTCGAATCGTTCTTTCGGATGCCGAACAGCCCATGGTCATGCAGGAGAACGAACTGTACAACGGCGGAGAAAACAAAATCTGGGTCAGCGCTAAAGGCGGTGAACCGCTCAAAATCACTCTGGCATGGACCGATCCGGCAGCGGTCTCCCCTGATCCTGTAGTGGATCCGGCAGATCCCATGCTGATCAACGACCTGGATGTCCGAGTCCATCGTCTGGACACCGGCCAAGAGTTCAAGCCGTGGATCCTCGATCCCCGGCAGCCCTGGCAACCTGCGCAGAGCGGAGACAACCGGCTTGACAATGTCGAGCAGGTGGTCGTTGCTGATCCGGGCGCAAATGGATACACCGTGACGATCCGCCACAAAGGAACACTGCAGTCCGGCCTGGCGCAACCGTATTCCTTGATCATCTCGGGAGCGAACACCATTGCCGTGGCAGTGGAAATCACTCAGATGAGCGTCCGCTGGACCGGCAATGCGGTTTCCCTGTGCTGGACGACGGGCAGTGAGAGCGATAACCTGGGATTCCATATCTATCGCAGTGACAGCGCGAACGGCTTTTATGAGTTGGTCTCCGACCATCTGCTTCCAGGCGCAGGCAATTCCTCGTCGCAAAAAAATTATTCCTATCTGGACGCCGAGGTGCAGGCCGGCCGCACCTATTATTATAAAATAGCGGACGTGAACTATCAGGGTACAGAGCGGTTGCATAGCGCCCTGGCGATCGACACCGCACTGCCGGATGATTTCTCTTTGCAGCAGAATTATCCGAATCCCTTTGTCCACGACACTCAGATTTCCTTTTCCGTGAAGGATGAAGCGGACATGCAGCTGACCATCAGAAACTTGAACGGCGAAACCGTGCGCACTCTGCTGCAGGGCCGGTTCAATAAAGGGCTGCACCAGGTGCTCTGGGATGGCAAAGATGATACAGGCCGGCCGCTTCCCAGCGGCGTCTACTGGTATACCTTGCAGGCGCAGAATCGCCGGTTGACTAAAAAACTCCACCTGGTCCGATAAAAAAAACAGCCCTGGCAAAAGGTGTTTTGCCGGGGCTGTTCATCGATCTGTATTGTAACTTTCGGTCCGCAACTGCAACCCGCGCTGACGTTTTCCTGTGAACGTGCGGAGTCGTGGAGGATGTTACAGGTTGAGTTTGTAACCGAGCATGACCGACCAGCTGTTCATGCCGAGCTTTTCCGAGTTTTCTTCCTCCATTTTGTCACCATCATCTTTAAACTGACGGTTCACCAGATTGTAGTTGAACTCGATGAACAGATTGGGCGAAAGGTTGATTCCGCCGCCCACGATAAAACCGATGGCTGGATCGATTTTGTAGGTTTCGTCTTCCTCTTCCCCATCGGCTTCATAGGTTGCTTTGACGTCGCCCATGAAATAGCCCACACCGCCCTTGACAAAGGGCTTGCTGGAGCCCTGCCCAAGGAACAATTTGGCATAGGCCGAAGCGATGGCTTGACTAAAGGTGGTTTTCAATTTGTAATCTTCGTCCTTACTCTCCCAGATAAAGCCGCCCAGCAGATAATTGCCTTCCAGGCCGACCTGCAGATTCGGCGAAACCATCATGCCCAGCTGAATTCCCAGCGGAACGGTTCCGGCTGCGTCATCCTGGTCTTCAAAAGCGCTCATACTGTAACCGGCCATCACTGCCAGACTGTTCGTGCTCTGGCCATAGCTGGAAACGGCCATCAGCACCAGCGCCAGTATCATCCATCCACTTTTTTTCATCCTTGGCTCCTTTCGTCGATTTTATTCCTTTTGCCTGCCTTGCCAAAATGAAACGAGATGCTTGAGACGATAGGCGGACGATTCGTTCCAATCAACAATGCGGAGGTTTAGAGTGAAAACGATTCAGTTTGCTGATTTATTCCCGGTAAAATTAAAAATGCCAACGGGCCGGTTCAGCGGCGGCGCCGAACGTCGTCCGCTGCATGCCGTTGTTAACCATTTATGGTCATCCAAATTGTTTAGGTGTTTCAAACCGAGTGCGAAGGACGAATTTCTTTTATTTCTATAGCCAATTTGAGT
>CAZKQR010000388.1:0-4189 GCA_964554965.1 uncultured Cytophagia bacterium | reverse complement strand
GAGGCTACGGAGCGCGGAGCTCCAGCTCCGCGAAGGGGGCTTTAGCCCCCTTAATTTTTCAGCATAGTTCCGC
Source organism: uncultured Cytophagia bacterium (assembly GCA_964554965.1). Taxonomy (GTDB): domain Bacteria; phylum Zhuqueibacterota; class Zhuqueibacteria; order Residuimicrobiales; family Residuimicrobiaceae; genus Anaerohabitans. The sequence goes on along the minus strand of CAZKQR010000388.1, from coordinate 4,116 downwards.
GCTAAAGCGCGGGGCTATGAAGGCGCAAAAAAAATCCCCGGCTCAAAAATTCGAACCGGGGATCGTCCAGCATACACTAACCAGCTTATTTCTTTTTCTTGCCGGCCTTAATCGCAGCATGCGCTGCCGCCAAACGAGCGATGGGAACGCGGTAGGGCGAACAGGACACATAGTCCATACCCACTTTATGGCAGAAAATCACCGAAGAGGGCTCGCCGCCGTGTTCACCGCAGATGCCGACCTTCAGGCCCGGCCGGCTTTTGCGGCCGCGCTCGATGCCGATCTGGATCAGCTCGCCGATGCCGTCCTGATCCAGCACATTGAACGGATCCACCGGCAGGATCTTTTTTTCCACATAGTCGGGCACAAAGCCGCCGATATCATCGCGCGAGAAACCAAAACCCATCTGGGTCAGGTCGTTGGTACCGAAGCTAAAGAACTCGGCGGTCTCGGCGATCTGGCCGGCCTGCAGCGCCGCACGCGGGATCTCGATCATGGTGCCGTACATGAACTTGATGGACTTGACGTTGTATTTCGCACAGACTTGCGCATAGACTGCGTCCACCAGCTCCTTCTGATCGTCCAGCTCTTTGCGCGTGCACACCACCGGAACCATGATCTCCGGCGATACTTTTTTGCCTTCCTGCGTCAACTCGATCGCTGACTCGAGGATGGCGCGCACCTGCATTTCGGTGATCTCCGGATAGGTGACGCCCAAACGCACGCCGCGATGCCCCATCATGGGGTTGGTCTCATGCAGCCCTTCCGCGCGTTTGCTCAGCTCCTGGGTGGAGATGCCGAGGCTGGCGGCCAGCTCTGCGCGTTTCTCAGCCTCATGGGGCACGAACTCGTGCAACGGCGGATCCAACAGACGGATGGTGACCGGTAGACCGTTCATCACCTCCATGGTCGCCTTGATGTCTTTTTTCACATAGGGGTACAATTCATCCAAAGCGCTGCGGCGTTCCGCCTCGTTCGAGGAGACGATCATCTTGCGCAGGAAGAACAGCGGCGCTTCGGAATGCTTGCCGTAGAACATGTGCTCGGTGCGGAACAGACCGATGCCCTGGGCGCCGAACTCCAGCGCCTTTTTCGCGTCGTCCGGAGTGTCCGCATTGGTGCGCACTTTCATGGTCCGGTATTTATCCACGATCTTCATGAACTGGACAAAACGCGGATTCTCCGATGCGTTCATCATGTTCAACTGGCCGCTGTACACATAGCCTTTGGTGCCGTTCAGGGTCAGATAATCGCCTTCCTGGTATTCTTTGCCGGCGACGAACATCTTTTTCGCCTTCAGATCGATCGTCAACGCCGAGCATCCGACGATGCAGCATTTACCCCAGCCGCGTGCCACCAGCGCCGCGTGCGAGGTCATGCCGCCACGGCCGGTCAGAATGCCCTGAGCGGCGCGCATGCCTTCCACATCTTCCGGATTGGTCTCTTCACGCACCAGCAGAACTCTTTTGCCCTGCTTGGCCCATTCCACGGCATCGGCCGCGGTGAACACGATCTGACCGAAAGCGCCGCCGGGACCGGCCGGCAAACCCTTGGCGATCACGGCAGCGGATTTCTCAGCCGCCGGATCGACGATCGGGTGCAGCAGTTCATCCAGCTGAGACGGGGACAGGCGCAGAACCGCGTCCTTGTCGGAGATCAGCTTTTCTTTCATCATATCCATGGCCATGTTCAGGGCCGCGGTGCCGGTGCGTTTGCCGACGCGGCACTGCAACATCCACAGAATGCCTTCCTGGATGGTGAACTCGATGTCGAGCATATCGTGATAATGCTTCTCCAGGCGCGTGCGGATTTTGTCCAGCTCTTTGTAGGTGGAGGCCATGGCTTTTTCCAGCGACGCCATGTGCTTGTTCTGTTCGTTTTTGGTGGCCTCATTCAAGGGCGCCGGAGTACGGATGCCGGCGACCACGTCTTCGCCTTGCGCGTTGATCAGCCACTCGCCGTAGAACTTGTTCTCGCCGGTGGCCGGGTTGCGGGTAAACGCCACACCCGTGGCGCTGCTGTCGCCCATGTTGCCGAACACCATGGCCTGAACGTTCACGGCAGTACCCCATTCATCCGGAATGCCTTCGATGCGGCGATAGGCCACCGCGCGCTTGCCGTTCCAGCTGGAGAACACAGCGCCGATCCCGCCCCACAGCTGATCCATGGCATCATCCGGGAACGGACGGCCCAGCACTTCAAGCACTTTGGCCTTGAAGGTTTCCACCAGAACCTTGAGATCATCAGCGGTCATGTCCGTGTCCTGGGTGTAGCCCTTGGCGTTCTTGACGGCCTGCATGGCATGTTCCAGTTGCACGCGGATGCCTTTGCCCTCCGCCGGTTCGATGCCCGCCGCTTTTTCCATGACCACGTCGGAATACATCATGATCAGACGGCGATAGGCGTCATAGACAAAACGTTCGTTGTTGGTCTTTTTCACCAGGCCGGGAATGGTTTTGCTGGTGAGGCCGACGTTCAACACGGTCTCCATCATGCCCGGCATGGAGCTGCGGGCGCCGGAGCGCACGGAAACCAGCAGGGGGTTCACCGGGTCGCCGAACTTGCTTTTCATGACGGTCTCGACTTTTTTCATCGCCTCTTTGACCGCCGATTTCAGCTCAGCCGGGTATTTTTTCTTGTTGTGATAATAATACGTGCAGACCTCGGTGGTGATGGTAAAACCGGCCGGCACCGGTATTTTCAAATTCGCCATTTCAGCGAGGTTGGCGCCCTTGCCGCCCAGCAGTTCTTTCATCTCAGCGCGGCCTTCTGCTTTACCGCCGCCGAAGCTGTACACATATTTCTTTTGTTTTGCCATAACGCCTCCTTGGATAGTTATTTTCATCATGCTGCAGGAAAATCAGTCGCCGGCGGCGCCGATTCTATTCTTGGCCACCGCCTTGATGTTCAAAATCCGATGATACTCATCGGCATTCTGCAAAAGCCGCACCGCGGCCTGCAGAGGTTCATCGCCGGCAAAAAGCGCTTCGTTATACGCGTCACGGCCGAACACCTTGGCCATGATCTCGCTCTGAATATAGGTCGCCACCCGGGACCGCGATTTCTCTTTTTCAGCGACGCGGACCAGATCGAATTCAGCCTTGACCGCATCGAGAGATTTCTGCATCTGCTCCAGATAGCCCCGTTCCCTGGCCGTGGTTTCCAGCCTGCTCAGTTGATCCCAGCCGTCCGGATGATAGGAAAATTTCTTGTCGCGCAGAAACGCCTCAAACTCGGCCCATACCGACTCATCGACTTTGAAATCCTTTTTCAAATCCGGGTGCGCCGCCACATAATCGAGACTGAAATTGAAAAAGATCGAACGGCGGAACAGCTCCAGTTCATAGCGGGTGTACTCCGGGTTCTTGACTTCCACATCCGGCTTGATGCCGCCGCCGCCCAGAACCTGCCGCTTGTTCTTGGTATAGTAGACCGTCGCTTTGGTCTGCGCCTTGCTGGTGTCGTTGGCAGCGGGCGCCGGCTCCTCACCGGACTCCTCCCCATCGTCCTCCGTCGCGATCGCCGCGTCATTGCGATCCTTGGAGAAAACCGAAAGAGGGCCGTGTTCAAAAACCTCCGGTTTTTGAATGCCGCGGCCGCTGGGCATGAAATACTGCGCGGTGGTCAGCTTGAGCTGCTGTTCACCGCGGCGATCCAGAGGGATGACCGTCTGCACCAGCCCTTTGCCGAAGCTGGAGGTGCCCAGAATCACGCCGCGGTCCAGATCCTGGATGGCCCCGGCCACGATCTCCGAGGCAGAGGCGCTGTAGCCGTCCACCAGAACGATCAGGGGCGTCTGACCCAGCAGTGGATCCTTTTGCGCGCGGAATTCCTGCCGTTTGTACTCCCCCCGGCCCTCGGTATAGACGATCAGCTCGTTCTTGGCCACAAACAGATCGGCCACAGCCACGGCCTGATCCAGCAGGCCGCCGGGATTGCCGCGCAGGTCGAGGATCAAACCCTGCAAGCCCTGATCGATGAGCTTTTGCACCGATTCGGCGATCTGCTTGTCGGCGCCGCGATTAAACCGGGTCAGCTTGATCAGACCAACGCCCGGCGTGACCCATCCGCTGTATTGAATATCCGTGGGAACGATCTCGTCTCGTATGAGAACAA
>CAZKQR010000387.1:1667-4201 GCA_964554965.1 uncultured Cytophagia bacterium | reverse complement strand
CAGCCTATGCAATGGTCGAATCACCATCGGTCGATCACGGTAACACAAATTATTGTAAACTGAAATCAACGGGAGGTTGTCTGTGGATAAGGAACAGGCGCTGCAGATATTCAGATCCACCGGCGCTCTGCTGGAAGGCCATTTTCGCCTTACCTCAGGGCTGCACAGTCCGAATTATTTTCAGTGCGCCAAAGTGCTGCAATATCCCCGCTATGCCGAGCTCTTTTGCCGGGAGATCGCTGAGCGCTTTCGGCCGGATGGCATCGAGGTGGTCGTTTCGCCGGCCATCGGCGGCATTGTGGTGGGGCAGGAGGTGGCACGGCTGCTGGGGTGCCGCGCGGTGTTTGCCGAGCGCGAAGAGAACGTCATGACCCTTCGCCGCGGCTTTGAGATCCGTGAGGGGGAGTCGGTGCTGGCGGTAGAGGATGTGGTGACCACCGGCGGGTCGGTGAAAGAGGTGATCCATCTGGCCCAGCAGGCCGGCGGCAAGGTCAAAGGCGCAGCCTTTCTGGTGGACCGCAGCGCCGGACGGGCTCTGTTTTCAGTGCCGTTTTTCGCCGCCCTGGAAATGGATGTGATCACCTATCCGCCGGAAGAATGCCCGCTCTGCAAGCAGGGTCTGGCGGTGATTAAGCCCGGCAGCCGCAAAGTTTAAAGAGTTTGTTCGAATCCTTTACACGGTTGCGCCATCTAATCCAAAATGTCGGAATCTGTTTAGCGTTGTACAAACAGTCTGACGGCCACCACTCAAGCGGCAAACCTGACAATCACCTGCGGCAAGCGCTTCGCTCAAGCCGATCGCATGTGCGCATACAATAAACGATTAATCAGGAAAGAACCCATTTGTTAATTTGAAAGGAACGCACATGGCGACAAGCAACCTCACCATGGAAAATCTGCAGACCACTCTGGAGACCAACGACATGGTCCTCATCGACTTTTGGGCATCCTGGTGTGGGCCCTGCAAGACCTTTGGCCCGGTTTTTGAAAAAGTGTCGGAAAAGCATACGGATATCGCTTTTGTGAAGGTGGACACTGAGGCGGAACAGGAGCTGGCTGGCATGTTCGGCATACAGGCCATCCCCACGCTGGCTATTTTCCGCGAAGGCATTCTGTTGTATCGCGAAGCGGGCGCCGCGTCTGAGGCCGCTCTGGAGAATCTGATCGATCAGGTGAAGAAACTGGACATGGAGCAGGTGCGTGCGGACATTGCCAAGCAGGAGCAGGAGCAGGAGCATGGCTGCGACGGCGGGCATGGCTGCAGCGGCTGCGGTCACAACCATTGATTCAAAGCGTCTGTGTGCTACTCGGCCGCACTCTTTCACCGGGCGGCAAAGGGTGAGCCACACAGCCTAAGAATAAAAAAAAGCCCTTGCTCAGCAAGGGCTTTTTCATTTACCCTAAATATTTTCGCAACGGCTCCAAACGGGAGCGATGCCGCAGCCGACGCAAAGCTTTTTCTTTGATCTGTCGAACGCGTTCCCGCGTCAGAGCAAAGTATTCACCGATCTCCTCCAGGGTGAGAGGACGATCTCCGTCAAGCCCAAAGTAGAGTTTGACGATTTCCGCTTCGCGCGATTTCAGTGTGCCGAGAACCTTTTCGATCTCCTCGCGCAGCGAACTGCGCATCAGCTGTCCATCCGGTGGATCGTAACGATCGCTCTCCAGAACATCCAGCAGGCTGTTCCCTTCGTCCTCCTTGAAGGGCTCGTCCAGAGAGAGATGGCGCGCAGAGGTTTTGAGCACATCCGCCACCTCAAACGAACTCATCTCCATCCGGTCTGCAATCTCATCCATGCTCGGTTCGCGGCCGTACTCTTTTTCCAGCGCTTCAAGGGCTCGGCCAACTTTGTTGATGGCGCCCACCCGATTCAGCGGCAGACGGACGACCCGCGACTGCTCTGCCAGAGCCTGCAGGATGGATTGACGGATCCACCATACGGCGTAGGAGATGAACTTGAATCCACGCGTTTCATCAAACCGCTGTGCGGCTTTGATCAAGCCGAGATTGCCTTCGCTGATCAGATCCTGGAGCGGTAGACCCTGCCCTTGATATTCTTTGGCTACGCTGATCACAAAGCGTAAATTGGCTTTAACAAGCCGGTCCAGGGCTTCCTCTTCTCCCTTGCGGATTCTGCGCGCAAGCGCGATCTCTTCCTCTGGAGGCAACGGTGAAAAACCGCCGATCTCCTCGAGATACTTTTCGATGGATTCTTTGGTGCGGGTTTCGGACTGTTTTCGTTTCTTCTTTTTGGTCATCCCACCTTCTTCGTTTTCACCAATGGTCAATGGGCACAATGACTCAGCTTATAATTTACGAAATATTAGGATGAATGTCAAATGGTTACCGATGGACCCGTTCTGCGGCCGGGCGCCTGATGGAAAAAGGTATACAGTGAAAATTGATGGCATTATTTCTTATTTATCAATTGGTTGATAGATTTTTCCACTATCGCGGCTGCCCGGTCTATGTCCTGGCTGGAGACGCCGAGGTGGGTCACCATTCTGATCCGCCCGGGGTTCACCGCGATGGC
>CAZKQR010000387.1:0-1567 GCA_964554965.1 uncultured Cytophagia bacterium | reverse complement strand
CCGCCGCCCCACATTTTACGATAACGATGAGCTTGATCGATAAATTCCCGGCTCCCCATCAGCACGGATCCCGCCGGTGCGCCCAGTCCTTTGGACAAGCAGACGGTCAGCGAGTCGCACCAGCGGCCATATTCGGCCAACGGGATGCCGGTGGCCACATGGGCGTTCCACAACCTGGCGCCATCCAGGTGCAGCGCCAGGCGGTGTTTTCGGGTAAAGCGGTAAATCTGTTGCATGTTCTCCAGCGGAACGATGGCGCCGCCGGCGCGGTTGTGCGTGTTCTCGATCAGCACCAGACTGGTCGGCGGGAAGTGGTGGTCGTGGGCGCGCACGCTGGCCTGCAGCTCCTTGATGCTGAGTACGCCCCGCTGGCCGGCTAGCGGCCGCATCTGCACTCCGGAGAGAAAAGCCGGTCCGCCGGCCTCATAGTTGAAGGGATGGGAATCCTTTTCACAGATCACCTCCTGTCCCGGCAGCGTATGGCATTTGATGGCGAGCTGGTTTCCCATGGTGCCGCTGGAGACGAAAAGCGCCGCCTCTTTGCCGAACAGCGCGGCCATCCGCTGTTGCAGGGCGTTGACTGTGGGGTCTTCGCCGAATACGTCGTCGCCCACTTGCGCTTTCATCATGGCCCGGCGCATGGCCCCGGTGGGTTGGGTCACTGTATCACTGCGGAGATCGATGAGGGGGTGAGTCATGTGTTTGTTCTCTCTTTGCCGGCTGGTCCGGATCAAATGCCCTGAGGGCTGTTGTCGAATGACCGTTTTTCATCGCAGGTGAAAACGGCGGCAGCGGATTAGAACAGCTTCATCTGTCCTGCGCCTTTTTTGGTTTTTTTCTCCTCTTTGCGGCGTTGCAGCAATTTATCCGAGATGGCGCTGAGAAAACGCGAAGGAGATTGAACGTGGCGCTGACCCTGCAGCCATCGCGATTGCGCCCAGCTGAGATACAAATGCCGTTTGCTGCGTGTCATGGCGACATAGAACAGCCGCTTTTCCTCTTCCACTTCCAGGGCTTTGGCGCCAAAGGAAAAGGGGATGATGCCCTCTTCACAGCCGATGATAAAGACCACCGGAAACTCGAGTCCTTTGGCCGCATGCATGGTCAGGATGCGCACTCGATCGGCCCGCGGATCCCACTCATCCATGCCTTTCTGCAGCAACAGCGCATCGCAAAAAGCCTGCAGCCGGTTTTCAAAGCCGGCGGCGAAGGTTTCCAGTTTTTTAAAAATGCTCTCTTGTTCCGCTGCCACCGGGGACCATTGGCGGATCAAGGCCAGCAGCTGTGGGACCGTGCTTTCAGCGGACCAGCCGGCTGCTGCCCGGCGAAAGCGTGTGAAGCGATCCCAGGCCGTTGACCCGGGAAAAAGCGCGCGGTCGTTGGCCGGTTCGGTTTGCCCTTCGAGCCAATGAAGAATTTCAACTTCATCGTGAAGAAAAAATCCCGCAACCGCCTTCAGGCCGACCTGGGATCGATCCAAAAGATAGGTGAACGTTGCGAGCACAAAGCGCACATAGGGATCGTTGCTGAGCGGCTGCTCCTGAATCGTTTCGTGGGGAATTCCGGC
>CAZKQR010000386.1:0-4208 GCA_964554965.1 uncultured Cytophagia bacterium | reverse complement strand
GGTGTTTGCGCCGGATCGGCTCCAGACTGTTCACATCCGCCACATAAGGATCGCCCACCGCATCATGGTATTTGTTGGGATTGTCGATGGCGCCGAAGAAATTCTTCAGCCCCGCGCTGGCGCCTACTATGCCGTGGTCCTTCAGGATCGGCAGGTTGATCAGCACAGTGCAGGTTTCAACCACCAGGCGAGAAATACGGCTGGCCGCGGAACCGAACTCGTACAGCTGCTGTGTATAACCGCACACGTCATTGCCGTAACAGCGCGGCGATGAGCCTGACGTGGAGATCTTGTAGCCGCCCCGTTCCAGATCCCGATTCAGCCGATCCCAGATGATGATCCGGCTCGCAGCCACCCCGGCCTCCTGCAGCCGTTCGCACACCGCCTGCACCAGTTCCGGATGCGTGGACAGGCCGCGTCCGGCAAGCGTGTTGATTTTTAAACCCACCACATCCTCAGGCCGGACCAGAGATTTCCACGCCTGATCGGCTTTGACCTGAAAATAGTTTTCCATGGCCGAATCCAGCAGCCGCAGCACCGGCGCGGAGAGAACCGATCGGTTCCCGTTGCGCACCCCTTCTGCGGTTGCCAACACCACCCTGGCCTCGGCCGGCGGCTGCACAGCCCCCCGGACCGGCCAGGCGGCCGCTAGAACGCCGGCGGATTGAAAAAATTTTCTTCGGTTCATAATAGAGCGGGTAGCCATAACCTTGAATGTCGCCTCGCTGCAGACGCTGGCCGCCTGCGTAGAAAGAAAAAAAACCGCGAACCCCCACTTCCGGGATCGCGGTCATCCTGTTAACAAAACGAAAAAAGAATGGAACGAGCCTAACGCAAGAAGCGATCAACCAGCCGTTTCAGGCTTCCCGGATTCATGGCGTCCCCCTTGTCCTCCTCCTCAGGCTCGCCCTCTTTTTTGTCCACCGGTTTTTCCGCTTCCGGCAGGGACTGCTGCACCTGTTCCTTGGCTTGAACATACAACATACGATTGTCGATGGCGATCGCCACCTGGTTGGCTAAAATCTCCAGAATGTTCATGCTCTCTGTATTGGGCAGGCGGCAATCCTGCGGATCGTCGACCATGATGAAGCCGATGATCTTTCCTTCCCGTGATTTGATCGGCACCAGCAGCAGCGCATAGTGGGGCCAACCGTCGGTATAATGGCCGTTGCTGTGGGTTCCGTAATAGATCTGCTTGAAATGCTTGAGCACCGGCTCTTCCTTGGTCACCAGATAGGACTTGCCGCGTTTGTATTGGTCTTTGAGCAGCTCGCCGTATTCCTTGAGATCGTATTTCAGCTCGCCCACCTGCAGGAGCTTGATCTTATCGTCGCAGGCGACCGCTTTGGTCTCCAGCTGTCCGCTCTTCTTGCTGATCAGAATGAGCGAAACCAGATTGAACTCGAGGGAAAATTTGATCGACCAGACCACCTCTTTGAGCAGCTCGTTCAGACTGAGGTAGAGCTTAAAGATGTTGCTGGTGACCAGCACCTGCTTTAACCGGCGGTTGCGTTTTTCCAGATTGGAAAAGCGATAATAATTCTCGATGGCGAGCGAAGTGAGTTGACTGAAAATCTCCAGATTGCGAAAAGTCGCTTTGGTCGGAATCACCTCATCCAGCGGATCTTCGAGCGAGATGTAGCCAAAGACATGCCCCTTGTAATCCGCCAGCTTGAGCAGCACCAGATCCCGCTTGTGCCATTTCGTCTCCAATGGCCGGCGCTGTTCACGCCGTTCGAGCAGATCAGACCCTGCGAGTTCACGCAGCTCCAGATCCTCCTGATCATGGTAGATCACTTTAATCTTGCCGTGATCGCTGAAAAGATGGTCGATGACATCCGCCGGCACCTCGACGCGTTTTTCACCGCCCTGAGCTTCCAAAGCGGTGTAACCGACCATGGCGTGTTTGATATAGGCCTTGCGGCGGCGATCCAACAACGCCAGAGTGGATTTGCGAAAACGAAAAACCTCGCCCGCCACTTCGGCGATGCGTTTCAGCAGCAGATGGATGGGTTCCTGATATCCGAGCTGCACCACCTCGACCAGGTGATTGACCATCAGCTGTTGGTCCACCCGGTCCTCCAGCGCGAGAGCCGGCACATCCACTTTTTCCTCCACCAGCGGGCAGAGCACGCCGCGGAATCCGATGATCTGCTTGCCGGTGGATTCGTCGTACAACACCTTGAGCTTTAATTCAACCGGATGCTTGTCCCCGGTCTTGTCCACCAGCTCCAATGCCAATTGGATCGGCAGACTGGAAACCTCGGCCGGCTCGACGATGGCATGGAACAACATGCTCTCATCATCGTTGGAGAGCAGATCGCTGATGGACAGTTCGAGAATTTCATCCTCGGTATATTTGACCAGACCGTACACCGGTTTGCTGGCCGAGAGAAAACGACCGCGACGATCGCAGATAAAATACCCCTCCTCGGCTGACCGGGATCGCATCGGTTCCACCACCGTGCGCAGCGGCTCCACCGGAGCGGGCGGTGCGGCCGTAGGGCTCGGCTTAACCACCGGGGTCAATTTGGTCTGTTTGTATTTGTAGGCTTCATTAAAATGGGCGGGGAGAAAGGAGAGATACCCTTTGCGCTTGAAAATGCCGGAAAAAACACCGGCGTTTTTGAGTTTGATGGCCAGGTCCGTCTCATTGTCCTCCATCATCACCACAATGGGAACGTGTCGGGCCAACTGAGAGAGCTGTTTTAACGCCCCCTCCACATCATACTTGAACAGATCACTGTCGAGCAATAGAACATCGTATTGGATCGCTTGATCAAGACACTCCTGAAACGTGGACACACCCTGCGCCTGGTACTCTTCGCCTCGTGCATTGAGGAACTCCCGTGTCGCATCAATGTAGGATGTGCTGGAGTGAGCTATTAAAATCTTCATGCCACCGGATCTCCCTTTTTCCCACCTCAAGGTTCTAATGCTCAACTTTGAAGTAAATTAACGACTTTTTGCAGAAAAGTCAAGTAAATAAATGTTTTTTAATGACAACATAGGGGCGGGAGCATGGGCAAGGATGGTGGAGCAGTGTCCCCTGAACTGACGGCAGCAGTTATGAAACGCCGGCTGAGCTGTTTTCAGCCGCAGCCGGCGCGAATGGTCATACTTTATCGGGAATTACATAAGGTTTACGATATTTTCTCTTGAGCAGTTTATTCGCATCTTTGTCGCCGATGAACTTTTCCTTCTTGGGATCGAATTTCAACGTGCGGCCAAGCCGGTAAGAGATGTTCCCCAGATGGGCCAGCGCTGAGGAGAGATGCACCGTCTCCACAGGTCCATTTTGAATCTTTGGGTCGCGCGCCCGCATCGCGGCGATAAAATTGGCATAATGGTCGCCACCGGCGTTGTTTTTCGGCCCGGGTTCGCGGTCTTTGCCTAAAAAGATCTCATATTCACTATACCCTTTGACCACCAGGTATCCTTCGGTGCCGTAAAAGATATTGCCCACCGTTGCGCCGTCCTCGGCGTTGGTGCACCAGTGCCGGACCTCGAACTGGATCAGTTTTTTCTCTTCCGGATAATGGTAGAGCGTGGTCAACACCTCCGGCGTCTCTTTGGCATCGTTGAAGGTGAACTTGCCGCCCATGGCGGTGATGACGTTCGGCAGCCCGACATCCAGCCCCCACAGGCACAGATCGGTCTCATGAATGCCCTGATTGCCCACATCGCCGTTGCCGAATTCCCAGGTCCAGTGCCAGTTGTAATGGACATGATTGCGGGAAAAGGGGCGGTAGCGGGCAGGGCCCAACCAGAGATCATAGTCCAGACCCGGCGGCACCGGTTCATCGGGTTTGATGCCGATATCCGGACGCCAGCGGAACACCAGACCGCGCGCCATATAAACCTGGCCGATAGTGCCTTTGCGCAGATGGCCGATCGCCTCCTGAATGGCCGCAGAGCTGCGCAGTTGAACGCCGTTCTGGACGATGCGGTTGTATTTGGCGGCGGCTTCGATCAGTTTGCGGCCTTCCCAAAGGTTATGAGTGCCCGGTTTTTCCACATATACGTCTTTGCCGGCCTGGCAAGCCCAAATGGCTGCCAGAGCATGCCAGTGATTCGGTGTGGCGATGGTAACCGCATCGATCTCTTTATCATCGAACACCCGGCGCAAGTCCTGTTCGGTCTTAACCGGTTGGTTATAGGTTTTTTCAAATTCTTTGGCCCGTTGGGCCGATATGTTGCTGTCCGGA
>CAZKQR010000385.1:0-4231 GCA_964554965.1 uncultured Cytophagia bacterium | reverse complement strand
TTCACCGGCGTGCCGGAGCAGGATGCAGAGCTGCTCATGCAGCATCTGCAGAAATTTGTCGATTCCGCTGTGGCGCGGATCAACACCGTGTTCACCCTGGGTCAAAATGCCAGCCCGGAGCAGCGCTTGGCGTTCTTCCTGCGCACCTGGGAATTTGCCCGCCGGCATCCCACCTGCATCAAGCTGTTCTGGGGCTACAACTTTTATTCGTTCGTGGAAAACGACGGACCCACCGTGGTGGCCGAATCCAGCGATGATCTGATGGATCAGATGCCGGATACAACGCTGTACATGCTCAAACAGGAGAACCTGTGTGAAAATGCCGAGCATCTGCCCATCGCCATCGATCTGACGCGTTGGGTGCTCAAAGCGCGGCAAGCCATGGCCGATTCGGATAAAGTCGATTATGCCATCACGCAGCTGTTGGCCAAAGATTATGAGGGCGCGGAGGCCACATTGAAAGAGGCCATCGCCCAGGTTCAGCAGGAGAGGGAATTCACTCTGACCTTCACCGGCCAGGGAAGCAACTGCTGGAACGACCAGGATTGGACTAATGCGGTGGATGGGGATCTGGATGGATGGGATGGAACGGTGACCGCACGCGGCAGTGATGCCGGCAACAACTACCGAGATCCTGCCTGGGCTGTGTTCTCCCTACAGAACACAGCAACTCTGAATGCGGTTGCCATTCAGACGGACAACGGCGCCGGAGACGCGTACACGCCCAATCGTTGGGCGACGCAAATAGAGATCCTGGCCTCCCTGGACGGCGTCAGCTACACCTCTGTTGCTAAAATTCAGCGGCAAAAACGCGTGGAGGGTGAGCTTACTTACTACCGGTTGGCCGGCGAAATTCAAGCCAACTATTTAAAGCTGGTGATCCACGCGCCGTACACCACCAATCAGGCGTGGCGGCAATTGGTAGAGTTCAAGGCTCTGTACACCAAATCCGCGCGTCTGGAAAAAACCGTCGATGCGTTTGCAGCGGAGCCGGAGGCCGCAGCGCCGGAGACATTTACTCTGGAGCAAAATTATCCGAATCCGTTCAATCCCTCCACCACCATCGGATTCATTCTGCCTGAACAGGAGACCGTTCAGATGGTGATTTACGATTTGAGTGGTCGCACGGTCAACGTGCTGGTCAATGCGACCATGCCGGCCGGCCGCCATCAGGTTATCTGGGATGGCGCCGACGCGTCCGGGTCTCCAATGCCCAGCGGCATCTACCTCTGCCGGCTTTCGGGTAAAACGCAGATCCGCACCATCAAGTTGATGATGGTCAAGTAGGAAAAACCGTCCGGTAAAAAATATTCCGTCCGTCCTTACAAAAAAGAGGCTGCCGTTAACCTAGCGGCAGCCTCTTTTCATTTCATCAAACAACGGTGATAACCTGGTCAATACTCCGCAGGCATCTCTTTCAATTGAGCATAGGTGAAAACCGGACCGTCTTTGCAGACGTACAGCTTGCCCACATTGCAGCGTCCGCATTTTCCGACACCGCATTTCATACGATTTTCCAGAGTGGTATAGATTTGGTCCGGTTCAAATCCCAGCTGGGTCAAGACCGGAAAGGTGAATTTGATCATCACCGGCGGACCGCAGACGATCGCAATGGTGTTGTCGGCGCTAGGCGCCATCTTTTCCAAAACCGTAGGGACAAATCCGACCTCCCCCTTCCAGTCCGGCGTCTCGCCGCCGGGATCCACCGTGGTCACCAGCTTGACATCGGGCCGAGCCTGCCACTCCTGCAGTTCATGCTTGTAGACGAGATCCGACACCGTTCGCGCGCCGTAGAGGATGGTGATATCCTTAAACCGGTCACGGCAGTCCAAGGCATTCCAAATGACGCAGCGCATGGGTGGCAGCGCGATGCCGCCGGCGATGAACAGCAGGCTTTTTCCCTGCCAGGCATCCAGAGGAAACACATTTCCATAAGGCCCGCGAAAACCGATGGTGTCACCCTGTTCGAGATTCATCAGAGCGGAGGTCACCCGTCCCATCTGCCTGAAGGTGCATTCGATATAATCCGCTCGCGTCGGTGAAGAGGCGATGCAGAAAGTGCACTCCCCTTCGCCAAAAACAGAGTATTCACCGAATTGTCCGGCCTTGAAATGGAACCGTTCCTTTTCCTGCTCATCGGTGAACGTCAGCCGGAAGGTCCTGACACCCGGCGCCTCCTCGGTGATCCGGTCCACACGCAACAGATAGGGCTTGTAGAGGTTACTGAACGACGTCATCCGCTGTTTCCTCCAAACGGGTCGTGGGCGCCTTGATGAATGAACTGTTCACAGAGCGACCCTCTTTACGCAGATAAAAATTGTTTTACTTGTTCAATCAGGTTCATATCAACCGGACACCCTCTGGAGCAGCGGCCACAGCCGACGCAGCCCAGCTGCTGCAGTTGATCCGGCATGTAGGAAAATTTGTGCAGAATGCGCTGGCGCCAGCGATGGCTCTGAATGGAGCGGGGATTATGGCCCGAGGCGTGCAGAGTGAACAACGCCAGTCCGCAAGAATCCCAACTGCGTACCCGCCGCCCCTTTTTCTGCAATCCTTCATCCTGAATGTCAAAACACGAGCAGATGGGACAGACGTAGGCGCAAGCGCCGCACCCCAGACAGGCCAGGGAGGTTCGCAGCCAAAAGGGGTGGTCAAAGGCGCCGGCCAATTTGCCATGCAGGGCTTCCCAGTCAAACCGCTTTTCCACCTTGGCCAGATGGGCCTCTTTGCTTTCAGCCGGTTCCGGGCCAAAGAGTTCCGGGGCCAGTTGCAGCAGCGCTTCTCCTTTAGCGGTTAGAATCTCGGCAAGAAACTCATCGTCCTTCAGCCGGGTCAATAAAATGTCGCTGCCGCGGGAATCGCCAGGGCCGACGCCGACAGAGGTGCAAAAACAGTCGTCGTCCGATCGTTCGCAGCTCACGCTGATGACCGTGGTCTGCTCCAGCCGCCTGGCAAAGATCGCATCCTGGCCATCTGTGGTGAAAACCGCGGCCAAGGGAGCGATCGCCGCCGCATCACAGGGACGCGTTCCGAACAACACCTGCGCCGGCAGGTTCGTCAGGTCGCGGTCCAGCAGCTCAAGGCGCAGCTCCACCCGCTGATAGCGCAGCAGCTCTTCCACCGGCGGAAACAAAGCAGCCTTGGCTGAGCGCACCGTTTGAATGTGGTCCAGCGTCAGGTTCTGCAGATCGCCTAATAGGGCAAAATCGACCTGGTTTCCCAGACTTTGCGGTGCATAGACGAGCTGATGCAAAGATTGTACTTTTTCCAGCAGGGCATTGATCTGCGTTCGGCGGATGGATCGTTTCTGCATGATCTTTTCCTAGATGATAAAATTCTCTTTATCCTGAACTTTAAAAGAGGACAGGGCATGCTCATTTTGGACCTTCATCCCGGCCTGAATGCCGAACTCGCGATGGATATCCGCTTCGACTTTCATGGTCAACAGATGAATGGGGATGTCCAACGGACAGGCATCGCCACAAGCGCCACAGGAGACGCAGCGGCCGGCCAGATGCATGGCCCGCATCAAATGCCATTCCCAATTTCCCAGCGGGTGCGCCGGGACCGGTATCCACTGCGGCTGATTGCACTCTACCGTACAACGCGAACAATAGCACATCGGACAGGCGGCCCGGCAGGCATAACATTTGAAGCAACGCGTCAGTTCGCTCTGCCAATACTGCCAGCGTTCCTGCGGCGTCATTTTTTCCAGCCGCTCGATGGCCTCCTGGTCTTTAGAGGCAGCGTCCGGAGGCGCCTTGGCGACAAACTCTTCCATCTCGCTGAATTGCGAGAGCTCGATCACCTGTCCGGCCGATGGGGCCAACACCAGCAGATCGCCCTCTTTGATCTGATTCTCAGACGCCAGTTGCAGCACTGCGCGTAGAACCGGCAACGGCGCCACCAACGCAGGTTTGCCCAGTTTCTGCACTTCAGGTTTGGCGATATAAACGGCCAAGTTCTGGGTGCATCGATCATTCCAGGTCAGTTTATCCGTCTCTGCGGGATTTTGCACAAAGATCGGCCGCATTCGCCCACCGGAGCCTTCGCTGAAACCGATGATCACCTCCGCCCGGTGGTTCTCCAAGGCCTCTCTGGCACTTTTTTGCAACGCTTCCATGTGATCCTTTACCATTTTCACAGACTGAATCGCCGCTGGCCGGCGATGATGGGTTATTACCAACTCGATGCCGCCATTTGACGATACGTGTCATAGGGACCCAACTCC
>CAZKQR010000384.1:1813-4255 GCA_964554965.1 uncultured Cytophagia bacterium | reverse complement strand
CGATACACCCTGGACCTGCTCACCGCAAGGATGCCCCGCATTGTTTCTTTATAATCTTCTATTTTACATGCGTCGATGACGGGGCACGCCATCGGTCTTGCCCTGGTACCATTCTTGCTGTGACAATCACAGCTTAACGAACGCATGGAGGAATACGGATTGCCCTTTGATATCGGACCCATTCTGAGGTTTTGGCTCGAGGCAGCGGGAGACATGCGGGTCACCCTGTTTCAAGATCACCTGCACGAGGAAAAGCTGCAGATTGCCATGCGCAGCGGCACCCTGCACATCGGACTCGCCGGCAGACCCGACGGCTTTCGTCCGCTGGGCTATGACTCTTATTTTGACTATTACAGCGCGCAAAACCATTCTATCCGCCAAAAGGCTTCTCAGCCCAGCCAGGACGAGGAGACCATCCTGCTGCTGAAACAAGAGTTCATTCTCTATTTCACCCGCAACCTGGCCCTGTTTCACGTTCGCCGGCACCATCGAGCGGCGCAGGATGCGCGGCACAATTCGCAGCTGCTGGGACTGGGCAGTCACTGCTTTGCCGATCCTGCGATTCAGCTCTCCTTCCTGCGGCATCAGCCTGAAGTCCAGCTTTTGTATTATCGCGCGTTGGCCATGATCAGCCTGGAAGAAGGCCGAGTGGATGAGGCGATCCGTTACCTGCGCCAGGGCTTGCTCCGCCTCCATCAGCTGTACCGCCAATTGACCCGCCAGGGCATCTCTTCGCCGCGCTATGCCGGCTGGGTTCTGCAAAAAATGATCGAACGGCTCGGTGTTCACCCTCTACCGCCCGCCTCACCCTGGGTGGAGCGGCTCATCCGCCAGGGACTGCGCAAGGAAAAAGAGCGCTACAATTTTTTGTACGATTGATCCCCGTCCGAACGCCCTGCAAGCAAACACTTGAATATCTCGTTGCCATTCGCTATATTAACCAACGACTAGAGCGAAAGAGCTGTGTATGCCGTCCCCGGTGGCCGAGATTCAAACTTCCAGACAATTTGTCCTTGCCTATTTCCTGCGTTATAAAAACCGCTGGCTGCTCGGTCTTCTCTTTGTCCTGCTGACCAATGTGTGGCAGGTGGGAACCCCTTGGGTATTGCGTTACGCCATCGAATACCTGGAATATCAGTTAGGGGGCCTCTCCGCTGCCCGGTTACCGAACTGGCTGCTGCACTGGGCCTCGATGTTTTCTCTGCCGCATTTTTTAATGCTGGTGGCGCTCATCAGCGTTGTGGTGGCCGCGGTCCATGGACTGTTCCGCTATCTGATGCGCAACATCCTCATCGGCCTTTCGCGTGAGATCGAGTACCGGATCCGCAACGAGTATTTTAACCATCTGCAGACTCTGCCGGCTCTATTTTTTCAGCAGCACAAGACCGGCGATCTGATGGCGCGCGCCACCAACGACATCGAGGCCGTGCGCACCATGATGGGGCCCGGCGTCATGTACATGATGAACACCATCACCCTGTCGCTGTTTTCGCTGACCATGTTGTTGACCCTGTCGCCCAGGGTGACCGCCTGGTCGTTGTTGCCCATGCCCGTTGTGGCGGTCATCGTCCGACATCAGGTTAAAAAGATCAACAGCCTGTTCAAGAACATTCAGGCGCAGTACTCCTCCATCACCGCCAAGGTCCAGGAAAACCTCTCCGGCATTCGAGTCCTTAAATCCTATGTTCAGGAACCGCACGAGATCGCCGATTTCGAGCGATTGAACCGCGAATACATCCGCCGCAACATGAAGCTGGTGCGCGTGCGCGCCAGCCTGTGGTCCACCATCGATTTCCTGTTGGGATTGACCATACTGACGTGCTTGTTTCTCAGCGGCCGAGAGGTGATGCAGGGCCGGTTGACCATCGGCGGAATGGTCGCCTTTATGGCGTATTTGAGCATGCTCGCCTGGCCGATCATCTCTTTGGGGTGGGTCTTGAACATGTGGCAGGAGGGCCTGGCCTCCTGCGAGCGCATCCTCAGCATCATGAGAGAAAAGAACGACATTGACGACAATGAGAACACCGACTGGTCGATCACCAGCATCAAGGGCCGGGTGGAATTCGACCATCTCACTTTTCAATACCCCGGAACCACTGCCCCGGCTTTAAGCGACATCACCCTGACCATTCCGCAGGGCATGACGCTGGCCATCGTAGGCCATACCGGCGCGGGCAAGACCACGCTGGCCGCCCTGCTGCCGCGGCTGTACAACGCTCCGCCCGGCAGCTGCAGAATCGACGGTCATGATCTCCGCCGGATTCCCCTGCAGGTTCTGCGGCAGCACATCGGTTTTGTCACTCAAGAGACCATGCTGTTCTCAGACACGCTGGCGGAAAACATCACCTTTGGAAAGGACCAGGCGCCGGAATCCGCTTTCCAGGACGCGGTACGCATCTCGCAGGTCAACAAAGACCTGGATCAATTCCCCGACGGCTGGAA
>CAZKQR010000384.1:0-1803 GCA_964554965.1 uncultured Cytophagia bacterium | reverse complement strand
CGGACAAAAGCAACGCGTGGCCATCAGCCGTGCGATTTTGCGCGATCCCAGAATCCTCATCCTCGACGACGCGCTGTCGGCGGTGGACACCTACACCGAAGAGGCGATCTTGCGAGAGCTGGAGCAGGTGCGCAAGGGCCGGACCACCATCCTCATCTCGCACCGCATCTCCACGGTGCACGACGCTGATCTGATCATAGTGCTGGAGAACGGCCGTATCGTGGAACAGGGCCGCCATGAAGTGTTGCTGGCCGCGCAGGGCGTCTATTATCAGCTCTATCAGCGCCAGCTGCTGGAACAATCTTTGGAAGAGATTTGATGTCCGTTCACGAAGAGGAAACGCTCGGCAAAGCCTATGACCGCCGCCTGATGCGGCGGCTGCTGGGATTTTTGCGGCCCTACCGGTGGAGCGTGCTCCTGGCCGTTGCGGTGCTGATCGCCGGCTCCCTGATCGAACTGGCCGGGCCCTACCTCACCCGCATTGCCATCGATGATCACATCCGCAACAGCGATGTGGCCGGATTGCGGCGCATCGCGCTGCTCTATCTTTTTCTGCTGGTGGGGCAGGCGATCATCACCTACACCACCACCTGGCTGACCCAGCGCATCGGGCAGCGGATCATGTATGATATGCGCATGTCGCTGTTCAGCCATCTGCAAAAACTGCCCCTCTCCTACTTTGACCGCAATCCCGTCGGCCGGCTGATCAGCCGCGTTACCAACGATATTGAGACGCTGAACAACATGCTCTCCAGCGGCGTGGTCACCATCTTTGGCGATCTCTTTGTCCTCATCGGCATCATCGTGGCCATGATGCTGTTCCACTGGCGGCTCGCTGCGCTGACCCTGATGGTCCTGCCCCTGATCCTTTACACCAGTTATCTTTTTCGCACGCACATCAGGGATTCATTCCGCCAGGTGCGGCTGCGCATCGCCCGCATCAACAGCTATCTGCAGGAGAACATCACCGCCATCACCACAGTGCAGCTGTTCAGCCGAGAGGCGAAAAACAGCGCTCGTTTTGATGAGCTGAACCGGGACCATCTGCAAGCGTACTTGAAAACAGTTTTTTATTATGCGGTTTTTTATCCGGTGATCGAGCTGATCATGGCCGTCAGCATCGGATTGATTTTATGGTATGGCGGTTTGCAGATCATCGACCAGACGCTCACCCTGGGCGTTCTGGTGGCCTTTTTACAATATGTGCAGCGCTTTTTTATGC
Organism: uncultured Cytophagia bacterium; assembly: GCA_964554965.1. Taxonomy (GTDB): domain Bacteria; phylum Zhuqueibacterota; class Zhuqueibacteria; order Residuimicrobiales; family Residuimicrobiaceae; genus Anaerohabitans. The sequence continues at coordinate 581 of CAZKQR010000384.1, read as the reverse complement.
CGATCCGCGACCTGTCGGAAAAATTCAACCTGCTGCAATCGGCCATGGCGGCCAGCGAACGGATCTTTGGCGTGCTCGATACGCCGATCCAGGCGCCGGGTCCTGCCGTACCTGTGCCGACGCCCCCGGCCCGGGGAGAGATCCAATTTCATCAGGTCTCCTTTGGCTACCATCAGGATCATCTGGTGCTCAAGGATATTAATTTCACCATCAAACCGGGAGAAAAGGTGGCGGTGGTCGGCGCGACCGGCGCAGGCAAAACCTCGCTGATCAACCTGATCAATCGTTTGTACGAGCCCACGGCCGGCGTCGTGTTCCTGGATGGCGTCGATACCAGTCGCCTGCCCCTGGATGACCTGCGCCGACGAATTCGCATGGTACTGCAGGAGGTGTTCATCTTTTCCGGCACCGTGGAATACAACATCCGGCTCGGCAATCAGAACATTCCCATGGACCGGGTGCTTCGTGCGGCACAGGAGGTGCACGCACACGATTTCATCGTCAAATTAGCCAACGGATATCAGACCGAGCTGTCCGAGCGCGGCAGCAACCTCTCAGTGGGGCAGAAGCAGCTGCTGTCG
>CAZKQR010000383.1:0-4257 GCA_964554965.1 uncultured Cytophagia bacterium | reverse complement strand
AAAAATTCCAGGCTATTGTCAGCTACCAAAAGCGCACCAGCCGCATGAAAGACTTTTATGATATTTATTTTTTAATGCGGACGATTCCTTTTAAAGCCGCGACTTTATGCAGGGCCATAGAGAAAACCTTTATGCATCGGGAAACACCTCTGGAAGAATCACAGGCTGTATTTACAGCGGATTTTCGGCAAGATGTGATCAAGAAAGAGCAGTGGGTGGCATTTTTGCGCAAATCCCATCTCTCCGCACCTCCATTCGCGGATGTGTTATCCGAGATGTATCACTTTTTACATCCCTTGATCGAATCGCTCCTTCGTAAGGACTACCTCGATCTGTCGTGGGAGTACACGAGCTTGAGCTGGTATAAACGTTAATCTGGATAAAGGAAAACTGATAAAGCCAACAAAATATAATCCCGCGTAAAGGGAAAGGGTGAATGCACCCTTTTTAGTAAAGCGAAGTGCGCCTACCCGCCTGCGAGGATAAGTATTGGGCTGAGCTCACTCTTCAGCCGAGGCAATGCTAGATGTTGCAAGCTTGATAATTCGAAGCGATGGTTGATCATGTCCATGATCAACCGGGGTGGAAATCGACAAGATGGCCGCTGTGAGGTTTTTCTTTAGCCGAACCGTTTGCGGACTATCTCCGCAATCGTTCAGCAGTCTTACGCTCCCTGGTTCTCATCTCGATAAATAAGAAAATCGTCCGATCACACTTCTCTCCCTCGTTCTGTCATCGAGGATGAAAATATCGTACTGGTCGCCTTTTGCCTGCACGCGCAGGACAATATGTCCCGAGGTCGATTTATAGTGCTCTTCGGCCATGCTGCCCAGAAAGAGCTGGTTGGCCGGGTGGAGAAAATTCGTGAAAAGGTCCCGTTCGCCTGGATAGACCAAGCGGCTGGTAATGCGCCGTACTACCTCCTCGCCCGGATGCCGAACCGTCCAGCTTTGTCCGATCCAAACGCGCGGTTGCAGAGTTCTGACAAAACAATCATTCTGGGAATCGCGGTTGCCGTGATGGTTCAGCGTGGCGACATCCACCTGGCCAATGACCGGCGCGGCATAGGATTCCATGCTGACAAAATCGGCTTCGCCGGTATGCCCGATGCCCGGTATATCGCCGCCGGTGTAGAAATCGAATTTTCCGTAAGAAATTCTGATGCCGCAGGATAGATTGTTTTCGTCAACCAGTTCTCCTTTCTTGAATTTTCGGACGGCCACGGTGGTGTCATAGCTGCTGGCAACGTCCCCATTGGCGAAAAGATTTTTTATGGTGAAATCCGCATACTCCCGGCTTTTGGTCAATTGAAATTGAGCGACCGATCCCACACGGAATTTTTCGTAGGCCAGTCCGTTGGTTTTCTTTTGGTACTCGATGAATTTCCAATAGTCTTCGAACTGACCCAATCCCCTCATGCTGCCGGACTGCGGTTCTTTCGCCGCTTCCCTGAAATCAAGCGGATGATCATAGCCGCGATCGATCAGCTTTCGCATTGTAAGGATAGAGCCCAATTCTGTAATTCCAAATAATTTATACTTGCCCTCTTCATGTGTACGTTGCGCCGCTCTCGCTGAACCCATGTGATCGCCGTGATAATGAGTGATGAGCGCGAAATCCAATGCGGCTTTTTTGCCGTCAGGGTGAAATTGTTGAATGTAATCCGCCACCCACTGCGCAGCGGATTGGCTGCTGTCCGGAACCGCGGGTGATCCTCTGCCGTCGTTGTTCGATGATAACTCTCCCATATCAACCAGAAGAGTGGTGCCGTCCGGCATCACATAGAAGGCGGAATTGCCCCTGCCGGTGCTGATGAAATGAATGTCGAGAAAGCCTTTTTCCCATCGCGGCAGCTGGGTTTGTCCCATAACCGTTGTTTGTAGAAAAAGAATGAAGAGCAAGTATTTCAAAAATCTCATGACCGTCCTCCTTGTCGAGATCCATGTGATGGCGTTTTGCGTGGCGTAACCAGCTGAACAGCTCTATTCAAACCTGTAGGATTGAAAAATACAAAATTGAGTTTTAATGATAAAATTTATGACAAGGATCTCCTGTAATAACAGTAGAGGAATTTATGGAAATCCCACCTTCAAGTCAAGCAGGATGCACGGCTGCGGTCAATTAGCCGCAAATCGAAGCAATAGTCTGCAAAGTCTGTTTTGCACGCGTCCTCATACACAGAACCTCTGACAACGTAGTATATTTCTCGGATGCTCCTGCGCCACACCCCGCTGCCGGCTTTATATCGATGCCGGGAATTTGCTTGTTTTTCACTGTCAGCATGGCTAAATTGGCGCAAAAGAGGGGATGCGACAGTACCGGATTTGGCAAGGAATGGGGTATTGGAAGTCGCTAATAGCTCGCCTGACTCTCTTTACCCCGGTTGATCAATTCCTGTACGTTTGAATGTCCCATCTTTACCTCTCCTTCATGGCACGGGTTATATTTAAGTTGTCCTCATTGAGGGTGCAACACCTGCCAAGTCCGTCGACGGGCTTTAGCACTCTCTTCGCATAATGGGAGAGATCCTCCCCTCTCTATGTTCTTCTGTCATCAGATTGACAGGGGTCGAATGAAGATGACCATTTGCACACCCTTGCTGCCAGGGAACAGGCTGGTGCCTTTCTATCTTTTCCTTCCGGCCTTTCTGTTTTCCGCGTTGGCGCAGTACAAAGGCCGGCAGCAGCTTCAGGCGGTTTTTTTAAAACGCAATGCCAAGATTGCGGCGTTTGATATTCGCAAGCACATCCCCTTTCATCGCTCAACAATGACGGCCCGCTCCGTCCGCCTCATCCTGCCCGCCAGGGCTCTTCTTCTCAACGTCATTCACCTGCAAAACAACATTCACACCCATCTTTTAGCAGGCGCGACCCTGCTCCTCAGCGCCGGCCTGAAGGTCTGCCTGCGCAAACCATTTTTTTGCTCTCCGGCGCAACGCCACTGCTTTGTTAACAAGAAAATGCGGAATCCGTTTTTATTTTTTGAAAAATAGAACCAATCAGAAAAGGAGGCATGTCATGAAAAAGTTGCTACGGATCGCCGCCGGCTTGATCGCTCTGGCCGGTCTGGCCTTTGGCCAGAACTATGTCGATGTGGCACCGGGCGACGGCACGCTCTCAGCCGCTCTTGCCGCGGCCAATGACGGAGATGTTCTGCGCCTTATCCCCGGCGCCGAGTACACCGAATCGGTCAACAAGACCCTTGCCACGGTGGCTGAAAAGCGCATCGCTGTTGTCGCCGATGGCGATGGCTCACTAAAGCCCATCGTCAAAATTTTAACCGATCCCGGCGAAGGCACTTGCCAGTTTTTTCAGGTCGGCAACAACGGCTCCCTTCTGCTGATGGGACTCGAACTGGACGGCGCGGTAGACGGCGTCACCAAGGCCTCCTGTCTGGCCCGGTGCTATATGGGCGAAGTTGCGCAACCCGCCACTATGAAAAAAATTCATTTGGAGAACTGCGTGATCAAGAACCTGAAGAGCAACGTGCTTGACGGCGCCGGCACCGCGCTCAAAAGCAATGTCGTTGTCGACACGACCGTTGTCAACAACTGTATCGTTCATGATACCGGAACCCTGGTTCATTACAAATATGTGGGCGCTCATTATATCCTGGTAAGCCATTCCACCATCTACAACATCACCAGCTATGGCCTGCGCCTCAGCGGCTATGACGAAAGCGGCAGCACGGTCTATCCGGTGATGGTCATTGACCATACCACCTGGTACAACATGGGCTTGACCGATCCGCGCGAGATTTTACTGACGGAAAAAGCAACGTCCGTAGCTTTTGATAAACCGATCTTTATTACCAATTCCATTTTCTCTACTCAGACTTCCTGGGAAACCACTTCCAAGACCGCCATCAACATCAAGACCACCATGGGCGATGCCATGGCCACTATCGCCAACATCTGCATGTGGCAGCTACGGCCTAAAATGGCCTGGCTGAACCATACGGTCAGAGACACCATCCGTATAGATCCGGGCTTTGCCGACCCGGCCAACGGCGATTTCACCCTTCCAGCCGGTTCGCCGCTGCTCACCTACGGTAGCGACGGCGGTCCTATTGGCGACAGACGCTGGGCCTTCAACGCCTCAGCGATCGAGCAGCCAAGCTTTCAGCCGGAAGGGTTTGTGCTTGCGCAAAACTATCCCAATCCTTTTAACCCTGCTACCACCATCTCCTTTGTTCTGCCGGTTGCGCAAACGGTCCGTCTGGCGGTCTACGATGGTCTTGGACGCGAGGTGGCTCTGC
>CAZKQR010000382.1:0-4271 GCA_964554965.1 uncultured Cytophagia bacterium | reverse complement strand
AACCGTCCCTGCTCATCCTGAATAGAGGCGGTGTTGGCCATGACCACCAGTTTGGCCGGCGGCTGAATGACGATCTCCTGTTCGATGCCCTGCAAGCTCTCCTTTTTCGTCAGGATCTCGGTGATCTGTTCACGAAGCGCCTCGGGCAACAGATCCAGCATCGGCTGGCCGGTCACCAGCGTCTGGTTGATGCGCAGCAGGGTTAAAAACCGTGGATTGAAAAGCACCAGCTCGCCGTCCTGGTTGATGACCAGCAGGCCGTCGCCGATGGCGTTCATGATCGTGCGAATGCGCGACTTTTCCTGCGCCACTTCCAGCAACCGCCGTTCACGCTCTTCGCGCAGGCGGCGCGCTTCGAGAATATAAGCGCGCCGTTCCAGGGCTCGATCAAAGACGAACTGGATGTCGTCCGGGGCGAACGGCTTGGCCACATATTGATAGGCGCCCAGCCGCGTGGTCTCCACCGCCGTGTCGATGGAGGCGTAAGCGGTTACGATGATGCAGATGGCCTCGGGATAGACCGTTTTAATGCGGTCGAGAACCGTGACGCCGTCCATGTCCGGCATTTTGAGGTCGAGAAAATAGATATCATATTCCCGCTGCATGCCCAGAGCGATGCCGTCTGTGCCGCACGCGGCCGTGTCCACATGATGACCCTGGACTTCGAACAGGCGTTTGATGCCTTCACGCATCCCCAGTTCATCGTCGACGACCAGTATGTCCGCAGGCTCAGCGCTCATTAGTCTGGTGAAAAACCTTTTCGCGTAAATAGGAGAGCAGATCCTTGGGACGGATGGGTTTGTCCAGATAATCGTCGGCGCGGATCCATCGCCGCTCCTCTTCGGTTTGCGTGGAGAAACGGATGCCGGTTTCATGGCCGGCCGCGGTCATCATGATGATGGGCGTGCTCTTGCCCTGCTCGCTGTTTTTGATCTTGTGGCAGAGCACAAAACCCGAATCAAAATGCTCCATGGCCAGATCCATCAGAATCACATCCGGATGATAACTCTGGAACAGTTCCCAGCCCTCGCGGCTGTCAAAGGCCGCGGCCACCTGGTAGCCCTCTTTCTCCAGCACCGGTTTGATGAGCTGGACCAGATCCACGTCGTCGTCGATCATGAGAATTTTTTTATTCATATCGCCACTTCCTGTTAGTTATTTGGCCAATAGATTGCGTACGGTTTTAATCAACTGCTCCTTGCGCACCGGCTTGTCGATAAAGGCATCCACCGGATTCCACGACTTGTCCGGTCCCACCCGCAGGGAGAAACCCGATTCGTTATTGACGGCGGAGAGCATGACGATCGGGATATGGCGGGTGTCCTGGTTTTCCTTGATCGCCCGCGCCACCTCGAACCCCTCGCCCGGAGAGTTCATCATCACGTCCAGGATGATCAGATCCGGGGCCTGCAGAGCGATCATGTCCAATCCCTCCTGGCCATTGTAGGCGAAAAGCACTTCATAACCCATCACCGTCAACAACGCTTTATTGAGCTCGATGAGATCGACATCGTCATCGATGAGTAAAATCTTTTTTTTCATGGCATCCGCCGCGTGGTTCTTGATCCGTTCAATTGATATGGTCGGGCAACTCGACTGTGAAAACAGCTCCGTGCCCCGGTTCACTTTTAACGTAAATATTGCCCTTGTGCATCTTGATGATGCCGTAGGCGATGGCCAGGCCCAATCCCGTGCCTTTGCCGATCTGCTTGGTGGTGAAAAACGGCACGAACAGCTTGTTGATGTTCTCCGCGGGAATGCCGCAGCCGGTGTCCTGAAACTCGATCGTCACCACATGCCGTTCCACCAGGTGGCGGCAGCGAATGGTCAGGGTGCCTCCCTGGGGCATGGCTTCTGCCGCGTTCACCGTCAGGTTGAGAAACACCTGATAGATCTGATCGTCGTCCAGTTCGATGGCCGGCAGATCCGCTACATCCGTGGTCACGGTGATGTTCTCGAACAACGACTGGTGCGAAACCACGCTCACCAGTTTTTGCAGAATGTCCTGCAGCTTGTGCGGCCGAAGGGACAGATTGCCCTGGCGGGCAAAGTTCAGCAGACCGGCCACGATCTTTTGACAGCGCTTGGCCTCTTCCATGATGAATACCAGATCGCGCGACTTTTGATCATCGCTCTTTAGCTGCTGCAGCAGCAGGTGGGCGTACAACATGATCGACCCCAGCGGATTGTTGACCTCGTGGGCCACGCCGGCCGCCAGTTGGCCGATGGAGGCGAGCTTTTCCCGCTGGATCAACTGCTCCTGCGCGTCTGCCAATTCGGACAGGGATTGCTGCAAATCCTGCTGGGTGCGCTGCAGCTCTTCGATCAGGTAGGGCAGGCACATCTCCTCTTCGGCAATGCCCTGAAAAACCGCCGTGGCATAGTCCCGGCAGGTCTCATAGCCGCAGGAGCCGCAGTTGAGCTCATCCTCTGGATTGATTTTATTGATGGAGGCCAGGATTTTTTGAATGTCCTCCGGCGTCGGCTGCTTGGTCAGGATCGGCGCCACCTTGAACTCCCGGCGCACGTTCACATCCTGGTTCTGCAGAATGGTCTTTTTCCAGTCCACATAGCTGATGCGCGTGCGCAGCGAATCGGTATAGCTGACGATCTTTTCTTTGCGCATGAACGAGTTCAGCGTGGAATCGGCAAAGGGACCGTTGATGCAGCCTTCGCAGAAGAGAATGTCCACCACCTTGGCCTTGATCTCGCCTTTTTGCACGCTGTCCAGCAATCGCAGCGTGCGCCCTTTGCCCTCGGTGACGATCACCTCGTTGTTCATGATGTCATAGGGCAAGCCGGCGCTGCGCAGCAGTCCGCCGGAGACCGGATAGAGGCGGCCCAGATACGCATAGGGCGGATCGAACGTAGAGGGTTCTGCCGCGGCGGGATCGATTTTCAGCAGCTCCCAGATTTGATGCAGCTCTTTAAAAGTCAATACCTCATCGACCGCGTCCGCCACCTCCGGATTGCGCGATTCAACCTTTTTGGCCACACAGGGACCGATAAAGACCGTTTTGATCTCCGGGCCGAGCAGCTTGCGCATGACCCGGCCCATGGCGACCATGGGCGAAACCACGGGCGCCAGGTGGGGCAACAGATCCGGCACATATTTTTCCACCAGATCGCAGATGACCGGACAGGAGCTGGTGATCAACGGCAGGGCTTGAGATCCGGACTTTTTGTCCTGGGCATTGATCAGCCGGTAATACTCCCGGTTGATCAGATCGGCGCCATAAGCCACCTCGACCACGCTGGTGAAACCGATCCGGCGCAGCGCACCGACAAACACCTCCGGCGGAAAATCGATAAAAGAGGCCGGAAAGGTCGGCGCCACCATGGCGACCACGTGATGGCCCTGCTGTAAAAATTCCATGGTCTGTTCCACACCGCTGAGCACGGCTTTGGCCTGCTGCGAACAAACCCGCACGCAGTGGCCGCAGGCCAGACAGCGCTCGTCGATGACCTTGGCCTGGCCTTTTTCCACTTTAATGGCTTTGGCCGGGCACTCGCGGATGCAGCTGTAACAGCGTTTGCAGCGCTCTGGTATGGTCCAGACCACTCCCATTATTCGACGCCCCGTTCCGTAAATTCGGTGTGCAGCAGTTCGTGCGCCTTGTGACCGTTGGGCTCGCCGAGAAACTCTTTGTACAATTTAATGATCGATTCGTTGTGATGCGAAGCCCGTTTGGGCAGAGAGCGATCGATGGCATACAGCGACTCGATGCGTTTGCGCACTTTGTCCGGATCCGAGGGGATCGGCTGACCGCCGCCGTTGATGCAGCCGTTGGGGCAGGCCATCACCTCGATAAAATGATAGGGCGAGTCGCCGTTGCGAATGCCTTCGAGAAATTTATCGACATTTTTCAGACCGCTGACCGCAGCCACACGAAGGGCCAGGCCGTTGATGGTCACCGTGGCTTCACGCACTCCGGCCAGACCGCGTACGGAGCTGAACTCGATCTGATCCATGTCCTTGCCGGTGAGGTAATAATGGGCTGAGCGCAACGCCGCCTCCAGCACGCCGCCTGAGGTGCCAAAGATGGCGGCCGCGCCGGTGGATTCGCCCATGGGATCATCAAAATTTTCTTCAGTCAATTTGGTAAAGTCAATGCCCGCGGCCTTGATCATCCGCGCCAGTTCCCTTGTGGTGAGCACCGCATCCACATCCTGGTACTCATCGGCCAGCTCCGGCCGCTGCGACTCGAACTTTTTGGCGATGCAGGGCATGATCGATACGACGAACACATCCTTGGGATCGATGCCGACTT
>CAZKQR010000381.1:1931-4286 GCA_964554965.1 uncultured Cytophagia bacterium | reverse complement strand
GCACCGATTCACAGGTACGTCCGCTCCGTTCGCAGTGACAGGGGTCAAACGGTTTTCACTCATCTCTGGAGTTTGATGACGGAAAAAAGGTTTGTCTTCAGGGCACCGGCTTTTTCCCACCGGCTCCGTATACCGCCAGCGTTTTCACCTCCCAGGGCTGCAGGCGAAGAACGGCCGAAAGGCTGTCCGCAGGCAGGTCGCCTATTTTCTCTTCCATCATGTTGACTTCCTGCAGCGTTTCCCAACTGCAGAGATCCAGCCGCACCTCTGCAGGCCGGCCAAAACTCTCCACCAGGCGTAGGATCGTTGCGCTGTCGGCCTCTGCTTTTTTGCAGGCGCTCACCTGCACGCCGTCGCCTTGCACCTGCAAAAAGGAGTGGCTCATGGCCAGTGCTCCGTTCTGAATAGCTCCTTCTACACTCCAGAGCGGCGTGTTGTAGGAGGCGGCTGCAGCGGGCACCTGGCCGGTCCGCCAGTCGCCGCTGTGGGAGTACAGCGCATAATGCATTTCATGGCGTCCCCGATCGGCGGTGGAGTCCGGATCATGCGGTGAACGCAAAGCGCTCAAGCGCAACACATTGTTCTGGACGTCGAACCCGTATTTGCAGTCATTCACCAGTGTTATGCCAAAGCCGTCCTCCGAGAGATCCACCCATTTTTGCGAGACCATTTCCCGGCCGGTCTGTTCCCGTTCTATAACGCCGAACGGGATTTCAAAACAGGCCTGGCCGTTCACATTCAGCGGAAAGGCCACTTTGAGCATGGTGTCGCGGTGCAGCCAGTTCACCCGCAGGCAGAAATCCACGCGCGCCAGGTCGGCGTAAAGAATGATGTCCTGTTCGAATCGCGACGGGCCGGACTGATAGATGACCCGCATCACCTTACGCAGCTCATTGGATTCCACAATGCGGGTGGCCACCGGTTTGTTCAGGGTGGTGACTTGTCCCAGCAACCGGATCGTCCAGGCGGTCATGGACTGATTGTCGTCGCTCTGCAGCTGCAACAGATTGGCGGGGCTGCGCAGCAGTTCGCGCGCCAGACGGCGATCATAGATGCTGACTACATGGCCGGTTTTGTGGTTGACCTCTACGCGCAGAAACCGGTTTTGCAGGATCAGATTGCGTTGGGCGATCTTGACCGGTTTGGCTGCCGCGGGCTGGTAAAAGACAACGGTGTAGCCAAAAGCCGGCACCTCGGGAGGCAGCAGTGTGTACAGGCCGCTCTCCTCCCTTTGGCTGGGCAGCACCTGTCCCTGCTGGTCGAGGAACCGTACATTTTTCGTTGACGGTTCTTGCAGGCGTATGGTGACCGGCTCTTGCCGCGGCCAGTTGAGGTTGTTGAACAGCAGGATGGGCTTGGCCCCGGAGTGCGGCGCCTCGATGGCGACTTGCTGCGCCAGGGCGGTCAGGGATCGGTTCAACACCGCCTGTCCCAGGCTGTCCGCGCGTTCATAGATGGCCTGTACATCCGGATAAATAGCGGCGATGCCGGAGCCGTCGAGGATGTCATGAAATTGATTGAGCAGCACTCCGTGCCACGCCTCTTCCAGCTCGGCGCGGGGATAGGGCACGCCGTAGCGGCCGGCGAGAACGGCAAAGGTCTCCGCGCCCGGCAGCAAGGCCTCCAGCCGGCGGTTATATTTTTTGACCATGGCCTGACTGGTCCAACAGCCGTCAAAGATAAAATTCAGTTCATCCTCGATGGTATCCAGCGTGGTGGTGTGCGGCCGGATCTGAGCGAAGTATTCGTGGGCGTTGACAAATTGCACCTGCGGAAATCCGATGGTCCGGTTTAGCTGCTTCGCCAGCTGTACATCCCGCTCCGTCGGTCCGCCGCCGTGATCACCGACGCCGTAGCAGCGCAGCGTGTTGGCGACGCCGAACTTGGACTCTGTGATCATGGGCAGCCTGCCGATATCCGCGGTGACGCCGCTGTTATACCAGTCCGGCGGACGGTAGGCCAGCACTGTGCTGCCGTCCGGCGAGCGCCAGTAAAAGAGCTGCTCCTGAGGCAGCGGGCGAAAGAAAACATAATCGGTGATGCCGCATTTTTTTAAAATCTGCGGCAGGCTGCCGGGGTGGCCAAAAGTGTCGGGCATAAAACCGACGGAAACGTCCACGCCGAATTTTTCTTTAAAATATCTTTTGCCGTACAGGTACTGGCGCACCAGCGATTCGCCGGAGGGCATGTTGTTGTCCGGCTGACTCCAACTGCCGCCGATGATCTCCCAGCGGCCCTGTTGAATGCGCTCTTTGACCTGGGCAAACAATCGCGGCTGCAATTTTTCCAGCCACACATAGGACTGCGCCTGTCCATGGGTGAAGCGGAATTCAGGGTGCTGGTCCATCAGGTTCA
>CAZKQR010000381.1:0-1831 GCA_964554965.1 uncultured Cytophagia bacterium | reverse complement strand
CCGGAATCGCGGCTGAAGCGGGTTTTAAGCGACCGGCCATCCGCAGTCACCTGTCCCCAAGAGTCGCCGATATTCGCCATGACCGCCAGCTGACAACCGCGCAGGACGTCCGGCAGATGCACGGTTCGTTCAAAGGATCCCATTGCAGTGCTGCGCCAGCCTTCAAACCGCCAGGGATGAAACCAGGAGTACATCAGGTCAAACGCTGAGGGCAGAGCGGCGACGAGGAGAAAGGATCGGTCTCCCTCTTGAAAGGTCAGACTGCAGGATGCGGCTGAGCGAATGGCCCCCAGCGGCAGACGCAGGTCCAGGTAGTGCAGGCTGTCGGCGGACAGCGGTGCAATGATCTGAGCGTGGCCGGGGCCCTCCGGATAGCCGGGTGATTTCAGCTCTCCGGTTTTGCTGTCGCGCCTGGCCAGCAGACAGAGACGGGTGGCGAGCCACGGTGTGTCCAGGCTGTCCAGAACAAAGCCATCGGATATTCTCAGGCTGTATGGGATGAACGGCGCGCTTTCTGCTGAAACGGCCGGCTGCCCTGCCCGATGATCGACCGTCAATCCCTCGGCGCCCTGAAAGCGGGCGCACACCTGCCAGCCGCCGCTGCCGTTGCTGACCTTGAGCAGCAAAAGGTTCCAGCCGGGCTGAAGCATGACCTGGCTGCTGTCTGAATCAACGATCAGGCGGTGAAAGCGATCGTGTTGAAACAGCAGAGAACCGTTTAGCCAGGCTTTGAGCCCATCATCGCTGGCGCAGAGCAGCAGCGCCGGCTGTTGTTTGCTGGAATGAATCCAGGCGGCCGCATAAGCCGCCGCCTCTGCACGAAATTCAAACGGCAGGTCCGTCCGGTTTAAATCCAGAATGGAACCGCTATGCCGCCGATGCAGCCAGAGCCGGCCTGCGCACACAGCGGCGGGGGCCGGCTTGATTTGTTCCTCGCCCTCTAGATAATCGGTGCTCAACAACAGGTTTCGATCAGAATGATGAAAAGGCCCCAACACCAGCCAATCCTGGATGTACTCTTGTGCGGCTGCCTGAAACGCACAGCAGAGAGAGATTAAAACGAATAGCCTTTTCATGGTTTTATCCTCATTGGATTGAAAGGGAATTCAGCCATGCCGAATCACCCCCGTAAGAATAAAATAATCATTTATGTTTGCGAATCAAGGAAAAACATCATATATTTTTATTGAGAAAGCCTCGAAACCGTTTCGCTGGGGATGTGCGTATGAAGCCCGTCAAAACCCTCTCAGCTTTGTTGTTCATGATCCTGGCCGCCGCAGCCTGGGCCGACAAACAGTATACTCTTTCAAACGTATCCATCGAAGCGCAAGTGCTCGCAGACGCCGGTCTGCTGGTTCATGAAAGCCGCACCTATCATTTTTCCGGCTCCTTCACTTACGCCTATCGTACGTTTCCGAAAAACGACCTCATCCGCTACAGCGGTTTTGAGGTGTGGGAGGGCGAACGGGCTTTTAGCCGCGAGGACTCTAAAGCGCCGTTCACGTATCGCGTTGTCGAGGAAAAGGAACAGTGGAAGGTCACCTGGTATTACAATAGCCGCAACGAACGCCGCACCTTCACTGTGCGCTATAAAGTGGAGGATCTGATCAGGCGCCATCCGGACGCCGGCGTGCTTTATTACCAGTTCATCGGTTCAGAGTGGAAGCTGAAGCAGAGAGACATCCGCATCGTGGTCAAACCGCCGGCGGAGATGGCAGCCGGCGCGGTGCGCGAATGGGTGCACGGCCCGCTGTCGGCCCAGTCCAGGATCGAAGCGGACGGAACCATCACTGTTCAGTGCCCCGTATTGCCGGCGCGCACCTATCTGGAA
>CAZKQR010000380.1:0-4324 GCA_964554965.1 uncultured Cytophagia bacterium | reverse complement strand
CCGGGACCGGCCCTGCTGCGCCACACGACCGGTCTGCAGGCGTTCGCGCAGGCGGCGCCCGCCACAGTGCAGGCGCTTACAGGGGCTGCAGCCGGTTCCCTGCCTAAAACCCCACCCCTCTGTGAAACCATTTGACTATTCCTTTTGTTTACTGTAAATTATTCTTTTGCATTTTTTCAAGGAGAACGATGTTCGGTATATCCACCGCTTGGTGTTCCGGCCGTTTGAACGACGGCGTCGAGCTGCTGTCGCGGATCAGTGAAACCGGCTTGAATCATCTCGAGATCGACTATCGCGTGACCGGAGAGATGCTCAGGCAGATGCGGCCCCATCTGATGAACGGCGAGTTCACGGTTCTTTCGGTGCACAATTATTGTCCTTTGCCGGACGGCCGCAGCCGGGAGGAGGCCAGCCGCCTCTTTCCTCCGTCGACGTTCGATGCGGATGAACGCCGTCTGGCCATACGCCATTCCATCCGGACTGTTCAGCTGGCCGCAGATCTGGGCGCCTCCATCGTGGTTTTTCATCTGGGAGAGGTGGCGATGGCTCGGGACCTGGATGAGCTGAAGGAGCTGTTTCTTCAGGAGCAAATACTCTCCGCACAGGCCGAGGCGTGGCGCGAGGGGAGGCTCGCAGAGCGCCGCAGCTTGGCCGCTCCGTATGTGGATGCGGTGTTGTTCGCCCTGGATCCCATCCACGAGGAGGCCTGCCGCCTCGGTGTGAACATCGGCGCGGAGAACCGTTTGCGTTTCAATGAAATCCCTTTTGGCGATGAATGTGAACAGATCCTGAGCGCCTTTCGCGGCGGCCGGCTGCGCTACTGGCATGACTGCGGCCATGCGGAGATCAACCATCGCCTTGGCTTTCTGGATCACGAACACGACCTGCTGGCCCGCTACCAAGCACATCTGGCGGGTTTTCATCTGCATGACGTGCTCAAGCTCAAAGATCATCTGGCGCCGGCGCAGGGCGATCTGGATTTTCGCATGCTCAAGCCCTATATCAGCGATTCGACCATCAACATTTTAGAGATTCATCATCCGGCGACCGCGGAACAGATCCGCGCCGGCGTGCAATACCTTCAAGGCCTGGGGATCTCTTGACCTTCCAGCGCCATAGAGGACCATGGAAAGAAACGAAATCAGAAAAGCGATCGTCAAAGACGGTCTGATCTACGGACCTGTGCATTCACGACGACTGGGCCTGTCCCTGGGTGTGAACATTTGCCCGGCGGCGAAGAAACAGTGCTCTTTTGACTGCATCTATTGCGAGTGCGGCAGCCGGCAACCGGTGTTGGTGGCAACGGCGTCCGAAGCGTGGCCCACTCCGCTGCAGGTTGAGGAGGCGCTGGCTCAGGCTTTGGAGCGGGTGCAGGCGGTGGATTGCATCACCTTTGCCGGCAACGGCGAGCCGACGCTTCATCCCGCCTTTGCCGAGATCGCAGCCAGAGTGCGGCGATTGCGCGACACGCGGGCGCCGGGTCTCAAGCTGGTCCTGCTTTCCAACGCAGCCGGTCTGGGGCAGGAGAGCGTACGCACTGCGCTGTCTTTGATCGATCTTCCCATCCTCAAGCTTGATGCCGGAACAGAGGAGACCTTTCAACAAATCAACCGGCCGGCGGCCCCGCTTTCACTCGCCGACATCATGGGCCACCTGAAAACCCTTTCGCATTATTCGTTGCAGTCCTTGTTCGTCGCCGGCCGCTATGGCAATATCGATGAGCAAAGCGTGACTGCCTGGATAGACCGTGTGGCTGAGCTTCATCCCCAGGCGGTGCAGATTTACACCTTGGATCGAACCGCGCCGGTCCGCGGTCTGACCCCGGTTCCGCTCGAAACGCTGCAGACCATCGCCGGCCGGCTGCGTGAGCGGATGGAACTCCCGGTCTCGGTCTTTGGCCCGAGCGTTCAGAAAAGGAAAATCGAAAACAGATGAATCACATGGACAAGCCCATCATCGCCATCACGCTGGGTGATCCTGCCGGAGTAGGCCCCGAGATCACGCTCAAGGCGCTGAAAAACGAACAGGTGCAGCAGGCGGTGCGTCCGGTGGTGTTCGGCGACACGCAGGTGTTGCGCCAGGCCATGGACATCACCGGATTGCGTTTCAACCTGCAGCCTCTGCAGCGCATCGATCAGGCGGTGTTCGAACCCAGCACCCTTTTGGTGGTGGAAAGCGATATGATCAACGCACCGGTGCAGATGGGTGAGGTCCAAGGTTTGTGCGGACGCGCTGTTTTCTCCTACCTGGCCAATGCCATTGACTGGACCATGAGTGGGATCACCCAGGCCATGGCTACTGCGCCGGTCAGCAGAGAGTCGCTTCGAGCGGGCCATATCCCTTACTGGGATCAAACCGAGATATTAGCCAAGTTAACCCAAACTGAAACGCCCATCTCCCTGCTCATGTCCGGCCCGCTGCGCATTCTGCTCTACTCCCGGCCTATGCCGTTTCGCCAGGTGGCGGAGCATCTGTCTGTCGACGGCCTTGTGGCAGCGCTTCAGCGCAGCGTTCAGGGCCTGCGCCAGCTTGGTATTGAACGGCCGCGTCTGGCTGTGGCGGCGCTCAATCCGTATGGCGGTGATAATGGTCTTTTCGGTGATGAGGAGGCCGCCATTCTCGCTCCGGCGGTCGCGCAGGCCTGCCGTCTGGGGCTGGATGTAAAAGGCCCGGCGCCCGCTGAATCGGTTTTCTGTCATGCCCTTGCGGGCATGTATGATGCGGTGGTCGCGCTGTACCATGATCAAGGACGCATCGCCGCCTTTTGTAATGATGGTCAGCGGACCATCGAAATGACCTTGGGGCTGCCGTTCCTGCACATCGCCGTGCATCGCGGAACCGCTTTGGAGGACGGTGGAAAAAACATCGCCGATCCCAGCGGCATGATCGAATGCCTGCTGGCGTGCAGCCGCTACGGCCAAACGGCGCGCGATTTTTTTAAAAAGAACACTTGACAGCAAAATGAAAAAGTAGTATATTGGATCAATTAATAGAGGAATGTTCATGTTATCCAATTCTTACACATCGTCCGTGAACGCGCAAAGAGGTCTGTGGTGGAGCTGGTGGTGGCGTATGTCCGGACGTAGTGGGAGAAAAGTATAGCATGATATGCTATTGATATAGACTCCACGCCCTTTCAGGCCCGCTACGTATACTCAGTAGCGGGCCTTTTTTTTATGATGCGCCCGGCTTTGGATAACTTTATCTATAGGGCTAACGGAATCGTGAACACTATAAGCATCATCACTTGAACCCATTCAAAGGAGAAAAGCCATGGACACTACAAAGTTTTTACTCACGGACCAGGAGATGCCGCGTCAATGGTACAATCTCAACGCCGACTTTCCCAAACCCATGCTGCCGCCGCTGGGTCCGGACGGCAAACCGCTCACACCGGAAAAACTGGCGCCGGTGTTTCCCATGAACCTCATCGAGCAGGAGGTCAGCACCGACCGCTGGATCGACATTCCGGAAGAGGTGCTCAAGCTGTACGCCATGTATCGGCCGTCGCCGTTGCACCGCGCCCGCGCGCTGGAACAGGCGCTGGGAACGCCGGCAAGGATTTATTATAAAAATGAAAGCGTCAATCCGGCCGGCAGCCATAAACCCACCACCGCCAGTCCCCAGGCCTATTTCAACAAGGTGGTCGGCATTAAAAAAATCACCACCGAGACCGGCGCCGGCCAGTGGGGCTGCGCTCTGGCGCTGGCGTGCAGCCTGCTCAACATGGAATGCAAGGTCTACATGGTGCGCATCAGCTTTGAACAAAAGCCTTTCCGCCGCCTGATGATGGAGACCTGGGGCGCCAAATGCATCCCCAGCCCCAGCCCGGAAACCAACGCCGGCAGAAAATTCCTCACTGATTTTCCCGACGCCCCGGGCAGTCTGGGCATGGCCATCAGCGAGGCGGTCGAAGAGGCGGTCAGCGACAGCACCGGCAAGACCCGCTATTCCCTGGGCAGCGTGCTCAATCACGTCATGCTGCATCAGACCGTTATCGGGCTCGAGGCCAAGAAGCAGCTGGCCATGGCCGGAGAGAAAAAGGTGGACCGTATCATCGCCTGTGTGGGCGGCGGCAGCAATTTCGCCGGCCTCTCGTTCCCCTTTGCCCTGGACTTGATCAACGGAGCGGATATGGAGATTATTCCGGTGGAACCCAGCTCTTGCCCCACCATGACCCGTTCCCCTTTTTCCTACGATTTCGGCGATACCGCAGAGATGACGCCGATGCTGCCCATGCACTCTCTGGGGCACAGGTTCATGCCGCCGCCGATCCATGCCGGCGGTCTGCGCTACCACGGCGATTCGCCGCTGGTGTGCCAGC
>CAZKQR010000379.1:0-4328 GCA_964554965.1 uncultured Cytophagia bacterium | reverse complement strand
GAGCGGGCGCGCGCCATCGGCAAGGATGTCTATCGCATCGATCATCGCCGTTATCAGCTGCAGCCCAATCCGGATTTTGCCGCGCGGTTGCGCCGGTTCAAAGAAACGGCCGCACAGATCGGTTTGACCCATGTGCGCGAAGGCGGTGAGAACTATGGCGGGTGGGTGCGGCAGCTGGATTCTCTGCAGCAGAGTTCGGGCGCCCGGCTCTCGGCCCGGAAACCCGTTGCGCTGCAGAAACCTGCGCCGGGACTGGCATTCGTTTATGCCGAGGGCTCGTTCGACCGAATCCCTGATTTTAGCCAGGCTGCCCCGGTCAAGTCCGGATGGATCGATTCCTTCACTCTGAACGCCGCTGACCGGGAGGTCCATTTCGCGCTGAAATTTTCCGGCTATATTCAAGCGCCGGCAGATGGGGTCTACCAATTTTCTTTGCGATGCAACGACGGCGGCCGTCTCTACATCGGCGAGGAACTGGTGGTGGACAATGAACATCTGTACGGCGAGCGCCAAGGCTGCGGCTTTATCGCCTTGAAAACCGGTTTTTATCCCATCACCGTCACCTTTTTTCAACAATTGGGCGGACGATTGCTGGAAGTCGGTTGGCAGGGGCCGGGCATTCCCTGGCGCATCATTCCGGCCGCCGCATTATGGCATGAAAAATAGGGGTCACCGATGGAATCGGCTCCTACAAACGTGGTCGGATCATTGGATGGCATTGTAGGAGGCGGCTCCGGCTGCCGATGGGCCGCCGATGGAATCGGCTCCTACAAACCGCATGGATGGTTTTTCAGTGCAAGGAGTATCTATGTCCTTCCATAACTCTAGAGTTCTCCGTCTGCTGCTTCTTTCACTATCTATCATCTCCTGTTCGAAATCCGATAAACAGCCGGTGGATTACGTGAATCCGCACATCGGTGGCATCGGCCATCTGCTGGTCGCCACCTCTCCGGACGTCCATTGGCCGCAGGGCAGCGTCCGCTTGGCGCCGTATACCACGCCCGGCATCACCGACAAATATCTGGCGGAAAAAATATTTGCTTTTCCCATGCGGGAATCATCGCATCGCCGCAGGCCGGTCACTGCATGGATCATGGCCACTTGCGGTGACCTGCGTGTTCAGCCGGAAGAGATCGCTTCGCCCTTTGATCATGATTTCGAAACCGCCACGCCTTATTATTACGCCGTCACTTTGGAAGACCATGATATTCAGGCCGAGTGCACGGTCACGGAGCACTGCGCCCTGTACCGTTTCACCTTTCCTCAATCTGAGCACGCGCACATCCTCTCCGGCCTGAGCGCTGGAACAGAGGTGGAGATTATCAGCGATCAGGTTGTGGCGGTGCAGGAGCCAAGGAGGGACGGCAGTGCTTTTATTTATTTGGAATTCAGCAAGCCGTTCTTTCGCCGGGGAACGTGGAAGGAAAGCAGCATCGACTCGAACGCGCTCCGCCAGGCCGGCAACCGCATCGGCGCTTTCGCCTCCTATCGAACCGCCTCACATGAACAGATTCTGGTGCGCATCGGTTTTTCGGATCAAGGCCGGGATCAGGCGGTACGCCGATTAAAACAAGAGATTCCGGAATGGAATTTCGAGGCGGTGCGTGAGGCGGCCAGACGCGCTTGGAACCAGTCGCTGCAAACCGTCACCGTACAAGGCGGGACGGAAAAGGAACGGGTCAAGTTTTTCACCGCCCTCTATCGGGTGAACGGGGGCGAAGGACTCTGGCGGGCCATGGGCCTCGATGAAGAGGAGCAGAACATACGAGCGACCGCTTACGCGGCGCGGTCGGGTGAACAGGTGGTTCCCGCCCATCACACCATCCGCGCCATGTTCATGCATCAGAACATCGGCTTTATCGCCTCAGCCTATTTGCGCGGCCTGCGTGGTTTTGATGTGGAACGGGCGTATGCCAATATGAAGATGGAATTCATGGAATGCAGCAAAATTCCCTGGCGCTTAGGTCCGCCGACAGAGTTGGATGTTTTTTATTTGAACCACGGTTTCTTTCCCGCCCGGCCGGCTGATCAGGCGGAGTGGGTGCCCCAGGTCGACGTCTTTGAAAAAAGACAGTCCGTGACCGTGACCCTGCAGGCCGCCTATGAGAGCTGGTGCCTGGCGCAGATGGCGCGGGAACTGGGTAAAGAAGAGGATTGCGCCTACTTTTCACAACACGCAAAAGATTACCAGAACGTCTATCGCTCTGAATTGGGATTCATGGCGCCCAGAACCGCAGACGGCCGGTGGGTCGAGCCCTTTGATCCCAAGTGGTCGGGCGGGCTGGGCGGCAGAGAGTATTTTGCCGAGAACAACAGCTGGTCCTATACCTGGTATGTGCCGCACGATGTGCAGGGATTGATCGATCTTTTGGGCGGTCGGCAGCGTTTTGTCGAACGATTGGATGCATTGTTTGTGGAACAGTATGACAAGCCGGACGGCAAGTTCCGCTTTCTTGCTCAATTTCCCGATGAGACCGGCCTGATCGGGCAGTATTCTCACGGCAACGAGTTCACCCGCCATATCCCTTACCTGTACAACTATGCCGGCGCAGCCTGGAAAACACAGCGACGGGTGCGGCAGATCATGGATGTCTGGTATGGCGCCGGGCCGTTGGGCATCTGCGGGGATGAGGACAGCGGACTCATGTCCCTATGGTTTGTTTTCGCTGCCATTGGCCTTTCGCCGGCCAATCTGGTGTGTCCCAATTATCCGGTCTGGCTGATCTCCAGCCCGATCTTTGAACGAACCGTTCTCAAGCTGCCCGGCGGCGGGAGTTTTACGATTCGCGCAGAAAACAGCTCGGCACAGAACAAATACATTCAATCGGCAAAGCTCAATGGAATGTCATGGGATAAACCCTGGTTTGACCATTCACACTTGCGCCAGGGCGGCTCGCTGGAGCTGGTGATGGGCGCGAAACCCAACCGGCAGTGGGGCAGCGCGCGCGAGTCGGCGCCGCCGTCTTTTTCCTCGCCGGAACGGCCTAACGGAAAGGACCAAGAATGAAAGCATGGTTGCCAGTCGCTGTCTGTCTTTTAACCTGGGCGTCCCTGCTCAGACCCGCGGATCTGCAGCGCATCTCCTTCAATCATCCGGGCCTGACAGTGGATCTCGGCGTTGGACTGTGGGCCTGGCCGCTGCCCATGGACTGGGATGAGGACGGAGATCTCGATCTGATCGTGAACTATAACGATACGCCCAACCGGGCCATCTATTTTTTTGAAAATCCTTCCGGCCGCGTCAAGCTTCCGGTGTTCAGGCCGCCGGTCAGAGTG
The DNA here is from genome assembly GCA_964554965.1 of uncultured Cytophagia bacterium. Taxonomy (GTDB): domain Bacteria; phylum Zhuqueibacterota; class Zhuqueibacteria; order Residuimicrobiales; family Residuimicrobiaceae; genus Anaerohabitans. Next base: position 1,052 of record CAZKQR010000379.1, on the reverse strand, counting down.
GGGGTTTCGTACAACAACATTCAAATCTCCTACGTCGACGGCCAACCGCGCGTGCTGATTCCAGAGAAGGAGCTGATTGATTTCAAAACGAATCAGTTCGGCCAAACCAAGCAGATTTATTCCGGTAAAGCGATTCATGCCACCCATGGACGCATTCGCACCAATCAGTGGAAGTATTGCGATTACGATGGCGACGGCAAGCAGGACCTGATCGTCGGCGTTGACGACTGGAGCGAATACGGTTGGGACGAGGGATATGATGACGCCGGCCGCTGGAAGATGGGGCCGGGCCGGGGTTTTGTCTACTGGCTGCGGAACTTGGCGAGCGATGCCCGTCCCCGCTATGCGGATGCGCAGAAAATCGAAGCGGATGGCAAAGCGGTTGAAGTGTACGCCATGCCTTCGCCCAATTTTGCTGATTTTGATTTAGACGGCGATCTGGATTTGATTTGCGGTGAGTTCCTGGATCGACTGACCTATTTCGAAAACATCGGCAGCCGGACCGAACCCCGCTATAGCACGGCGAGATTTCTGTGCACGCAGAACCGGATTCTGGCGCTGGATGGCTGCATGATCGTCCCGGTGGCCATCGATTGGGATCAAGACGGCGATGTGGATCTGGTGGTCGGCGCTGAAGACGGCAGCGTGGCTCTGGTGGAGAACAGCGGCCGGATCGTGAACGGCATGCCGGAATTTCTCGCAGCGCAGCCGTTTCAGCAGCAGGCCCAGGATCTGCGCTGGGGCGTTCTGGTCACTCCCTTTAGTTATGATTGGGATGACGATGGCGACGAGGATCTTATCTGCGGCAACGCCTCCGGCTATATCGGCTTCATCGAGAACCTCGATGGCGGAGATCCTCCGTGCTGGGCGCGGCCGCAGTATCTGCGAGCGGACGGCGAGGTCATTCGTATTTTGGCCGGCTGCAACGGCTCGATCCAGGGGCCCTGCGAGGCGAAATGGGGCTACACCACCCTGAGCGTGGCTGATTGGGACAACGACGGACTGCCGGATATTCTGGTCAATTCCATTTGGGGCCAGGTCATATGGTATCG
>CAZKQR010000378.1:0-4346 GCA_964554965.1 uncultured Cytophagia bacterium | reverse complement strand
TGTACAGTCAACAGACCGATCATCTGGCGCTTCAGCTGCACGACTGCCGCATGTGCCTCAGCCGTTGCTTGTTGCACGCCTCCACGGATACGGTTCAGCTGCAGGCCCTCCTCTGCCGCATGGATTCTCTACAGAGCCTGCTGCACCGCCGAGTGGCGCACCATCTACTGGAACAGAAAAGCTATCTCTCTGCACAACAACAGGAAAAGTTTTTTTCCATGATTCTCAAACAATGCACTCTAAACGCTAAATCATGCTGTACCTCATCAACTGAATCGTTCACAAAGGAGAAAGAACCATGAAAAAACGTTTGCTGATTTTAGCTGTCGTGGCGCTGGCGCTGGTCATCACCGGCTCTATGATCTATACCCACTCGATCTCTGCCGGGCCGTCGGCCGCCATCGCGGCGGACAAAGCCGTTGAGAAAGATTGCGCCAAAGACTGCCCGAGCGCCAAATCCGGCTGCTGCGACAAAGCCAAAGAAGTTAAGCCCGGCTGCTGCGACAAAGCCAAAGAAGCTAAACCGGGTTGCTGCGACAAAGCCAAAGAATGTAAACCCGGTTCCTGCGATAAAAAGGCTCCTGCCGAAAGCGATAAAAAGTAATTCCATGTCCGTTAATAAAAAATCCTCCACCCTGTGGGGGATTTTTTATTTCCTCCTCCTTCACCACAAATGGCGTTGACGTATGATCACTAACGAGGCGATGGCGTACCTGTTCGGCCTGGAACGGTTCGGATGGCATCTGGGATTGGAGCGCATGCAGGCTCTGATGGCCGATCTGGGGAATCCCCATCGCTCCCTGCGCACTGTGCATGTGGCCGGAACCAACGGCAAAGGCTCGGTGTGCGCCATGATCGCCTCAGCCCTGTCCTGCAGCGGCGCCAAGACCGGTCTGTACACCTCCCCGCATCTGCTGAAAGCGGAGGAGCGCATTCGCATCGACGGCGTCGAGATTGCAGAGGCGGAATTCGTTGCGCTGATCAATGAACTGCGGCCGCTTTTCGACAAACATCAATGCACTTTTTTTGAAGCACTGACCGCCCTGGCGTTCCTCCACTTTCACCGCCGGCGGGTCGACGCGGCGGTGATTGAAGTGGGGCTGGGCGGCAGGCTGGATGCCACCAATGTGCTGCAGCCGCTGCTCACGGTGATCACTCAGATCGATTTCGACCACACCGATCATCTCGGCAGGACGCTGGAAGAGATTGCGGCAGAGAAGGCCGGGATCATCAAGCCCGGCACGCCCTGTGTGGCCGGAGCGCTGCCGTTAGCCGCGGCCCGGGTCATCTACGCAAAGGGCGGCATCATACCGGCGCGCCGGAACGGCCGCGTCTCCAGCTTGATGATGACGCCCAACGGCTCTTTTTTCACCTTGACCATCTCCGGAAAAACGCTGGACCTGACCCTGCCCCTGGCCGGGCCGCATCAGGTGGCCAATGCCTGTGTGGCGGTGCAGGCGTGCCTGAGCCTGCAGATGGATCCGGCGGCTGTGATCCGCGGCCTGAGAGAGGTACAGTGGCCGGGCCGGTTTCAGCGCTTATGCGACGTCCCTCTGACGATCGTCGATGTCGGCCACAACCTCTCGGGGATCCGCCGGGTTTGCTGGATGCTCGACCATTTTTATCCGGAAAAACCGGTCAACCTGGTCATGGGCGTGCTTAAAGACAAAGATTACTCTGCCATGGTGCGCCGGCTGCCGAAACGACTGCAGCGGGTTTTCGCCGTGTCCCCCGCCTCCTCCCGGGCTCTGCCGGCCGACCAGCTGGCCGCTCTGATCAACGCCGCACCAACACAGAGCTGCGGCTCAGTGGCCGAGGCGGTGGCCGCTGCCTGGGGCCGGACCGGCCCGGACGATATGATCTGCATCCTGGGCTCCCATTACCTGGCCGCCGAGGCGCTGGCTGCAATAAAACGCTTGACAAAATAAAAATTAATTGATAAATTCTATCACACGTGTTCCTGCAAAGCCTCTTAAACACTCCAAAACATTCTCCATCAATAACTGCGTTCGAGGTGCTGACCATCATAACCTATAGGACTGGAGCGTTTCTTGGCAAGCGTTGAACTGAAGCAAGTGAGCAAGCTCTTTGATAACACCGTCAAGGCGGTGGACGCAGTGGATATCGTTATCAAGGATAAAGAATTTGTCGTTCTCGTCGGTCCTTCGGGCTGCGGCAAATCGACCACCCTGCGGATGATCGCCGGTCTGGAAGAGATCACCTCCGGAGAAATCAAAATCGGTGATAGAGTCGTTAATCAGGTTGCTCCCAAAGACCGGGATATCGCCATGGTCTTTCAGAACTATGCGCTGTATCCCCACATGACGGTCTATGAGAACATGGCGTTCGGTCTCAAGCTGCGCAAATATCCCAAGCATGAAATCGAAACGCGCGTCCGCGAAGCGGCGGAAATTTTGAGTATCAGCAGCCTGTTGCAGCGCAAGCCCAAGGCGCTCTCCGGAGGTCAGCGGCAGCGCGTGGCGGTCGGCCGTGCGATTGTGCGCAAGCCGCAGGTTTTTCTTTTTGATGAACCCCTATCCAATCTGGATGCCAAACTACGCATTCAAATGCGCACCGAGATCTCCAAGCTGCACTCCAGATTGGAAACCACCATGATTTACGTCACCCATGACCAGGTGGAAGCCATGACCATGGGCGACCGCATCGTGGTTATGCGCGATGGGCGCATTCAGCAGATCGACACACCGCTCAATCTCTATCACCGGCCGGAAAACAAATTTGTCGCCGGCTTTATCGGCAGCCCGTCGATGAATTTCATCGAAGGCGAGCTGATAAGGGAAAACGGGCTGCGCTTCAAGACCGCCCACTGGACCTTGCCTGTGGCCGAAAGCGCGCTCCAGCAAGCGCTGGCTGCCTTTGTCGGTCAGCCGGTGATTCTGGGCATTCGACCGGAGGATCTTGCGGTCGCAACGGGCGCCGCCGGCGCCAGTACCCTGACCTGCAAGGTCGATGTCGTCGAACCCATGGGCAACGAGACGTTCATCTATCTCAACGCCGGCGCCGACACCCTCGTAGCCCGGATGTCGCTGGCCACCCTGCCGGCGGTTTTTTCCAATTTCGCTGTACAAATCGACATGAACAAAGCTCACTTTTTCGACAAAAAAACGGAACAGGTCATCCGCTAACAACGCGTCCTTGCCTGAACCACTCACATTCGATCAATCGAGATACCACCCGGCCCCCAGGAGGGCAGGCCAACGCCGATTGCCTCATCGCAGCGCGGCTCAGGCACGCCTCTCCCCGTTGGCCGCGTCAGTCTGGCACCACCGTACCATCAGCAGGATAGGGGCTTTCAAACCTTCTCGTCCGCCGGCTAACACATAGGACAACATTTTTTCAACCCCAACCATAAAAGAGGATTCTCATGGACATTGCAGAATTAAAAGGCAAAAAAATTGCCGAGCTCAACCAGCTTGCGCAGGATTTAGGCGTTTCCGGCTGCACCGGTTTGCGTAAATCAGAATTGATCTTTAAAATCCTGGAAGAACAAACCAAGAAGGAAGGCTTGATCTTTGCCGAGGGGGTGCTTGAAGTTCTGCCGGATGGCTATGGGTTTCTTCGCTCGCCTGATTTTAACTATCTGCCCGGACCGGACGACATCTATGTCTCACCTTCGCAGATCAAGCGCTTCGGCTTGCGCACCGGCGACACCGTCTCCGGTCAGATCCGGCCGCCGAAAGAGAACGAAAGGTTCTTCGCCCTGCTGAAAGTGGAGGCCGTCAATTTTGAAAATCCAGAAGAAGCCAAATCCAAAATCCTCTTCGACAACCTGACGCCGCTCTACCCCAACCAACGCTTCAACCTGGAAACCACCAGCACCGAACTCTCCATGCGCATCATGAACCTGCTCACCCCCCTGGGCAAAGGACAACGCGGTCTGATCGTGGCGCAGCCCAAGACCGGTAAAACCATGCTGCTGCAGAAAATCGCCAACGCCATCACCACCAACCATCCTGAGGTCAAGCTGATCGTGCTGCTGATCGATGAGCGTCCGGAAGAGGTGACCGACATGGAGCGCTCGGTCAAGGCAGAGGTGATCAGCTCGACGTTCGACGAGCCGGCCGAGCGTCATGTTCAGGTCTCGGATATGGTGCTGGAAAAGGCAAAACGGCTGACCGAATACGGACAGGATGTCTGCATCCTGCTCGACAGCATCACCCGTCTGGCGCGCGCCCACAACGCCGTGGTGCCGCATTCCGGCAAGATCCTCTCCGGCGGTGTGGACGCCAACGCTCTGCACCGGCCGAAACGGTTCTTCGGCGCTGCCCGTAACATCGAAGAGGGCGGCAGCCTGACCATCATCGCCACCGCGCTGATCGACACCG
>CAZKQR010000377.1:0-4371 GCA_964554965.1 uncultured Cytophagia bacterium | reverse complement strand
ATCGATCCGCGAGTCATCATAGGGATTAAAGGTGCTCTCACGGACATAACGGTTGCTCATGACGCATCACACTCGAATGCCAAGGTCCGGCGCGGTTCAGCGCAGGTTTTCATTCGATCACCAGTTCCGCCAACACCGGCATGTGATCCGAGGGAAAGCGGCCGTCAAAGCTGTCGGACAGCGTGCCGTGCTGCAGCGATGAAACGGAATTTTTAATGAAAATATAATCTATGGTCTGATTGTTGGGCAAATTGGCCGCAATGAATCGCGTCGTCGTTCCATCCGGACCATGATGCGGGTACTTGGCAACGTGTTCCGAATCGATCAGTTTCGTCGACGGATCGCTGGACAGTCCAGTGACGAGGATCTGATAGGGTTCAGAGTCCGGGCTGGAGTTAAAATCACCGGTGACGACCACCGGATCCGTGCCGGCGATCTCCTTGATGCGGCGCAGCAGCAAAAAAGCGCTTTCCCGTCTGGCGACCTCCCCCTGGTGGTCAAAATGGGTATTGAACAGGAAAAAGGTTTTTCCGCTGCGAGTGTCCTTGAACCGGGCCCATGTAACTACACGATAGCACATGGCATCCCAGCCTTTGCTCGGCGATTCCGGCGTTTCCGACAGCCAGAAGGTGGATTGCTGCAAAACTTCCAGGCGATCCTTGCGGTAAAAAACCGCCATGAATTCACCCGCCTCTTTGCCGTCATCACGACCGACGCCGAACCATTGGAACTCGGGCAGCAGTGTGGTCAGATCTTTTACCTGATCTTTCAAGGCTTCCTGCAGGCCGGCTATATCCGCCTTGTGAAACCGGATCATGCTGGCGGCGATCTCTTTGCGAAGGGGCCATTGATTAGCGCCGTCAGACGGCGTGTTCAGGCGAATATTGAACGTCATGACACGAAGATCCGCCTGCCGGGCAGCGGAAGAATGGCTTTGATTGATCCCTTTGCCGACACAAAAAAGAGTGGCGGTCAGGCACATTAAACCAACTAACATCAATCGTTTGAACATGATCACATCCTTGCGTTCATTGGCATTACATTTCATACAGCAAGCGTCCAGAATGAGGATCCTGTGCGTATCGTTCGCAGAGCGCGATCAATACATCCTGATGGGTGATGCCCACGTTCATGACGGTGTCGTTGCCGCCGTAATAAATAAAAATGGAGCCATCCTCGCGACCGAGCGCACCGCAGCAAAAGACAACATTGGGAACGTGAATATAATCCTGTTCCTCCAGCCGACAATCGGCACGGGACGGAAATAGGATGGGAATGCTGGACATTTTTACTTTTCTCGGATCCTGCAGATCATGCAACGCAACGCCCAGGACATAGGGATTGCCGTCCATGGTGGTGCGCACACCGTGGAAAATATTCAACCACCCTTTGGACGTTTTGATCGGCGGAGCGCAGGGTCCGATCTTGTTGGAAAAGGCGCTGGGACCAAAGCCGGTCTGCATCACCGGTTGTTCTTCCAGGGACCAGATGTTGCCTTTCCAATCCGCGCTGCTGCCGATGCGAATCTGGGTGAATTTTCCGCCGGTTTCATCGGCGCTTACGTCATTGGGCCTAAACAGGGCCACATAGCGGCCGTTGATCTTTTCCGGGAACAGCACCACATTGCGCATGTCCAGATCCATCACCGGACCCCGTCGCGTAAAAGAGACGAAATCTCGAGTGGTGATCAAGGACACGCGCACCCGATCCTCGATCATGGCGTGATAGGCGCTGTACGTGACGGCGTATTCATCGCCGAATTTGGTGATGCGCGGGTCTTCCAGTCCGCCGGCTTCATTTTCAATCAGCGCCTCCACATGTACCCCGTCGGCGAAGGTGTCCGCCGGCGTCGCCGGTTTCAGGGTCGGCCCTGAGGAGAACCTCCAGCCATCCAGGCCATTGGCACTCTTGCCCATGCCCAGAACGCTCAGTCCGCAGCGGAGATGCGAGCGGAACAGCATCACGGTTTCGCCGTTCAGCCTGGCGACGCCGGCGTTATGGACGGTTTTGATCTGATGACCGGGGTCGGTCCAGCTCTTGTTTACCTGCGTGGCTGTGATGATCGGGTTGCCGCTATAGCGCGCCACCGGATGGTTCAGATTTACGCTTACCAGATGCCCGTCCCCCGGATCAACCGTGCGATGTACCAAGTCCATTCGTCGTTCCCTCTTTTTTTTTCTGTTCGCTGAATAGTGCCTGCAGGATTATGATTTGTTTTTAATTCTGCGGTAAAACCGCTGCAACACATAAAACGCCTTCTTCCGCTCGCCCTGGAACGAGATCACCCCTTTGCGATTCCAGTCGTCCTGGATGCCGGGCAACACGCGCTTGGGAGAGCGAAAATCTTTTAAAATCCATGGAGAGGCGCCGCGTAAGAATGGCACGCGGGCGTACATGGCTAATTGTTTCTTGTACGAGTATTCCTGAAATTCCTCGGTCCATCGCGTGTTGCGATCGCCGTGGTAGCCGGCCAGGCCGTCGGCGCCGAATTCACTAACGATGTGCGGCTTGTTCTTATAGATGGTGTCAAAGGTGACTTTGTCGCAGTGGTCGGGCAACGCGTCGTACCAGCCGATGTAACGGTTGAAGCTGATGACATCCAGGTGCTCGCCCATGGTATCGCGCATGACGAAGTTGGTCTGCGTGTCCGAGAACACCGTCGCGTGGCCGATATGCAGGGCGGCGGTGGTGAGGCGTGTGGGATCCATGCGCTTGGCCAGTTGCGCCAGTTCCAGCAGAAAGCGGTCGCGCTCTTTGAGATTGGAAGGGGTTTCGTTGGAAACAGACCAGAGAACAACCGAGGCCTTGTTCTTATCCCGGCTGATCATCTCCGCCAGCTGGTTTTTCGCATTCTCCCGCGTCGCCCGGTTTTTCCAGGCCATGTTCCAGTAAACCGGAATCTCCGCCCAGACCAGCAGTCCCATGCGGTCCGCGGCGCGAGTCATGTTCTCGTTGTGAGTATAGTGGGCGAGGCGGACGAAATTACAGTTCAGCTCTTTGGCCCAGCCCAGAAGAACCTCCGCCTCCTCCGTGCGGCTGGCGCGTCCCTGGTTCGGGAAAGGGCTCTCTTCATGCAGGCAGATGCCGCGCAAAAAGATCGGTTGGCCGTTCAGCAGAATGTCCGCTCCCCGGGTTTCGATGGAACGGAATCCGATCTCATCCTCCACCTCATCCGTCTCAGCGGTGATGACCACGCGATACAACTTGGGCTGCTCGGGGCTCCACAACGTAAAGCCGGCGGGAAATTCGATCTTGCCGTATCCTCTGGCGTTGGTGGTGACGGTCTGTTCCACACCCGCCTCGGGAATCCGGATGGTCACCCGTTGCCTGGCCTTTGGCCCATCCAGCTGAACCCAGCCGGCCACTTGGTCCAGGGATCCCTTTTTCAGCTGAATAAAATAGTCGCGGATAAACGTCTTGGGCACTTGCAGCAGACGCACGGAGCGGGTCAGCCCGCCGTAATTCCACCAGTCGGTCATAGCCATGGGCACGGCCTCCTGGCTGCGGGCGGCATTGACGCGGACAACCAGGAAATTGCCTTTGCGGCGAAGATGAGGCGTCAGTTCAAAATTGAACGGAGTATACCCGCCCACATGCTCACCCAGCCGAACGCCGTTGCAGTAGACGTCCGCCCGGTAATTGGCCGCGCCGAAATAGACAAAAAACCGGTGGTCTTTAGACGGAACGGCGTCGAAATCCTTTTTATACCAGACCGAGCCCTCGTAATAATAGAGTTTATCCCGCTGGGTGTTCCAATCGCCGGGCACCAGCAGGTTATTGGCCGGAGTGAATTCATATTCAATACGATCGCTCCGGCGGCGGGGCTTTTCGTTTTTAAAAAAGCCGTTCTCATCCAGAGCCATATGCGAATCAAAATAGCCGGCGTCGTAGAGATCGACAATGGTCTGCCATTTTCCGTTCAGGCTGAACTGCCGCCGGTGGTCCACGTTGATGATAAGCGGCGTTGATTGCGCCATGTTTTAAATCCTTTCCTATTTCCCGATTTGCGTCAGCAGATAAAGGAACAGTATAACCAAAGCGACGATGGCCCAGATGACGACAAATCCGATGGCATCGCGCCTGGTCGGCTTGAGCAGTTCAAAGCTGCTGTCCGGGAACATCTTGTTTTGTTTAAAACGCGTAGGATGGGCGCGGGTGCGCTCCATCTCCAGCGCGTCCTCCTCCGGTGAACCCCGCACCGGCGTTTGCAGCCGGCCGTAAAATTGATCGAGACCTTCCCGGCTGTTGCGCCGAGTAAAAAGTGAAACGAGGAAGATGATCAAAAAGGGTATCAGGATGTCCAGATAAAAACCCAAGGCATTCAGATCGCCGACGCCCAGTCGGTCGAGCTTCACCCCCAGCAGAGACGGA
>CAZKQR010000376.1:0-4376 GCA_964554965.1 uncultured Cytophagia bacterium | reverse complement strand
GCATAATCCCTTGATCAATTTATACAGAAAACGCACACCCTCCCTGCGCAGCCCGGACGAACACCCCCTTTTAATTAAAGATCTACAGGCTGCCGGAGATTTTTTTTCAAGCCTCACGATAAACTATTTTCATCTTTTTTCTCTGATGGGATTTCCTTTGCGCAATTTTTTCGCTTTCCATCCACTCATGCGTTTCCTCGAGGCGGTTGATCGAACAGGCTTCTCGGTCTTGCCCTTCCTGCGCAAGTATGCGTGGACGACGGTATTTGTGATGGCTTTGCCTAAAAAAGGATGAGGGGCATTAAACCCTTTTATTCTAAACCAAAGGGAGCAAAAAATGACTTTAGCAGAACTCTGTATGCAGGAACTCGATCAGGAGACCGGCAACACCCGTAAAATGCTGCAACGCATACCCGCGGACAAACTGGCGTGGCGGCCGCACGCCAAATCCATGAGCCTGGCCGGGCTGGCCACCCATCTGGTCAACCTCTTTAGCTGGATGCCCATGATCCTCGAGCAGCCCTCTCTGGATCTGGCGCCCAACGGAGTGGCCCTGCCCCATTTAAAGCCGGCGGAATCGGTCGAGGAGATTCTGCAGACGTTTGAACAGAATGCGGTCCGTGCCCGCGCTACGCTCGCCGAGGCGGATGATGAACAACTCGGCGGGCCCTGGTCGCTGCTGATGAACAGCCGGGTGATTTTCACTCAACCGCGTTGTGTCGCGATCCGTTCTTCGGTGATGAATCATTTGATCCATCATCGCGCCCAATTAGGACTCTATCTGCGGCTCAACGACGTGGCTGTGCCAGGCATGTATGGCCCTTCGGCCGACGAAACAGGGGTGTGATCGAAAGAGGGGTGAAAGAGGAGAGCGGCGGGCTCGATCACCGGCTTTGCCGCGAGATGGCAAGGTTGGCCAGGCGGTCCGCCCGCTTGTTCTCAGCACGGGGGATGGCGCGGATGGAAAATGAGTTCAACCGGCGGATGGCCTCTTCGGCGCGAAAATAGAGCGGCAGCAACCGCTCGTTCTTCACCTGATAGTCGCCGCTGATCTGACCGACCAGCAATTCGCTGTCGCTGTGGAGGGAGAGCGCGTGATAGCCCATCTCCTCAGCCAGATCCAGGGCTTTGAGCAGAGCATGGTATTCGGCCGCATTGTTGGTCTGTTCGCCGATGTATTCATAATGCTCGTGCAGCACAACCCCGTCGGCATCACTGAACACAACGCCGATTCCAGCCGGGCCCGGATTCCCCTTACTGCCGCCATCAATATGAACGTGGATGACTGCGGCGGATTTATCCAACCACTCTTTCTTCACGCGCGCGCAAAAACGCTGCCACTGTTCTTCAGCGATGCCCAAGTGCTGAGCGGTCACTTTATCCACGATCAATTGAAAAACAGCTGCATCGGTCATGTGAGGTCCTGTCCTTTCATCAAGTTGGCGCCGCCTGAGCGTTGAACCGCGCACCGGCCTGCTCACCGGTAAAGGCCGGTGCGATCGAAAACCACCCGGCCGTCCACCACGGTCGTCTCCACCTGCGAATGCAAAAGATCCCTGCCGGAACGGTAGAGAAAATCGGCCGCGCAGAGCACAAAATCCGCATAATAGCCGCTTTTGAGCCGGCCTTTGTTGGAATCCTGCATCTCGGCAAACGCCGATCCCTCGGTGTACAGATCGATCGCCTGCGCCAGCGAAATGCGCTCCTGCGGCTGCCAACCGCCCGGCGGCCCGCCCTGCACCTGTTCACGGGTCACCGCCGCGTACAGAGTGAGCATGGGATCCAGCGGCTCGACGGTCCAATCCGTGCCCAGAGCCACGGGGATGCGTCCTTGCAGAAATGTGTTCAGGCGATAGGCCGTGGAACAGCGCCGGCCGATTCTTTTTTCAATCCAGCGCGAATCGTCGATACAATGAGAGGGCTGCACCGAGGCCACCACCGACAGGTCTCGCAGGCGTGCCAGGTCCGCCTCGCGTACCATCTGTGCGTGTTCGATGCGATGTCTGCGCGGTCGGTCGCCATTTCGCCGCCGGCACTCGGTCATGGCCGTGAGCGCCGAATCCATGGCCCGGTCGCCGATGGCATGCACCGCCAACTGCCATCCCAGCGCGTCCACGCCGACGATGAGGCGGTTCAGTTCCTCTTGCTCGTGGATGGCCAGTCCATGGCTGTGCGGATCGTCGTCATAGGGATCGAAGAGCAGCGCGGTGGAGGCGCCAAAGGAGCCATCGACAAAAAGCTTGGCGGTGCTCAGCCGGTAAAAGGGCGTTTCAACTTTTTCCATGGCCGCAAGGCGTTCGAGGGCGGCGGAATGCCCCACCGGCTGCCAGGCTGAGAAACGCACGGTCAGGCGGCGATCAGCCGCCAGTTCGCTAAAAATTATTTGATCCGCTTCAGAGCACTCCCCCTGCACCGAGGTCACACCCAGCCGGGCGGCATGCTGCAAAGCGGCCAGCGCCGCAGCGATTTTTTCTTTCCGGGTTGGTTCCGGGATCACCCGCTGCACCAATCGCTGCGCCTCATCGCGCAGGATGCCGGTCGGTTCGCCGGTGAACGGATCCTTGTCAATGGCGCCGCCCTGCGGCGCGATCGTATCGCGCGTGATGCCGGCCAAACGCAACGCGCACGAGTTGGCGCAGGCGATATGCCAGTCCAGACGCTGCACCAGCACCGGACGGTCCGGCGCGGCCGCATCGAGCAGGGCGGCTGTGGGCAGTTGGCGCGAAGGCCATTTTTCATGATCCCAGTAGCCGCCGGTGATCCAGGCGTTCGCATCGCCGCCGGCCGCTATTTCCCGCAACCGCGCGATGAATTCTTCTTCACTGCAGGCGTCGCGCAGGTCCACGCCGCAAAGAGAAAAGCCGCCCTGCAGCAGATGCACATGGCTGTCGTTGAAACCGGGAAGCATCAGACGGCCTGCGGCATCATACACCGCTGTGCCGGGCGTGGCCAGGGCCAGCACCTCCCTGTTGCTTCCCATGGCCTGAATGCGTCCGTTGCGCACGGCCAGGGCCTGCACATGCGGAAGGGCGTCCCATATTTTAGCGTTGATCCAAATGCAATCCATCGGTTCACCGAAGGCATGAAAAAAGGGCGAGATCGCGGATCAAGATGCGGGCAGGGCCGAGAACGGCGAAGGTGATCATGCGCCCACCCAGACATTTTCCCGGCCCAGCTGCCGGCGCAGGCTTTCGAGCAGATCCAGGCTGGGCTTCACGCGAATGGATTTGGAGCGCAGATAATAATCCCCATGAGCGCCGGTCTGCACGCGGAAATAGACCGGCACTCCTCCCTCATGGCCGGCCAGCTCGGCTTTGATCGCCTCCATGTCCTTATCGGCCAGATCAGGCAGGTTCATCGCCAGGCACAGGCTTTTAGTGAAGCGGGAGCGGGCGTCTTCCAGGGCGATCACCTCATCGACAATGATCTTGGGCGCCTCGGACTCGCGGGTGCTGATCTTGCCGATCACCATGACGATGGCGTCTTTGTGGATGAGGGCGCGATGCTTCTCATACGTATCGGCAAAGGCCAACGCTTCCAGGCTGCCGGAGAAATCCTCCAGTTTGAAAAAGGCCATGGGCCGTTTCTGCCGGTCCATATGATTTTTCAGATCGCTGATCAGACCGGCGATGCGCACCGGCGTGCCGTCGCGCCGGCTATCCACCGCATCGATGGAAACCGTGGAAAAAGTGCGCACCTCTTCGCGGTAGCGGTCCAGCGGATGGGCGGACAGATAGAATCCGAGAATCGCCTTTTCCCGGTTGAGCAGATCCGCCGCCGGCCACTCCTCCAGCAAAGGCAAAGGCGGAAAGTCGGGCGCCAGGCCAGAGTCGCCGTCCAGATCGAACATGCTGGCCTGGCTGTTCCGGGTCTGATTCTGCAGTTTTTGGCTGAATTCCAGCGCGGTCTCCACAGCGGCGAAGAGCTGGCTGCGGTGGCCCTGCAGGCCGTCCATGGCGCCGGATTCCACCAGGCTTTCCAGAACTTTTTTGTTCACGCTGTGAATGTCCACGTTGAGCAGCAGGTCATAGATCGTCTGAAACCGGCCGGCCTTTTTGCGCGCTTCAACGATGGCCTCGATGGAGGCGCGGCCGACGTTCTTGACCGCTCCCAGTCCGAAACGAATGCCGTTCTCTGTGACCACGAAATCCGCAAAGCTTTCATTCACATCCGGCGGCAGCACCCGCAGACCCATGCGCCGGCACTCCTCCAGCAGGATAGTAACCCGGTCCGAATTGCCCATTTCGCTGGAGATGGTGGCGGCCATGAATTCAGCGGGATAGTAATTTTTCAAGTAGGCGGTCTGATAGGCCACCAGCGAATAACAGGCGGCATGAGATTTATTGAATCCGTAGCCGGCGAACTTTTCCATGTTG
>CAZKQR010000375.1:0-4384 GCA_964554965.1 uncultured Cytophagia bacterium | reverse complement strand
TGCAGATCACGGCCGTGAAAAAAGCAGAGCAGGGCGATGCTCTGATCGTTCGTTTTTATAATCCAACCGGAAGGATGGTGGAAGGTATTCTGCGCATCGCCCAGGCGGTGAAAAGCGCCCGCTATCTTTCGCTTGAGGAAAAGCCGGTTCTGATGAATCTGGATGTTTTCAGAAGAGACCAGCAATCAGAAATCCCGATCCAAGCCGGCGCTAAAAAAATCGTCACTCTGGAGCTGGTCTGACGTCTCTGCCGCGGAACTGCGTGCGCTTGTTCTGATGGTTCATTGACAAGGAAAAATGGTTTCATGATGACTCTGACGTCCATCCAGATGCAGCTGGCTGATCTGGAAAAGAAAATCCGCACCGTGCAAAAACAGTTCATGTGCACTATTCGTCCGCTGGAAGCAATCCGTTTCCATGATGGCGATGTTCGCGGCGCAGAGCGGCCGGATTTCGATGACCAGGATTGGCCGTCTTTCTCCACCGGCCAGACGTGGGGCGGCCAAGATCGGCTCTGCTGGTTTCGTATACCGTTCACCTGCGAGAAAGTTACGGGGGATGAAAAACCGGCTGTTCTCATCCAGCCGGGAAAACGATTTGTTTTTAAAAGCAGCGAGGGCGGCGATCTGCGCGAGTACGAGCTGCTGGTGTATCTGGATGGCCGGCCGCTGCAGAGTATCGACGTGCGGCGTAATCTCATCCCCCTCCACGATCTGATCAAACCGGGCCAACGCCATCTGCTGGCCTTGGAGGCATTCAGCGGCCTGGAAGCGCACGTTCATGTTTTTGAACAGGCGGACCTGGTGGCCATTCATCCGCAAACGGAAGCCTTTTATTACACCGCCAGAAACCTTCTTGATTGTCTGATTGCCATCGGTGAATCTCATGCCGCTTTCCCCAGGCTGATCGCCTTTCTCGAACGCGCTCTGCTGCAGGTGGATTTTCTCCAGACCGGCTCTGCGGCGTTTTTTGATTCCATCGTTCATGCCCATGCCATGCTGCAGAAGGAACTCGGACCACAGCCGGCGCCGGTCGCCGGTTCGCCGGCCGTTCTCTGCCTGGGACATTCGCATTTGGATCTGGCATGGAAATGGCAGGTGCGTCATTCCATTAAAAAAGCCGCGCGCACCTGCGCCAATGCCCTGCGTCTGATGGAGCTGTACCCCGAATTTCGTTACTCGCAGAGTCAAGCGCAATTGTATCAATGGATGCAAATCCACCAGCCTGTTCTCTTTGCACAGATCAGGAAGAGAATCGCCTCAGGCCAATGGGAGGCGACCGGCGGCATGTGGGTCGAGTCGGATTGCAACATTCCCAATGGAGAATCGCTGGTCCGGCAGTTCCTTTTCGGCAAGCGCTATTTCCGCCGTGAATTGGCCAGCGATCCGCAGACGGCCTGGCTTCCGGACTGTTTCGGTTTCTGCTATTCTTTGCCGCAGATTATGAAAGAGTGCGGCATTCGACGGTTTGTGACCACTAAACTGAGCTGGAATCAGTTCACCTCCTTTCCCCATGATACCTTTTTCTGGCAGGGCGTGGACGGCACGCGCATCCTCTGCCATTTTATCACTACGCCGGATCGGCGCGGGTGGAATGATTACAGCGTGGACTTGAATCCCGCCAATGTCCAGGGCTGCTGGGATTCCTACCGCCAGCAACAGGCCAATAACGAAGTGCTGCTTTCTTTCGGCTGGGGCGACGGGGGCGGCGGTCCTACCGCAGAGATGCTCGAGAACGGCCGCCGTCTTAATGCCTTCAGCGCCTTGCCGGTTTGCCGACAAGGTTCTGTGGAGGGGTTTTTCCATGATCTGGAACAACGGGTGTCCGATCTGCCCGTGTGGAACGATGAATTGTATCTGCAGCTGCATCGCGGCACCTACACTTCGCAGGCGAAGATTAAAAAACAGAACCGAGAATGCGAAGCCCTGCTGCATCATATGGAACTATTGTCGTCCATAGCCTATCTGCGCAGCGGCTGGTATCCGCAGACGGAGATCAATCGAGCCTGGGAAAGCGTGCTGCTCAATCAGTTTCATGATATATTGCCGGGTTCTTCCATCGCTGAGGTGTATCAAGATTGCGACCAGGCCTATGAAAAGGTGCAGCAAACCGGCGCAGAAATTATTCGACAGGCTCTGCAGCGGATCGGGCCGGGGGACGCTGAGGCTCCGACAGCGGCGATGGTCTACAACCCCTTATCCTGGACGCGATCTGATCTGCTGAAAATTCCCGTCGAGCAAGGAGCCGTTCCTGTTCCATGCGATCATGATGTTCCGCTGCCTTTTCAGCTCTCCCATGATCGCACTCAGGTTCTCGTCTCCATGCGAAAAGTGCCTGCCATGGGTTTGCGCCGATATGCGCTGACCGAGGCATCGGGGCGCAGCGCCGCCTCGAGCAAAAGCAGCCTGCACATAGCGCCTGATCACCTGGAAAACCGTTTCTTTCGTTTACGCCTGGATGAGACAGGCGCCATCGTCTCCATATATGACAAACGATATCATCGTGAGGTCGTTGCTGAAGGAGCGCGCGCAAATCGTTTTCAAATTTTTGAAGACCGGCCCATGGCCAACGAAGCCTGGGATATCGATATCTTTTATCAGAATAAAACCATCGAACGGAATACTCTGGTGAGCAGCACAGCGGTGGAGACCGGCCCCTTGCGCGGCGGATTAAAGCAGCAGTACAATTTTTTATCATCGCGAATCCTGCAATATCTTTATATCTATGATGAGATACCGCGCATCGATTTTATCACAGAAATCGATTGGCGCCAGCATCAAACCTTGCTTAAAACCGCTTTTCCTCTCAACATCCACTCCAGTCGCGCCACCTATGAGATCCCCTTCGGTGTGATCGAACGGCCGGCCCACCGGAATACCGATTGGGACAAAGCCCGTTTTGAAGTGGCGGCGCAAAAGTGGGCGGATCTGTCCGAAGGGGATTACGGCGTCAGCCTGCTGAACGACTGCAAATACGGCTATGACGTCCAAGACAACATCATGAGACTGACATTGATTAAATCCGGCATCGATCCGGATCCTACGGCTGACATCGGGCTTCACCGTTTCAGCTATGCTTTGTATCCCCACTCCGGGGATTGGCGCATCGGCGGGACCGTGCGCATGGCGTACGAATTCAACTATCCCTTAATGTTTTACCCTCTGGCCGGCCATCCCCAAGCCGGCCCCGACGATGGCTACTCTTTTGTAACGCCCTCGGCAGAAAACCTGGTGGTCGAGACGGTCAAAAAAGCCGAGGATCGTCCGGGGCTGATCATTCGGGTTTATGAGGCCTACAATCAGCGCGGCAACGTCTCCCTGATCTTTACTGAAAAGGTGAAAAAAGCGGTCGCCTGCAACTGCCTGGAGGAGGAGCAGGGCCCGGCGGATTTTCACGAGCATACGCTCGAGTTTTACATCAAGCCTTTTCAACTGCGAACGTTTTATGTTGAATTCTAACCTGTGCTGCACGTATCGTCCCCTCGCGATCAATGAGGCAGGGACGATGTCCACTTTACCTGGAAGGCTGCAAGGATGGAAATAAAACCGGTTGTGCACTATCTGCTCCTTACGATTTGGATAGTTTTCTGTCTGGTTGATTTCCTCTCAGCGAAAACCGAGGAGCCCAGCTGCCTGTTATGTCCACAACCTCCCAGCACTGATCTGGAGGCAAAGTGGATCTGGCTCCCGGATGCCGCAGGCATTGAATGGCGCAACAGCTACGGCTATTTTCGAAAAATATTCACCGCGGCCGGCAAGGCGACGCTGCGCGTTTCAGCCGATACCTGGTATAATGTATATCTGGACGGCAAGTTGATCGAACGGGGAACCGCCCCGGCGGATGTGAACTATAAAACCTATGACACCCACACAGTGACCCTTGACCGCGGGCAGCATGTGCTCGCGGTTCTGGTGCATCACATCGGACAAGTCTGCGCCACGGCCATGCGATCGCGTCCGGGATTGTTCGTCGAACTGCAGCTTGAGGACGGCGGCCGGGTGCTCAGCGATTCCACCTGGAAGACCTTGCCGGCGACGGCTTATCGCCAATATCTCCCCTGCATGATGTCCCATTTCGGCTTTTATGAGGTGTGCGACGGTGCTCAAATTCCGCAAGGGTGGACAGACCTAGCGTTTGATGACAAGGCCTGGTTCTTCGCACAGGAGATCGGACCGGCGGGTTGCGCCCCCTGGCTGCGCATGATCCCGCGCGACATTCCCCTGTTGTCTACGGTTCACATTCCAGTCCAATCCATTCTCTGCCGGGGCAGCTATCAGCCAGGCCGGATCCCAGAGTCTGAAGAGAACCTTTCCGTGGCTGTGGAAATGGCTCATCGCGCAAGGCAGAAACAAACGACGCCCTTCCACCAATGGCCTCTCGCCCT
>CAZKQR010000374.1:0-4407 GCA_964554965.1 uncultured Cytophagia bacterium | reverse complement strand
CAGGATAGGTCTTGCCGCTGTTGGTCGAATCAGGGAGATAGATATAAAACGCTTTCTCCTTCGCCAGCAGGGCGCTGAAATGGCTTTCCAGCCGCCACTCGGCTCGTGCGGTCGCCACGCCGGCGACCAGCCCGACATAGAGCAATATACGCGTAAAGAGAACTCTCATAGAGTGCCGCAGGTCAATAATACCGAGATTCACTTTAATGAAACGGCCGTATGCGATCAATTAAATTCAGCTGCGCAGACTTCTTGCTCATCCGATTCGCAGGAGGTGCTTCCTACTGGAAGAGTGGAACGCCCATCATCAACGGTCATGCCTAATAATTCACCTGCAGCCGCAGCATGAAGCGACGGCTGATCCCCCGGCTCGACGTCTGTTCAGTAAGCTGGTTGTCATAGCCGGCATAACGCCATTCGCATTGGATAAAATAGTCACGGAGAAATTCATAACTGGCGAACAGCGTCAGCTGATCGGATAAGTGCAGCAAACCATCCAGCATGTTCATATATTCCGGATCGCGATCCGGATCTCTGACGACAAAGGGATCACCGCCATAATTTTGATCCGCGGTATTGGCGCCGTGTCTGATCAAGCGGACGTCTGCTTTCACGTACAACGGCTGTGACGCCCGATACAGCGCTTCCAAGAGCCAGCCGGTGCTGTTGGGTCCCAGCCAATGTCCCAACAGAGTGGTATAATGCCAGTAACCGGTCGTTCCCGAATGGTCATAGGTAAACGGCCGGATGCGGGTGTATTCGGCGCGCAGATCCAGATCCGCGATGCCCAACGCGTTGACCCGCCGGCCGCCCAGGGTAAAGGCGTATTTATTGCCGTAGAAACCGGTGCTGAGTTTGGAGGTGCTGATGTCATCGAGGAAGAACTCGCCGTAAAAGGTGCATCCCCTGACCGGCGTCATCTCGAGATCCAAGCCCATGGTGGCATTGTCGCGATCGCCGAGATAATGTTCCGCAGACCGATAGAACATCACCGGATTCAGATAGGCGGCTTCGAATGTACGGCCGCCGTAAATAATGGTCTCATGCAGGCCCACGTTCAGCCATGGCAACGGCGCAAATTCCAGTCGATGGCCGGCGAGATATTTTTCCTCATGGCCACCGGTAAAAAACTCACTGTTGTAGTGCTGCAGCACGGCAGCCAATCCGGTGAATCGAATGCGGCGGCCGGCGATCGAGTATTTCAGTTGATCATACGAGGTGGGGTAATCGGACAACGCCAGCTGTCCAAAGCGGCCGGGTCCCCAACGGTTCACATCCTTGCCGAAAGAGACGGTGAAATACTTGTACTGATAGAGCAAATAGGCATGGGTTTCATCATGATCCAACCCCTTGCCGTTGCCGCGCACAAAGCCCAGCCGTTCTCTGGTATAATTGACAATGCCCGGATAACGGCGCGTACCCCACTCCTGATGATCGGCCACATGAACATAAAATCCCACGCGTCCCACCGATCCACGGAGCTGCAGGCCCTGGGCGTTTTCAAACACTTTTTCCGTGTTGGCGAGCGAATCAGCGGTGGTCCACATCCGCTGTCGTGCCAACACCGGATCAACATAGAGCTGAAAAGGCGGTGAATCGATGGAGAGAAAATTCCGGCCATTGCGGTAGACCGCATCCGGCAGCCACGGGTCGATCCATCTATGACGGGTCAATTTGTCCAGACTGGTAGCCCGGCGCCGCAGCGCCAGCTCTTCCTGAAACTCGACTGCCAGATAATCCAGCTGCTGCCGCTGAACCGCCGAGAGTTCAGCCGCTAGGGAATCCGAGCCGTACAGAGGCGCCAGATGACCGGCGATCTCGCTGCGGGTTAGGGGTTTGGCGCCGGAGAGCAGAACCGGCACGATCCGCTGCGTTTCCAGGCGTTCTAAAAAGTCGTACACCCAGTGATCCACCGGCACGTACACGGTTTGACCGAACCCTGAAGAGACGAGGAGCCAGATTAAAGGTAAAATGCGCTTCATATCGCCCTTGTGCCGCACAGATGCCCTAACTGAATTTATAAATATAACTTTACGCAATTATTTGTATTTAGTCAAGACAAAAAGTAAGCAGCCGCCGGCAGGGACGGCTAGTGTGAAGCATAATCAAAAAGCATGCCGTGGAGATTATGCTTGCGCGGACAGGGAAAAATGGCTAAACTTGCTGAGACGGCGGCAGGGTGTTCCACCATGCAACATTCTATTGATCTATTCTTTCTCGATTGAAAAAATCTGCCGTCTATTATCCTCCAGTGTGGTATGTTCCACCATACAGGCGAGCGCCATGCGCGACTTGCAAAAATGTAATCGCCGTGAATTTATTCCGTACGCATCCCCCAGAGGCGCTCGGCCACCATGCAAAGACTGAGAAAGGAAATTTTATGCGCTATCTGACACTGCTGGCTGTTGCGCTTTTGATCCCCATGATGACCGTGACCGCCAAGGTGCTGGAGGATCTGGCATTCAAGAGCACGCTCATGAACCAATCCATCCGATATGCCGTCTATCTGCCGCCGGACTATGACTCTTCCAACCGGCGTTACCCGGTTTTATATCTGCTGCATGGTTATACAGACCAGGAGTGGGGCTGGATTCAGTTCGGCGAAATTCCACAGATCGCCGACCGATTGACCGCCGAGAGCGCCATTGCGCCGCTGATCATCGTCATGCCGGACGGCGGCGTCACCTGGTATATGAACGATCATGGCGGCAAAGCACGTTTTGAAGACATGATCATGCAAGAGCTGTTGCCGTTCATCGACCGGACTTATCGAACCCGGCCATCGCGGGAATACCGTGCGGTCGCCGGATTGTCCATGGGCGGGTACGGATCCCTGCTCTGGTCGCTGCACAACCCGCGCCTCTTCAGCCGCTGTGTAGCGCTCAGCGCTGCGGTGTATTATCAGGAGGATTTTCTCAAGATGGAGCAGCCACTATGGGATAAGCGGTTCGGCGATCTGGTCGGACTCGGACTCGAGGGCCGGGAGCGGATCACCGATCACCTGCGCCGTCAAATAGTGCCTGAACTCGTGCAAACCTTGCCTGCGGATTCGCTGAAAAAAATCGCTTGGTACATTGACTGCGGGGATGATGATTTTTTGACCATCGGCAACTGCCGGCTGCACATCGCGCTGACGGAAAAAGGCGTGCCGCACGAGTTTCGCATGCGCGACGGCAAACACACCTGGTCCTACTGGCGCAGCGGCATTGTGGAGGGATTAAAGTTCATCTCAGAGGGATTTCATCGGTAAAACACGACACACGTTGCACGAAACACGTTGCACGTGTCCCGTACAACGTGTCAAACGTGCTGCAGGTAAGCGTCTTTGATCTTTTGCAAATACTGATCCTGATCCATCTGCCACAGCCGAGTGGAAAAGATTTCCACCTCGATGAATCCGCCAAAACCGGCCTCTTCCACCCAGCTACGGATTTCCCGGATCGGAATGCAGCCTTCGCCCATCAGACCACGGTCATTGAGAAAATCCACCGTGGGCGTGCGCCAGTCGCACACATGAAAAGCCGACAAGTAGCCCGAACGTCCACAGCGTAAGATTTGCTCGCGCAAGTCCGGGTCCCACCATAGATGATAGACATCCACAGCCACAGCCAGAGAGGGATGGGCCAGACGATCGCACAGATCGTTGGCCTGTTTCAGTGTGTTGATCGCCGAGCGATCGTTGGCATACATGGGATGCAGCGGCTCCACAGCCAGAGTAACGCCGCTAGCCTGGGCGTGCGGCAGCAGTGCGCTGATGGCGTCCTCGATCTGTTGCCGCGATTCAATCAGCGGTTGGCCGGGGTCAGCGCCGCACACCAGCACCACCAGCGGCGCACCGATGGCCGCCGCCTCATCGACGGCGCGCCGAGTGTCATCGATGGCCTGCCGGCGCCCCTGGGCGCTGCGGGCAGGGAAAAAACCGCCGCGAGCGGTGGACACCGCCACCAGTCCCGCATCGGTGATGGCCCGCCGGGCTGCGGGCAGCTCCCAGCCGTCCAGCCATTGGCGCCACACCGTAATGCCTTTGATCCCCGCGGCGGCATACTTGGCCACAGCCTGACTCAGTGACCAGGGTTTGGTGGTCATGGTATGCAGACAACAACGGTCAAAATTCTGCAAAGGTGAAAGAGACATGGCTTTTCCTATATCTTGTTTGAATAATCAAGCTTCCTGTCAACGTGTGCACAAACACAACCGGTCAAAGCTCTGCGGACCGGCTGGCGGCCGTCTTGGATATAATCTCTGCAATATGATCCGCCGCCTGGCCGTCTCCGTAATGCCGGCCCTGTGGCCGGGTTGGAGTAAAAGAGGAAACAGCGTGGACGATTTTTTGCGGATCAGTCCCGGTAAGAACGTTCCAGCCGTCGTCTACGGTTTCGCTCCATTCGGTCTCCTCACGCAGGGTGA
>CAZKQR010000373.1:1551-4410 GCA_964554965.1 uncultured Cytophagia bacterium | reverse complement strand
GCCGTGCCGCGAATGCTGATGGCGGCCGGCGCGCTCGGCTTGCTCAGTTACATCATTTTAGGATGATCCATGCAAACGTTGGTCGATATCGTTCTGCTTCTGGTTCTGCTCAGCGACCTGTACCTGTTGAGCTCAAGCCGCCTCGGCGCCTCCATCAAGGTGCTCGCCTTTCAGGGGGTGATGCTGTCGCTGCTGCCCTTTCTCTCGTCGGACATGGTGCGATCGCCTCATGCCTTTATCATCGCCATCAGCAGCTGCGCGATCAAAGCGATCCTCATTCCGCGCCTGCTTTCGCGTGCGGCGCGTGAGGTTCATATCGGATTGGAGATCGACTCGTATATCCCCTACGGCGCTTCCTTGCTGGCCGGCATGGGGGTGGTGCTGCTCTCTTTTTGGGTGGCGAGAAAATTTCAGCTGCCGGTCACCGTCTCTACGCGGCTGTGGATTCCGGTGTCCCTGGCCGCGGTGATGATCGGCCTGCTGATGCTGATCATCCGGAAAAAGGCCATCTCCCAGGTGATCGGCTATCTGGCGATGGAAAACGGCATCTATGTGCTGGGGCTCTCTTTTGCCGCGCAGATGCCGTTCCTCGTGGAGCTGGGGGTTCTGCTGGATATCTTTGCCGGCGTGTTCATCATGGGCATTATCCTGAATCACATCAAATATTATTTTGATGATCTGGATGTGGAAAATTTGACCGTATTGAAGGATTAGTCGTGATCGCAGCTGCCATACTTCTCCCCCTTTTATTCGCAGCAGCGGCCTTTGGGGTCCGTCAGGTTGTTCTCCGCCGCCGCCTCTGGCTGCTCGCCGCACTGGCGCACGGAGCGGTGGTGACCGCCATGATCCTGCGTCCGCCGCAACCCATCTTGGGCGGCTGGCTGGCTGCCGACAGCCTGGGACTGCTGTTCCTGGGGATTGTCAGTTTGCTTTTCTGCGTCAGTGCCGTGTACGGCCCCAGCTACCTGGCCGGCCGGGCCCACGCACAGGAATCAGGCTCGCGGGATCCGGAGCGCCTCTTCATCGCCTGCCTGCTGATCTTTTTATCCACCATGTCGCTGGTCACCCTGTCGCATCATCTCGGTCTGCTGTGGGTGGCGGTGGAGGCGACCACCCTGGCCAGCGCGCCGCTGATTTTTTTTCATCGCACCGTCCAGTCGCTGGAAGCCACCTGGAAGTACCTGCTCATCTGTTCGGTCGGCATCGCCCTGGCGCTGTTCGGCACGTTTTTTCTCGGCGCCGCGGCCACGGCCGGCGGCCGGCAGGCCTCGTTGATACTCGGCCAACTCGTACAGTTGGGGCCGCAGCTGGATGTACGACTGACTCGCATCGCCTTTATCTTTTTGCTGGTGGGTTATGGCACCAAAATGGGGCTGGCGCCCATGCACACCTGGCTGCCTGACGCACACAGCGAAGCGCCCTCCGTGGTCTCGTCGCTTTTGTCCGGTGTGCTGCTCAACTGCGCCTTTCTCGCCGTCCTGCGCAGCTATCAGATCTGCCGGGCGGCCGGCGAAGCGGTCTTTGCCCAGCAGGTGCTGCTGATCTTTGGACTGGTCTCCATGCTCCTGGCCGCGGTGTTCATCCTCAATCAACCGGACTATAAACGGCTGCTGGCCTATTCAAGCGTCGAGCATATGGGCATCCTGGCTGTGGGAATCGGACTGGGGCCAACCGCCTTTTATTTTTCCCTTTTGCATGCGGTCAACCATTCGCTGACCAAGGGTGGGCTGTTCCTGACCAGCGGCAACATTCTGTCGCTGTTCCACACCAAGTCGATCCGCCAGGTCACGGGATTGTCCAAAAGCCACCCTGTGATCAGCTGGCTGTGGGTGATCGGGTTTCTCGCGATCTCCGGCACGCCGCTCTTTGGTATTTTTGTCAGCGAGTTCAATCTCTTCGGCATGGCGGTTTTGCAGAACCGACTCGTGGTGGCTGTTTTGTTTCTATTCCTGCTGACGGTCATCTTTATCGCCATGGCCGCCTCCTTTTTGCCCATGGTACAGGGCACACCGCAGCAGAATGCTAAAGAAAAACTCCCGGCTGTGCTCTGGCTGATGCCGCTGCTGCTCTTTCTTCTCACCGGTTTTCTCGGCGTACACATCCCAGCCTGGCTCGATCGATTGATCGCGGTCGGCGCAGCCGAGTTGGGAGGCGTGCGATGAAACGCAGCGGGCTCGCCACTCTGCGCAACGCTGAATCTATTGAATTGTCCGCGCTCCCCACGCTTCCGATTCACCGTTTTTGCGATCAAGTGATAACGGCCATTGCCAACGGTGCGCGCCTCTCGGCGTTCTTTGCCATGCGCACCCATCGTCAGTCCGTTCGCCTGTTCGCGGTTCTGGCGGATGATCAGAATGGCGTGTTGCACGCCCTCAGCAGCAACGTAAAAGAGAGTTTTCCGTCCTTGACGGCAGAGTGTCCACAGGCCCATCTCTTTGAACGAGAGATCTTTGAGCAAACAGGCGTGATGCCTGAGGGCCATCCCTGGCTCAAGCCGGTGCGCTTTGCCCCGGCCGACTGGCCCGGCGCGAACCGAGCGACGACGCCTGCGATCGGACACACGGATTTTTTCAAAATGCAGGGCGAGGAGATCCATGAAGTGGCTGTGGGGCCGGTGCACGCCGGTGTGATCGAACCGGGCCATTTTCGCTTTCAGTGCCACGGCGAAAACGTCTATCATCTGGAGATCTCGCTCGGTTATCAGCATCGCGGCATTGAAAAGGCGCTGACCGCCGGGCCGCTGGGTAACTCGCTTCATCTTGTGCAAACCGCGGCCGGAGACACATCCATCGGCCACACAATGACCTATGCAGCGGCGGTGGAAGGGCTCAGCCAAATGCGCGTGCCGGCGAGAGCGCA
>CAZKQR010000373.1:0-1451 GCA_964554965.1 uncultured Cytophagia bacterium | reverse complement strand
TTCGAGACCACCGGCGTTCTCTCCACCCGGCAGGCGACGGATCTCGGCCTCGTCGGACCAGCGGCACGCGCCTCCGGCGTTTACCGGGATGTGCGCCATGATTTCCCCATCGGCATCTATTCGCTTTTTCATATTCCGGTCTCCACCCTCAATGCCGGCGACGTCTACAGCCGCGCGCTGGTGCGCTGGCTGGAGATACAGCGATCCATCGAGTTCATTCACGAGCTCGTCGAATCCCTGCCGCCGGGCGAACTGCGGAACGGCCGGACTCTCTCGATGGGCGCCAACCGCTTTGCCGTGGCGTTGAGCGAAGGATGGCGCGGCGAGATCTGCCACATCGTGATCACCGATCGCCACGGCAAACCGGCGCGCTATAAAATGGTCGATCCCTCCTTTCACAACTGGCCGGGGCTGGCGCTGTGCTTGCGCGGACAGGCCATCTCCGATTTCCCGTTGTGCAATAAAAGCTTTAATCTCTCATATTGCGGGTTTGATCTCTAATGTATACGATCCTAAAAAGCCGTTTGCACCAGGGCTGCCGCACACAGCCCTTTCCGCCATCGCCCGAATCACTGCCTGACCGGTTTCGCGGTCTGCCGGAAATCACCCCCGGTCTCTGCAGCCGGGATTGCCGGCTGTGCATGCAACACTGTCCTACAGCGGCCATCTGCCGGCCGGCGTCAGAGCACCGAATCCAGATCGATCTGGGGCGCTGTATTTTTTGCGGCGAGTGCGCTGCGGTCTGCCCGGCGGAGGCCATCGCCTTTAGCCGCGACTATCAGCTCTCTTCGCGCACCCGCAGCGGATTGCTGGTGGGGCAGAAGGAAAAACCGTTGCTGGAGCCGCTGACAGGAGAGAAACGGCGGCTGTTCCAGCGGTCGCTTAAACTGCGCCAGGTGAGCGCCGGCGGCTGCAATGGTTGCGAAGTGGATGTGAATGTGCTCAATACGCTGGCGTTTGATCTCGGCCGATTTGGCATCCAGATGGTGGCGTCGCCGCGGCACGCGGATGGATTGCTCGTCACCGGTCCGGTGACGGCAAACATGTACTCGGCGCTGCTCAAGACCTGGGCGGCGGTACCGCCGCCCAAACTGGTCATTGCCGTTGGCAGCTGCGCCATCAGCGGCGGGCTGTTTCGTGATTTCGAACAGGTGAAAAACGGTGTAGAGGGAATGCTTCCGGTGGATCTCTATGTTCCGGGTTGTCCGCCCAACCCCTGGACGATTCTGGACGGGCTGGTGAGATTGATCGGCAAACAAGAGGGTTAGCAACCAACGCGCTTTAGCGCGTGGGTGTTGTGATTTTAAATGTCCCCACTATCTATGACGCCTGTTTCATCGCGCCATGGCAAATGCTATGCAAAACAACAATCCCTTTCATAGCCACGCGCTTTAGCGCGTGGTTGTTGTGAAACTAAAAAAATAGGGCTTAAGCCAAATCTTAGCATTGCC
>CAZKQR010000372.1:0-4425 GCA_964554965.1 uncultured Cytophagia bacterium | reverse complement strand
TGATCGGCGTCGGTCGATTGGGCAGCATGTACGCGGAATTTCTCAGCTATCGCGTGCCGCGCGCGAACCTGTATGCCGTTGCGGATTTAATTCCTGAGCGGGCGCGTACCATCGCGGAAAAATTCAAGGTGACTAAATGGTACGACAACCATCATGACCTCAGCGCTGATCCTCAGGTGGATGCGGTGGTCTGCACCGCGACCACGGTGAATCATAAAGAGGTCATCCTCGACGCCATCGCCAGCGGCAAACCGACTTTTTCCGAAAAGCCTTTAACCTTGACGCTGCCGGACGCACGAGACATAGAGTCCGCCATCAAGCGATCCGGCGTCTTTTTTCAGCAGGGTTTCCAGCGCCGTTTCGACAAAGGCTTTCGTGCGGCTAAACAAAAAATCGATGACGGTGTCATCGGCGTACCGGTGATCTTTCGCGGTTCTTCGCGCGATCCCTACCTGCCCAGCATCGATTACCTGCGTCCGGAGAACAGCGGCGGTCAGATCATCGACATGGCCATTCACGACATCGACGTCGCCAGATGGTACATGGGTGAATTCCAAACCGTCTATGCCGTCGGCGGCGTGCTGGCTTATCCGCAGGTGAAGGATGTTAACGACACCGATAACGTGGTGATGGTGTTTACCTTTGACAGCGGATCGCTGGGTGAAATCGACATCAGCCGCAACGGTATTTACGGTTACGATATACGGGCAGAGGTTCAGGGCACCAAGGGCGCTCTGCAAGCCGGCTACCTGCGCGAAACCCCCATCCTTGTGCTGACCGAACAGGGGGTCCTGCACGATACGGTTCCCTATTTCCCGGAACGGTTTGGCGAAGCCTATGTGAGCCAGCTGAACAATTTTCTCGACAACCTGGGAGAACAAAAGGAGCCGCTGGTCAAGATCAGTGACGGCATCGCTGCGCTGCAGATCGCAGCCGCTGCAACCCACTCGCTGAATACCAACTCCATCGTTAAGGTTAAAGATTTTTAACTAGTTGAAATTTTGATTTGAGGGAGCAGTCGCTTTTTGCTTCTGTATTTATAATTGTATATTCAATTATATAAATACTTGAAAGGAGTATTCCATGAAAACAGTGTCCCTTTATGCTGACTGGGATCCCAAATCCGGCTTTAAGCTCGGCGCCAAAGACATTGAAGGCAAATTAACCTATCTGGGCAGCAAAGTCTGGCGGCACCCGCGTATCGAGATGACGGAAAAACCGGTTCCAGTCCCCGGGCCCACAGAGGTGCTGATCGAGGTGAAGGCCTGCGGCATCTGCGGCAGCGATGTGCATATGCTGCAGTCGGACAAGGAGGGCTATATCTTTTACCCCGGCCTGACCGCTTTTCCCTGCACTCTGGGTCACGAGTTTTCCGGCGTCATCGTCGAGGCCGGTTCCCAGGCGATCAACAAACGCACGGGTAAAAAATACAACAAAGGCCAGGCGGTTTGCAGCGAGGAGATGATGTGGTGTTCCTATTGCAAGCCCTGCTGCGACGGCTATCCCAATCACTGCGAACAACTGCAAGAGATCGGTTTTTCCATCGACGGCGCGTATGCCAAATACATCAAAGTGGATTCGCGTTATCTGTGGAGCATCGATGCTCTGGCCGAACGGTACGGCGAGGAAAAGATGTTCCTGCTGGGCAGCCTGGTGGAGCCGACCTCCGTGGCCTACAATGCGGTCATCGAGCGCGGCGGCGGCATTCGCGCCGGAGAGAACGTATTGATCATGGGCAGCGGGCCTGTGGGCATCGCCGCCTGCGCGGTGTTGCGACGGTCCGGCGCCTCCAAGGTGATCATCTCTGAGCCATCGGCCTCGCGACGTGAAATGGCGCTGGCGATGGGCGCCACTCATGCCATCGATCCCACGCAGGTCAATGCCGCTGAGGCGGTGCTGGAGCTTACCGAAGGCATGGGCGCCAAGTTGATCCTCGAAGCCACCGGACTGCCCAGCGTGGTCTGGCCGGACATCGAACGGATTATCTGGGAGGGCCGGCAGTTGAACGCCACCGTGGTGATCGTCGCCCGCGCGGACGATCGCATTCCGATGAACGGCGAAGTGTTTCAGGTGCGCCGCGCCTGCGTTGTGGGCGCGCAAGGCCATTCCGGCCACGGCACCTTTCCCAATGTGATCAGCTGCATGGCCGCCGGCATGGATGTGCTGCCGATCATCACCAAAAAGATCAAACTGGATGAAACAGAAGCAAACATTCGGCTTTTGCAGACCGATCGTAACGAAGTGAAAATCACCGTACTGCCCTGAACGCACTCGCCATCAGGCACAGTCTTTTTGTCGAGTCCTTTATCAACCTTCGGGTTGAATCACTGAACCGGAAAGGAGTTTGGTATGGCTAACTGGCTTTCAACCAATCGACCGGATCTCTTTTTTGAAGATACCAGCGTCGGCCGCATGAAAAAGAAAATATGGGAAGCATCGGAGCAGGAGATTGATAAAATACTGGCTGATTTTGAAATTCCCTCTCCCTCTGAACTAGGCAAGCCCGGATCCTACATTCAGAACACCATTCGCCATCAGGTGGTGGAGAACCGTAAGAAGAACGACATCGTCTTTATTCCCATCGGCTGCTCAGAACAGCACGGCGATCACACGGTGTCCAGTCTCGACACGTTCATGGTGACCCAGATCCTCGAGGGCGTTCGCCGTTTTACCGCCAAGAGCGGCAAGCCCTGCAACCTGGCCTTTACGCCGTTGAACTATGGCGGCCATCCCCATCATCACATCGGCATGCCGGGCACCATCCATCTCGAGGATGAAGTGGTGAAAAAGATTTTGATCGACGTCATGGTCGGTTTGTGGAACGACGGCTTTCGCAAGCAGGTCCTGATCAACAACCACGGCCACTCCTGGCTGATGGAGGCGGCGATTCAGGAACTGCAAAAGACCTGGAATCTGCCGGGCATCTTTCGCACGCTGGACTGGCACCGTTCAGTGCGAGAGTTCTTCCGCACCAAGAGCCGGGGCGGCGAGTGGGACGATGATTTCGTCCATGCGGACGAAGCCGAAACCTCGGTCATGCTGCTGCTGGAGCCGCGGTTTGTCGAGATGCACTATGCTGCAGAGACCAAGGTGGAGGGTTTTCTGCCCGATGGCCACTTTGACAAAGCGGTGGATCCGTTTGCCAGGCCCAGCCGCTGGTCCGAGGGTCAGGGCCATTCTCCCATTGAACTGGCCTCCGTGCCGGAAGGCGTGGTGGGCCGGCCGACCCATGGCAGCGCGCAAAAAGCCAAGCGGGTGATCGCTGCCATCTGTTCCTATCTGGCTCTGGTGAACGATGAGATTCTCACCGCTTTTCCGGCGGGCAAGCTTCCGCCAATTGAAAAGACCACCATGCGGACTGCCAAAGAGATGGAACCCTATCTGAAGGAGCCCTTTACTGAAGGATGGCGGCCCATCTATTCCATTCCCAAAATGGGATTATAATTGAATCAAAGACAGGTTTCCATGAAACTGAGCATTGTGCTTTCCACCCAGCCGGCCTCTTTTTCCGCCCTTGCCTACAAAGGAGAATTGGAAAAGAATCTGGCCAAAATACACGCCCTGGGTTACGATGGCGTGGAGCTGGCGGTCCGCGACCCGGCGCTGCTGAACCTCGACGAGTTGCGGACGCTGCTCAGCCGCCATCACTTACCGGTCGCCGCTATCGGCACCGGCCAGGCCTTTGGTGAAGATGGCCTGTCGCTGACGCATGCGGATGAATCGGTACGCCGTCAAGCGATCCAGCGTCTGCGATCACAGCTGGCGTTGGCCCAATCCCTGAACGCCAAGATCATCGTAGGATTGCTGCGCGGCCTGTGTCCGGATCTGTCCCGGATCAAGGAGATGGAGAGGCTTTTGGTGGTCTCTATGACCGAAGCCCTGCGTGGATTTGAGCAGGTGCCGGTGGTCATTGAACCGATCAACCGTTACGAAACGCAACTGCTGAACACCGTCGCCTCTGCACTAAACTTCCTCGACCGGCTTGGGCTGGATCAGGTTGGACTGCTGCTGGACACTTTTCACATGAACATTGAAGAGCCTTCGCTGCCTGACAGCATTCGCATGGCCGGTGATCGCCTTCTTCATTTTCATCTGGCGGATTCCAATCGCTGGCATCCGGGAGCAGGCCATGTCGATTTCCCTGCTGTGGTGAAAACGCTGGAGGAAATCGGCTACGGGAATTACCTCTCCGCGGAGATTTTGCCCATGCCGAATGCGGATGCGGCGGCTGAAAACACCATCCGTTATATGCGCCGGCTGGCGCCGGCGATGTGAAGGCCGTGTAAAGGGGGGCGGCAGCGCGGAATCTGTGCGCCGGCCCTCACGGCACGACCAACCCTATCCCTTTTTTGATCTCAATTCAAGCAACAAGGAGCTGATCATGAAAACGATGCAGGCTTTGGTGTTTAAAAAAATTGGAAAAAT
>CAZKQR010000371.1:0-4426 GCA_964554965.1 uncultured Cytophagia bacterium | reverse complement strand
GGCAGTATTACGATACCATTTACCGGGAAAGCGTGCGCCTGGGCCGGCTGATCGAAAACATACTCGATTTTTCAAGAATGGAATCCGGGATCAAGGAGTCCGGATTGCGGCCGGTGCATCTGGTGGAGGTGATTCGGGACACGCTGGCGACCCAGCGGATTCAACTGCAAGAAGACGGCTTCCGGTTGCAGGAGGATTGGGACCACCCGCTGCCGGTCATCGATGCGCATCCGGGGCTATTGCAGCAGGCCTTGACCAATCTGCTGGACAATGCCGTCAAATTCAGCCCCAAGGTGAAAGAGATCGGTCTGCGTCTTTATCACAGCGGCGCGGAGTTGGTGCTGGAGGTTTCGGACAAGGGGATCGGCATGACGGTTGAGGAGCAGAGCCGGATTTTCGAAAAGTTCTATCGTTGTGGGAACCCCTTGGTGCAGACGACTCGTGGAACCGGTTTGGGTCTGCCTCTGGTTAAACATATCATGGAGATGCACAACGGATATATTCAGGTGTCCAGCGAACCGGGCCAGGGCACTACGCTGCGACTTTTCTTTCCAGTAAAAAAACAGGGATAATCCAACATGGCGCACATTTTGATCATTGAAGATGAGCCGCAGCTGGCGGAGGGACTGGCTGAGAATTTCCGCTACGACGGCCATACCGCAACCGTGGTTTCGGATGGGGAGACCGGACCCAAGCTGGCTCTGTCCTTCCCTCCGGATCTGACTATTCTGGACATCATGCTGCCGAAAAAATCAGGCCTGGACGTGTGCCGCGAGCTGCGCGCCACCGGCCTGCGCCTGCCGATCATCATGCTGACCGCACGGGGGCAGGAGGCGGACAAGATTCTCGGGCTCGAACAGGGCGCCGACGATTACATGACCAAACCCTTCAGCCTGCTAGAGCTGTCGGCGCGCGTCAAAGCGGCTCTCCGCCGCTCAGAGCCGGCGAGCTCACAGCGCCTGCGCGAAACCATCGGCCGCCTGCAGGTCGATTTCACCTCGCACACGGCGCTCGATGACAAAGGCGCTGTGGAACTGAGCGCCAAGGAG
Organism: uncultured Cytophagia bacterium; assembly: GCA_964554965.1. GTDB lineage: Bacteria > Zhuqueibacterota > Zhuqueibacteria > Residuimicrobiales > Residuimicrobiaceae > Anaerohabitans. The sequence goes on along the minus strand of CAZKQR010000371.1, from coordinate 3,377 downwards.
TGGGATCTGCTGAAATTTTTTCTGCACCAGGAGGGTCGGGTCATCAGCCGGGAAGAGCTGCTCGACAAGGTTTGGGGATACGATCATCCGCCCGATACCCGCACCGTCGATAATTTCATCGTGCGTTTGCGCAAAAAAATTGAAATCAATCCCAAAGAGCCTCACCATTTTCTCACCGCACACGGAATGGGGTACCGGTTTCTACGCTAAAAGCATGCTTGCATTTTTGCCAAAAAGCATGTAAAATAATTCTTTCCGGTGTGCGCCAGAGGCCATCGGCACTGGTGGTCGTTCTTGTGCGCCGGCTCAAACGACTAGAGAAACGGATTTGACATGCGGACTCTATGGATTTGTTTTTTACCCGGCATGCTGTCGGCCGCAGGGCCGTCGCCATCTGCGCTCAATGCCATCACCCCGGAGGCCGGCCGATCCATCCTGGCCTATCTGGCCTCCGATTCCCTTAAAGGCCGCAACACCCCAAGCCCGGAACTGGATCGCTGTGCCGAGTTTTTGGCTGAACGGTTCCGCGCCTATGGCCTGCAGCCGGTGAACGGCAGTTATTTTCAATCAGTGCCTATCAACCGCATTCACCTCGGCGACAGCAATCGTGTCACTCTGAACGGTCAGGATGGGGTGCGGACAAAATTGGCGATCAAGAAGGATTTCGTTCCGTTTGAGATCACCGCGGACGGCGAGGTGTGCGGCGACGTTGTGTTCGTCGGTTACGGCATCTCGGCCCCAGAGTCCAACTATGATGATTACGCCGGCATCGATGTGGCCGGCAAAATCGTGCTGGCGCTCAAGGGCGGACCGAACGAGCAAAAGCCGGACAGTCCCTTTTCGAGTCAGAAACGCTCCCGGGCGGTGACGCTCAAGGAAAAGGTGAAATGCGCCATGGACCGTGGCGCGGTTGGATTCATGCTGGTCACCAATCCCCTGCACTCCAGTCTGCTCAAACCGACCGGATTTCCCTGGCCGAGTCTCAGCAAAAGCTTTCCAGCCGATGCCTTGCCCGTTTCACTGGGCAAGACGGAAGGGAAAAAGATTCCCTGTATTCAGATCGGAGAAGAGGCGTTAAAGGCTCTGTTTGGCAGCGTGGAGGCCTGCAGGGCCCTGGCGCAGCGCATCGACAGCCTCGGCCAGCCGCACTCTCAGTCGCTGGCCCATCAGGCCGTTCTACGTACCTCCGTCGCTATGGAAACCCAGCGCGCCCGCAATGTGGTGGCCCAGCTGCCGGGTTCACGGGACGGCGAAAAAAAGGACTGGCTGGTGGTCGGCGCTCACTACGATCATGTCGGTATCCGTCAGAACTCGCCGGCGGGTCAGGACAGCATTCATAACGGCGCTGACGACAATGCCTCCGGCACCGCGGCCATGATGATGGTCGCCTCTGCGTTCGGCCAAGAGAAAAAACGGACTAAACGCAGCGTGCTGTTCGTCGCGTTCGCCGGCGAAGAGCGCGGTTTTTTCGGCTCCGAAACCTATATGGCCGACCCTCTGGTTCCGCTGGAGAACACGGTCGCTATGATCAATCTGGACATGGTCGGCCGCAACCGCGTGGACAGTCTGACGGTTTTCGGCCGGCACAACGCCCCGGAATTGTGGGCGGTGGTGGAAAAGGAAAACCGGCATATCGGATTCAACTTGTCCGCCGGAACGGTTAAGGAGTCGGGCGGCAGCGATCACGAGCCGTTCAACGAGCACAATATTCCGACTCTGTTCTTTCATACCGGACTGCATCCGGACTATCACCAGGTCAGCGATCAAGCGGAAAAGATCAATTATGGCAAGTTGACGCTGGCGGCTAAACTGGCGTATCGTACGGTTCATCGGCTGGCCAACTCAGATTTCCGGCCGGTGCTGCACGAAACGCACACACCCTGACAACACGGTTCGCAAACACCGCACTTAAACGAGGGAGATACTACGATGAAAAAAGTGATGATTTGGTTGACCCTGACCTGGATGGTCTCCGCCGGCTGGGCACAGACTAAAACCTCTTTTACCTATCGCTATGAACCGGGACAAACCTATCGTTACCTGATGGTGGCGGATATCAAAATGGTGATGGATATGAGCGGGAGAACCTTTGAAACCACTTCGACCGGACGGATGCTCATCTCTTTGAAAGCGGTCGAACGAAACAGCGACGGCGACATCTCTTTCGAAGCCTGGTACGATTCTCTGGCGATCTCGATCAAAAGCATGCAGATGGATACCACCATGGTCCTGAGCGATCTGCTGGGCAAACGCGCCAAATTGGTCGTCAATCAATATGGCCGCACCAAATCCTTGACCGCCATCGATTCTCTGAATAGCAATCCGATGGTTCAGAGAATCTTGAACAGCGATCCGCATATCTATCTGCGCCGGCTGTTGTCCGACCTGCCGGACCGGCCCATGGCATTGGGCGATAAATGGACCAACACCCAGAAGGATACGACAAAACAAGCCAACATGCAGATCGTGGTAGAACCCGCGATCGAATACACCCTGACCGGCACAGAGGCTGTGCAGGGGGAACCCTGTTCGCGCTTTACCCTGACCGGACCGTTGAGCCTCACCGGCAAGGGCAATCAGATGGGCGCCGATTTTTTTATCGAGGGGGACGGAACCACCAACGGGTTTTTGCTCTACAACGATAAACGAGGCATCCTCGCTGCCGTTGAGGGCTCTTCGGAACAGGTTACCAGCATCGCCATCAGCGGCGGAGCCAACATGACTATGTCTCAGACTCAAACCATGCACCACAAACTGAACCTGTTGCCCTAGCGGTGCAGTGCCCTTGATGCTCCAGGAGCGCTTTATGATACAGCATCTTTTGGTTTTTCTATTACTCGGCGAGCCCCTGTTTGCCGCTGAACCGGGCGCTGTGCAGCCGCCGGACACGCTTTACGCCTGGCGCTGCGGTCAGGTTCTGCAGCACATGGACAGCGCCGACCTGATGCTGGTCGCATCGGCCGGCGTCAAACATCGCTGCGGCGATGTCGATTATCCCTACCGGCAGGACAGCAACATGCTGTATTTGTGCGGATGGCAGCATCCGTCCGCTCTGCTGATGCTCAGCCCCCGTGGAGTGAACGTCGGCGGCAAAACGATGCACACGATTTGCTTTTACAACAGCAAGGCGTTCGCCTCCACGGCCTACCACCGGCCGCCGCAGCTTGCCGCAGGGTGCGACACCATGCTCGCCTTGGACCGATTTGATGCGTTGCTCATCGAGGCCCTGTCCGGTATCCGCACTTTGTATTATTCGCTCCCCAAGCCGGTTTTCATTCAGGAGCCGGTCACGGGCAAGCATTTTTTTCTCGATCGTGAGATACGAAAAACTTTGCGCAGCCAATACCCCGGCCTGACCATCAAGCCGGTGGCTGAAC
>CAZKQR010000370.1:0-4431 GCA_964554965.1 uncultured Cytophagia bacterium | reverse complement strand
GCGGGCGCCGCCGCCCAGATCATCGTGCCGCCGCTCCTCGATGGACGGCCGATCAGCAGTACGCGCATCCGTTCCCTGTTGACGGAGCGTCGCATCGAAGAGGCCACTCAGCTTCTCGGCCGGCCGTACAGTCTGCAGGGACGAGTGATTCGGGGGGACGGGCGCGGCCGCCAGCTGGGTTTTCCGACCGTCAACCTGAAACCCTATTCTATCTACAAACTGGTGCCTCAGCACGGCATCTATTATAGCCGGTTTCATTGGGAAGAGATGCATTTGCCTGCGGTCACTTATATCGGCATTCGGCCCACCTTTGGTCTGAACGAACAGGTCATTGAGACGCATGTGCTGGATTTTGAGGAGGAGATGGCAGGCCGCGAGATCACCATCGAGCTGCTCCAGGTCCTCCGCGATGATATTCAATTTGAAACCACTCAACAGTTGATTGAACAAATCCATCAGGATGTCGCCAAAAGTGAGGAACTTTTCAAGACATCCTCACGTTAATCCAGGAGGTTTTAAAAATGCCATTAGCCAAAGAACAAAAGGCTGAAATTGTTGCCAAGTACGGCAAGTCGGCGCAGGATACCGGCAGCGCCAAAGCGCAAATCGCCCTGCTGACCGAGCGCATCAACCAATTGACCAAGCACTTTCAGGTGCATGGAAAAGATTTTCACTCCCGTCGCGGTCTGTTGCGCATGGTCGGCCGTCGTCGGCGTTTGCTGGATTTTCTCAAGTCCAAAGACATCGCCCTTTACCGTGATCTGATCCAGGAACTGGGCATTCGTCGATAAAGCCTCGGCAAGCCGTTTCAGCAAAGCCCTCATCGGTTGATTATCTAGCTCGAAGAAAGGAGGACTGCTCGATGATCGATGTTCATCAGGTGACTCGATTTTACGGTCGAGTGATGGCTGTCGACAACATCTCTTTTCAGGTGGACAAGGGGGAGATTTTAGGTTTCCTGGGGCCCAATGCGGCCGGTAAAACAACCACCATGCGTATTTTAACCACGTATATGCCGGCGACCTCCGGAACCGTCCGGGTGGCCGGCTACGACGTACAGGAACAGTCCATGCAGGTGCGCAAACGCATCGGATACCTGCCGGAGAATCCCCCCCTGTATATGGAGATGCGCGTAGCCGATTATTTAGATTTTGTCGCCAAGATTAAAGGCGTAGACCCTCGGGACCGCAAGAGAGCGGTGGCTGAGGTGATGGATAAAGTTGGCATCCAAACGGTATCCGGACGGGTGATCAAAACATTGTCCAAGGGATACAAGCAACGTGTCGGGCTCGCCCAGGCGCTGGTGCACAATCCGGATGTGCTTATCCTCGATGAGCCGACGATCGGATTGGATCCCAAACAGATCATCGAAGTGCGTCAGTTGATCAAATCCCTGGCCGGCACCCATACGATCATCCTCAGCACCCATATTCTGCCCGAGGTCAGCATGACCTGCGAAAGAGTAGTGATCATCAACAAAGGCAGAGTGGTGGCAGAGGATACGCCGGATAACCTCACGCGCAAGCTGGCGGGAAACCAGCGGCTGTACCTGGAGGTGGGAGGCCCGGCGGAGGACGTCCGTCGGACCCTGGCGCAAGTGCCGGGCGTGGTCAAAATCACGGTCCAGTCCAGCGAAAAATCAGCCGGCCTTCAAGTCGAAAGTCGATCAGACTCTGAAATCCGCCCTCTGCTGGCCAAAACCATCATCGAGCGAGGATGGCCGCTCTTTGAGATGAAAACAGAGGGTATGAGCCTGGAGGACGTGTTCCTGCAATTAACGACTAAAGAGGAGGTTGGGAATTCATGAGAAACTATTTAGCCGTTTTGAATAGAGAGCTCAAGTCCTACTTCTCATCGCCGATTGCCTATGTGGTTATCGCCATGTTTCTGATCATCGCGGGCATTTTCTATTATCTGATCGTCACTAATTTCGTCCAATATTGCATGCAGGCCGATATGCAGGCGCAATATTACCGCATGGCGCCGCGCAACATGAATGTGAACATGATGGCGATTCGACCCATCCTGCACAACTTGAGCCTCTTTTATATCTTTTTCCTGCCGTTGATCACTATGCGGCTTTTCGCAGAGGAGAAGAAAAGCGGCACCATCGAACTTTTACTTACCTCTCCGATCACCAACAGCCAGACTATTCTCGGAAAATTTTCCGCCGCAGCGCTTCTGAGCCTGATCATGCTGCTCTTTACCGCCCTGAACGTGCTGCTGCTTTTCTTTTACGGCAAGCCGGAGATCGGCCCGATCCTCACCGGCTATTTCGGATTATTTCTGTTGGGCTTGAGCTATATCGCCTTTGGCGTGTTTTTTTCCACCATCACCGATAATCAGATCATCGCCGCGGCCATCACCTACATGTTCATCCTGTTTTTCTGGGCCATCGGCTGGGTATCGGGCGCCGTCAATCCTGCGGTGGGCAAAGTCCTGGCGAATTTTTCCCTCATCGAGCACTTTGATGATTTTGCCAAGGGCGTGCTGGACACCAAGCATGTGGTGTACTATCTCAGCTTTATCACCGCCGGCCTTTTCCTTTCCTATGTGTCCATCGAGTCTGCCAAATGGAGGGGAAGATGATGAAAAAATACGCATCAATTTTAGGATTAGCGGGGTTGGCGCTTGTTTTGATCGGACTGGCCCTCTACAGCATCAACGGCCTTTTTACCACCGCCAGCATCGTACCGGCGGTGATTGGCCTGGCCCTGGTGGTCTTTTACACGGTCGTTCATTTCAATGATATCAAAGCGGGATTGAGCAGCCGTTCCGCCAAGTTCGGCTCCAACGCGTTGCTGATGATCATCGGGGTTCTCGGCATTCTCATCGTGGTCAATATTTTGCTGTCGCGGTTCAACTATCGCCTCGACACCACGGCGGCACGCCAGTTCAGTCTGGCGGACCAGACCCGTAAAGTTCTGAAGGGCCTGGATAAAGACGTCAAGGTCTACGGTTTTTTTAAAGCCGGTGAAGACCAGATGGCCAGTGAGCTTTTGGCCGAATACGCCAATTATTCGCAACGCTTTAGCTTTGAAATAACCGATCCGGACAAAAAGCCCGGCTTGGCTAAAAAACATCAGATCCGTTCCTATGGCACCATGGTCCTGCAGTGCGAGGGCAAAGAGGAACGACTGGAAAAACTGCAGGAAGAAAGCATCACCAATGCGCTGATCAAAGTCACGCGTGAGGGTGAGAAAAAAATCTATTTCACTACGGGCCATGGGGAAAAGGACCCGGACGGTTCTGAGAAAACCGGTCTATCGTTTGCCAAAGAGGCCATTGTTCAGCAGAACTATCAGGTAGAGAAAATTCTCCTGGCGGAACGCGACAGCATTCCGGAGGACTGCGCAGTGTTGATCCTGAGCGGGCCCACCACCGACCTGTTCCCCAAAGAGGCGGATTTGATCACCCGGTACCTGGAGCGGGGCGGCAATGTGTTGGCGCTTCTGGATCCCGATGCCGGCGACGGCTACGTGAACTGGCTGTACACCTGGGGCGTAAAATTGGGCAAGGACATTGTCATCGACGCATCCGGCATCGGGCAGCTTTTTGGCGCTGGTCCGACGATCCCCATCGTTTCTCAGTATGAGAAGCATACCATCACCAAAGATTTCAATGTGATGACTTTTTTTCCGGAAGCGCGTTCCGTGTCCCGTTACAGCGAGACGGCGTCCGGCGTGAATGTCAGCGAAATTGCCAAAACCAGTCCACAGAGCTGGGCGGAGACCAGCCCGCTCACATCCGACAAAGTCAGCTACGACGATGGCGCGGATTTAAAAGGACCGGTGACCGTGTTTGCAGTGGCGGAAAAAACCTTGACCAACGCGCCGGTAAAAGCCTCTGCGCTGGATCTGTCCTCCGGTCCGCTTACAGCCCGGCTGGCGGTCATCGGAGATTCCGACTTTTGCAGCAACGGCTATTTCAAGGTGCAGGGCAATGGCGACTTTTTCCTCAACACCGTCAACTGGCTGGCTGAAGAGGAGGACCTGATTTCTATCCGGGCGCGCGATCCCGAAGATCGACGCCTCAACCTGACCCAGAAGCAATCTCGCATTCTGCTCTATCTCGGCGTGATCGTTATGCCGCTTCTCATTCTGGCGGCCGGCGTTTGGGTCTACCGGAGCAGAAAAAAATAAAGAGCGAAGACAGGGCGGAGGGCGCGCCCTGTCTTTCTTTCATGGCGCAGAGCCTTATGGAACTGCGCTCACCAATTCTTTATAACGACTTTTGAGAGAAATAGGAGTTAATAGCTTATGCGGTTCAGAAACACCCTGATCCTTCTGGTGATCCTGGCTCTGGGCGTCTGGAGTGTGACCTATCTGAACAAACGGGATGCAAAAAAAGAAGAGTCTAAAAAGGCGAACGAAAAGTTGCTTGACCTGTCCTCCGGCCCGATCCAGGAACTCTGGCTGGAACCAGGGGATT
>CAZKQR010000369.1:0-4437 GCA_964554965.1 uncultured Cytophagia bacterium | reverse complement strand
CTTTTTTATGAAGAGCCCAAGGACTGGGATTATCCGCTCGCCCTTTCCAAAGCCCTTTTTACCCGCTCCCTGATCCCCCTTGACCAAATCGATGCGGTGCTTTCGTTCCACCCAAGCCAGGCGGCGCTGGCCTATCAGGAGAGCTATTCGGTCGTCACCTATTTTCTCAGCCTGTATGATCTCGACGGTCTGCAGATTCTGCTGGACGGCCTGCAGGCTAGAGAGTCCCTGCAGTCGATCTTTGTGCAGGCTACGGGAAGCCCCTTTTCCGCCTTTGAGCAAGAGTGGCGACGGTATGTGCAAGACCGTTATTCCTATCACTGGCTTTCCGAATGGGATACCTTCCTCTGGCTTTTTATCCTTGTGCTCGCCGCCGCAGCCTTTCTCTGGATCCGCCGGCGAAATCGGCGGACGGTTCAAGAATGGGCGGAGCCTCAGGAGGCGGCCCCCTCCACCGGCAGCGCACCAACGGAGGAACCAGGCCCCTTGAGCGCAACGGATGAAACTTTTATTGAAAATGACGATCCGGATGCGTAAATTCCTGTAATGAAAAAACTACAAAACTATTTAGAATATTTGCTTATCCTCCTCGTCTCCGCGGTGATCAACCTTCTGCCGTGGAAGTGGGCGCTCGCATTCGGACGGGGATTGGGTTATTTCTGTTTTTACATAGTGCCCATCCGTAAAAAAGTGGCTTTGGAAAATCTGCGCCACGCCTTTCCGGAGCGATCTGAGGAGGCCCGGTATCGCATCGCGCGTAACACCTACGTTCAATTCGGCCAGACGATCATCGAGTTTATGCTGGTGCCGAACACCTCTGTCGCAGCGCTACGCCGGCGGGTGCGCTTTGAACCACCGGAATTTGTCGAGTCCGCTAAAAAATCGCCCTGCGGCGCCATCTGCATGAGCGGCCACTTTGGCAACTGGGAACTGCTGGCGGCGGCGATCACCGACGCCGGCATCCCCATGAGTGCGCTTGTCAAAGAACAGCGCAATCCGCTGGTGGATCAGTATATCGCTCGAGCGCGGACGAAAAAAAACATCGAAACCTTTCCCCTGGGAATCGCCGTGCGCGGATTCGTCAAAGCGTTGCGAGAAAAAAAATTTGTCGCCGTTCTCGGAGATCAGGATGCCCATCGCGAGGGCGTTTTCATCCACTTCCTGGGCCGGCCGGCTTCCACCGCCAAGGGGGCGGCCATTTTAGCGTTGAAAACCGGTGCGCCGATGCATTTTGGCGCTGCGGTTCGCGCACCGGACGGTACGCACACGATTTACCTGGAGACGATCGATCATTCGGATTTGACCGGCGCAACGGACGAGAACATTCGCATTCTCACACAACGCCATGTTCAGCTCCTGGAAAAATATGTGCGGCAATGGCCTGATCACTGGTTTTGGATGCACCGGCGGTGGAAGACAAAGCCCGATGCCTGACCAGCGCAAAATCCTGGTCATCCAAACCGCCTTTATCGGCGATGTGATCCTGGTGACCCCGCTGTTCAGCGCATTGAAACAACACCTCCCCCAGGCGTGGATCGAATGCCTGACCACTCCGGCTGCTGCGGAGGTGCTGCGGAACAATCCGCACGTGGATCGCCTCATCGCCTATGATAAACACGGCAGCCAAAAAGGGCTGACCGGCCTGCACCGCCTGATGCGACAGCTCAAGAACAACCGGTATCATATGGTGCTGGCGCCGCATCGTTCGCTGCGCACCGCGCTGCTCGTGCACAGCACCGGAGCGCCGATACGCATCGGCTTTGACAAAAACAGCGGCGCCTGGTGGTATACGCACCGCTGCCGGTACGACTCGCAACAGCATGAGACCGCGCGCAACCTGAGCCTGCTCTCCGCGCTCGGCATTCAGGCCGATTCGTTGCCGCCTGAAATATATCCGGATGCGGAAAACCGGACAGCCGTGGATCACCTTACGGCCAGCGCACCGAAGAACACCCGCTGGGTGGCCCTGGCGCCCGGATCCGTCTGGCCCACCAAACGCTGGCCAGAGAACTATTACCGGGAGCTGGCTGCACGATTGACCGCCGACGGCTGCACCGTATTCCTCCTCGGCGGCAAAGAGGATCAACCGCTTTGCCGGCGCATCGCCGAGGGTCTTTCTTCGCGGGTGGTGGACGCTTCGGGAGCGCTTTCTCTGCGGGCCTCGGCTGAACTGCTGCGGCGCTGCAGGATCCTGGTCACCAACGACAGCGCGCCCATGCATCTGGCGTCAGCCGCCGGCACCCTGACCCTGGCCCTCTTTGGGCCCACTGTGCCGGCCTTTGGCTTTGCTCCCTATGACCGCGAGTCGGTGGTCCTGGAGCGGGGGCTCGAATGCCGTCCCTGTACCACCCACGGCAGCAAGCGGTGCCCTATTAAAACCCACGCCTGTCTGGCAGGGATAACCGTTTCCATGGTTTATGATCAGCTGCAACAAATGACAAGTAAGAGATGAACGGCATAACAGAAATACTCAAAATCGACCCGGTGAAACCCCAGGAAGATCTCGTGGGACGAGCGGTCCATGTGCTCAAAAACGGCGGCGTCATTGGTTATCCGACGGAAACCGTTTACGGCATCGGCTGCAATTTTTTTCATCAGGAGGCGGTCGATCGCATCTACACCATGAAAAAGCGCCGACACGACAAGGCCTTTATCCTCATCGTCGCGGATCCGCTGCAGGTTCGTGACGTGGTCGCCGAAATTCCGGAAAGTGCGGAACGGCTGATGGAAAATTTCTGGCCCGGCCCACTGACCATTATTTTTAAATCAGCGTCGCATCTGCAGCAGTCGGAATTTCGCCGCTCTAAAACCATCGCGGTGCGCATACCCGATTGCCGCATCTGCCTGTCGCTGCTCAAAGGGTGCGGCTTTCCCATCGTATCCACCAGCGCCAACCTTAACCAGCAGACGCCGGCAGACACCGCCGGTGAGGTCCTTGCCCTGTTTGATAAAAAACTGGACCTGATCATCGACGGCGGTAAAACACCTGGTACGACTCCCTCCACGATCGTGGACGTGACCAAAACGCCGGTCAAAATCGTACGCCAGGGCGCGATCAGCAAGCTGGAAATTAATACCGTATTGGATGCGGTTTGATGATCCTCCACCCTGGTGACGCATGAAAGCCGACAAGAAAACAAATCCTCCGGTCCCCCAACGCATCCTCCTTGTTCGAACAGATCGCCTTGGCGATGTGATTCTCTCTACGCCCGTCTCGACCGCGTTCAAGCGCACCTTCCCCGGCAGTTTTGTCGCCATGCTGCTGAACCGTTATACGGCCGAACTGGTAGACGGTCACACGGATGTTGATCTTGTTTTGCTCGACGATCCGAAACAACAAAGTCTGCTCTCTCTGGTCAAAACGATCCGCCGGCACCACTTTGACACTCTGGTGCTCCTGCATCCCACCGGCCGCCTGGCTTTGGCCGGCCGGCTGGCCGGCATTCCAGTGCGCATAGGCACCAGCTACCGCGCCTACTCTTTTCTGTTCAACCGCCGGGTGAACCAGCACCGCAAGAACAGCGGTCTCCACGAGCTGGATCTCAACCTGCAACTGGCGGGCGCAGCCGGAGCCCGGCTGGATGCCGTACATTTCAATTTTACCCTTGCGGAGGAGGCCTCCCAGCGCTTGACTGAGAGGCTTCACCGCTTCGGCCTGTCGATCCAATCGCCCTACATCGTGGTGCACCCGGGCAGCGGAGGATCGGCGCGCAATTGGCCCGCCGCCTCGTATCATCAGCTGATCGAGAGGATGCATCATGAGCTCCACCTCCCGATCCTGATCACCGGCACGGTGAGCGAGCGGCCACTGATCGACCGGGTCACGGCCGGCATCGCATCCTCGGTGATCCGGGTCGACGGAAAACTGCCGATCAAGGAATTGGCGGTGCTGCTGAAACACGCCCGCCTGCTGATCAGCAACAGCACCGGGCCGCTTCATCTGGCGGTGGCCATGGGCGCCGAAGTGATCGGCCTCTATTGTCCCATTGCCGCCTGTTCTCCCGATCGCTGGGGACCCTATCATCGCGCGGATTCGGTGTTGATGCCCGAGGTGTCCTACTGCACGAACTGCCAAAAGGAGGGGTGCCGCTATCTGGATTGCATGGAGCTGATCTCGGTTGATCAGGTTTTCGCTCTGGCGCAGAAAAAGCTGTCGCAGCCTACCTCCCGAACCAATGCCTCCGACAGGAAGGAGTCCACCCGTGACATTTAGGACATACAGCCTGTGCTGGCTGTTTTTGCTGGCTGTTCCGGCATTCGGCCAGAGCGAACCGGCGACTGACTTTCGCTCGATCGATAACTCTGCTTTCAGCGTCGGTGAGGATCTGATCTATGAGGTCCAGTTCGGCGGAGTCTCTGCCGGCGAAGCGCGCATGCACATTCCGCAAATCGTCTCCTATCAATCGCGCGACTGCTATCACCTCATCTCTGAAGTCA
>CAZKQR010000368.1:2404-4447 GCA_964554965.1 uncultured Cytophagia bacterium | reverse complement strand
AGAGCACCATCAAGGATGCGGTGGAGGCGATCAAGCTGGGCGCCTATGATTTTCTCGAAAAGCCGGTGGATGCGCAGCGCGTGCTTTTGACAGTGAAAAACACTCTGAACATGATTCGCTGCAGAAGGGAGCGGGAAAACGGCCTGCGAGTCGATCTAGAGCGCTATGGCATGATCGGAGTCAGCCCGGCCATGCAACGGGCCTTTGCGCTGATCGATGCCCTGGCGCCGACCAACGCGCCGGTGCTGATCACCGGAGAGAGCGGAACAGGCAAAGAGCTGGCCGCCCGCGCCCTGCACAACCTGAGCAGGAGAAAGCACGATCCCTTTGTGCAGATTAATTGCGCGGCGATTCCAGACACTCTGGTGGAGAGCGAGCTGTTCGGCTATGAACGGGGCGCCTTTACCGATGCGCGACAGGCCAAAAAAGGCCGCTTTCAACTGGCGCAGAACGGTACCCTGTTTTTAGATGAAATTGGAGATCTCAGTCTGATCGCTCAATCGAAAATTCTGCTGGCCCTGGAACAGCAGGAGGTCTTTCCCTTGGGAGGGGGAAAATCGGAAAAGCTCGATGTTCGATTCATCTTTGCCACCAACCAGGATTTAGAAAAAATGCTGGCAGAAGGCCGATTTCGTCAGGATCTGTTTTATCGCATCAACGTCGCCTCCATCACGCTGGTTCCTTTGCGCGAGCGCCGTGAGGACATCGTGCCGATGGCAGAATACTTTTTACAACGTTTTGAAGAGCTCTATCCTGGTCCCCCCAAGAGCCTGACCGATGATGGTAAAAGCTATCTGCTGTCCATGGCGTGGGAGGGCAATGTCCGCCAGGTTCGCAATGTCATGGAAAAAATTTCAATCCTGTCCAATGCGGATAAAATCACCGCCCGGCTGTTAGAAAACATTCTCGAGTACAAAGGCCAGGAATTCAACCAACCCTCGCCGACGCATGAAACCCTTCATGCCGCCCGGGAGAATTTCGAACGGACCTACATCCAGTCCATTCTGAATGAACATAACGGCAATGTTCAGCAGACTGCCGCTGTCCTCGGCTTGAATCGAAGCCATTTGTACCGGAAATTGGAACAGTTGGGGATCGAGATCGGCAAGCCGCCGAGCGCCGGCTGATCCAGGCATCAAGTCCGCCCCGCCGGACAGGAGGCTCCGGCGGGCGGTACAAGTTCTGCTTGACTTGTACAGAAAAATTTTCAATCTTTACTCTGCAGGGCGCCCGAGAAGAGAGGCTCTTTCGTTCAAGGGATTAAAGCGGACTCAATCAAAGAGGACAAACACAATGCAAACAACGCCGCAAACCGTGGAGGAAAGCCTGTTGGCCATAGCGGGGAACTCGCGGGTCATCATCCTGACTTTGGTGGGAATCACCCTGGGCAGCCTGCTGGTCTGCTGGCTGCTGTTGAAATCCAATCGTCCGCGCTGGGCGCACCAGTTCATGAGCCTGCCCATCCTAATCACCATGGTTCCGGGCATCTTTTTCTCTCTGGTGCTCGCCTATCTGCTCTTCATCACCAAAGCCAATCTGCTGGCCGTGCCCTGGTTCTACTATTTTCCACCTCTGTGGATGGGGCTTTCACTCTATCTTTTTGGCAATCTGGTCGACTTTGATCTGGTCCCCGGGTTTGATCGCCTCAGCGGGCTGGCGCTGTTTTCCGCGGTAAGCTTTGCGGCGATCTTTATCCTCGCCCGCTTGCGTATCGTGGCGATATTCTGGCTCAGACCCGCCTGGTTGATCCCGTTGGTGATCCTCTTTTACCTGGGCTGGCGATTCGCCCTGCAGCGCATGTTCAAAAAACGTTCATCCTCCTGATTCCGGCCGGCCACCTTTTCAGGCGTGCATGCCGCCATCCATCAGGATGTTCTCGCCGTTGACATAGGCAGAGGCCGGGGAAGCGAGAAAAACCACCAGGCCTTTAATGTCGTCAGCACCGGCCAGACGTCCCACTGGAACCTTGCGGCTGTAATTTTCCACGAATCGCTTCGCCTGGCCGGGGTCTGCCAGACCACCGGGGCTGATGCAATTGACCCG
>CAZKQR010000368.1:0-2304 GCA_964554965.1 uncultured Cytophagia bacterium | reverse complement strand
CGCGCCACCGCATTGTTGACCAGAACGTCCAACCGGCCGAATTGCTTTTGCAGCCGCATTTTCAACGCCAGGATGGATTCGTGATCCGCCTGATCCACCTGCAGGGCGTGGACATCCAGACCTCTTTCGCGCAGCGCGTCCGCCAGTTTTTTTCCGGATTCCAGCTGCCGGGAGGCGGTGACGACCGTTCCGTCCGCCTCGGCCAGCGCTTCGACGATTGATCGGCCGTATCGCCCGGCGCCGCCGGTCACCAGGATGATTTTGTCTTTCAAACTCAACAGTTCCTTGACGTGCATAACGTTTACTCCATAGAGTGCATCGCGTCATTCCAAAACAAAGGCCATCCGCCTTTGGCCTGCCCCTTATCCCCTGAAGGAGGATGGCGGAAAAAATCCGCCTGTGGCCGAGTGGCTCATCGCTGTGAACGCCGGTCGCGGATCACCAGGTGACATTTCGCCTGATCCGATTGCGACAAATCCAACTCGTACTCAAAACCCAATGGCTCCAGCACGCGGCGGTAGAGCAGATCGCAATGCCGGCAATAATCAGGATAAGGCTGCAGATGGCCGGCGGCTATCAGGCGTCCTTTGCTCGGGCACGCGCGCATTTCAATACTAAAGCGATCCTGCTCCAGCGTCATACGAAAATCCGCCGCCTCTTCCGCCAGGGTGTGGCTCCAGTATTCAAAGCAGCCGGCCAGCCCCTTTTTCGCCGCCAGATCGCGCAGATTGCCGAGAAAGGCATCCGACAGATATTGCCAAAAGGCGGTCACTGCCGGCTTGCCGCCTTTTTGCTGCAAAAATTTGAACAGCTCGCTGTAAGCGGGAATAAATTCGGTGCAGGAGATCATGCCTTTTCCTCCTGGAAAAATCTCTGCACACATCGTCCCTGCCCCGGTTCATAGGTGCAGACCGCGCGATAGCCGGCGGCCCGGCAGATGGCCTCATTGACATGAACCGTCGACTGGCAAAACCGCGGGGTAAACGAACGGCCGGTCCTGACTAGATGGCTGATGGCCGGGCATTGGTCAACCTCCAACAGCAGAGCGCCGTTTTCCCAACGGATGGAAAACCGGCCCTCCTCCTGTGTGAACACGGAGATCAGATGCCTCTCCAACGCAGGCAAGCCCTCCTGCTTTATTCTGTCGATAAGCGGCGCATAGCACACGCGGCCCACCTGAGATAAATACTCGGCGGTCGCCTCCTCGCCATAAACCTCATCCAGATAGCGAATGGCATCAGCCAATGCGCCGTGGAAATCCTTGTGCAAATAGTTGCGATCCGTCGCTCGTTGATCCATAATAAGGGGATGGTCTGACATAACGCGCTTTCCAAAAAATTCCTGTCGCGGAGTGATGGCCTGCCTGCTCACCTTCTTTGCAGAAACGGACTGGTAACCTGATCGCTGCACAAACCTCTTTGGCTCAGGTTCTTTTTCACCGCGTGCACCCAATCGATGGCTAGTTCAGGCCCCAGCATGTCATCCATTTTTTTACGAAACTCTTGCTGCAGCGTGAACGTTGCGGGGATATCCCCTTTCAGGGCAGTCTGATACAGCGCCACCAGGAGCGGAATAAAACAGGTTCCGCCCCCCGCCACCACACCGTCGGCGCCCAGCAGCAGACTCACATCATACACCGACTCGTCGCCCTGCAGGATTCGGCAGGGGCGCGCGGCGCCGCGCGGATAACGCCGCAACAGCTCTACCACCGAGGGCAGATCACAACTCGAATCCTTGATCGCCGCCACCTGCGGCCGTTTCATGATGTATTCCAGCGTTTCCAGGGACACCCGGTTGCCGGTGCGGCTCGGGACATTGTAGAACACCAGTGGCGTGGAAAGGTTTTCCGCCAGACGATCGACAAACTCTTTGATGCTGTCGCCATGGGGGAACGAAAAAAAATAAGGCGCGGTGGCCACCAGATAATCCGGGCCCAACTCCTGAAGCTGTTTGCCCATTTCCAGCGTCCGTCGGGTGGAGACATCCGAGATGGAGGCCAGCACCGGCACGCGGCCGCCGACCTGTTTGACCGCCGTCTGCACAACGATTTTCTTTTGTTCATCCAGCAGGGCCGGCCCCTCGCCCATGCTGCCGAGGACAAAGACCGCGGACGCGCCCTGCTCGATCACATGGTCCAACACTCTGCGCAATCCATCGACGTCCACATTCTCACTCCGATCCAGCGGCGTCGGCACTGCCGGAATGACTCCGGATAGTTCTTTCATAACTCTTCCTCGATTAAACGTGACTTATTGTTTGCGCTCTGAGCGCCGCGAAAGCGAGGCGGTAAGGTTGCGAAACTAA
>CAZKQR010000367.1:0-4492 GCA_964554965.1 uncultured Cytophagia bacterium | reverse complement strand
TCGCAGGAAAGCTTGAAGGTGCGCAGCCAATCCAAATCACCGCAGAGATCGAACAGCTCGACGACGTTGATGACGAAATCCGGATTGGAATCCAGCAGATAACCCCATTGGGCCTCGTAAAACCCCAGGCTGTCGCAGGTTCCGGGGATGGCGTCCTCGCAAGTGTACGCCCAGCGTGATTTCACCCGGCCGTTCCGCTCGATGGCGTGATCCCGGAAATAACAGAGCGTCTGCTGATAGGCTTTGATATAATCATCGTCCGCAACGGCAGAGGCCAGCAGCGCGATCCACTGCTCATGCAAAACCGCCGGGCCATAGGGCGTGCGCCAGCTGTTGCTGCCATGCAGATGGGTGTCGATCACACCGATGCGTGCCACGGTGTTGAGCAGGCTGGTGACGGCCTCCTGATCCAGGCCGACCAGATGGCCGCGGCCGTACGTGGCCTGATAATCCAGCGCCGACAGGGTGAACCGGGCGGTCACCGTCCCCGGCCCGGCCGGGATGTCGGACCAGACATCCTGGCGGTCCATCAGAAACCGGCGGCGATGGCTGTCCGCATCATATCGGCACTGGGCTTCCTGTTCACTGACGGTGAAGGCGCAGACCAGCGACCCGTCCGTTTGCCGGCTGAGGCGCAGCGCCGTCGAGTAGTCCGAATCGGCCTGAACGCGCAATCCGATGTTGCGTGGTTGATTCCACAAGGTCATTTTATCGACATGAACACCGTAGGTGGCCTGCGGAGTATCAAATAACTTGAACCAGGCTACGCCGCCGTTGCCGAGCAGAGCGCCGTCCCAATCGCTCACGCGATTGAAATGGAACTGCGGCATGCTCGCCTCCCCGAACAGTTCACGGTCGGTGAAAGTGCGGCTGATCTCCAGGATCAGGCGCCCGGATTCTCGTTGCAGCCGCCAGGTTTCCATCGCCGGGCCCAGGCGAAACGGACCAACCTGCACCTGCTTGTTTTGCACACGGATCGCAGGGCTGGCATCGAGCGAACCGCTGTCCCACCGCTTGTCGCCCTGCTGCAATTGCGTGGTGATGCCGTCTGCCGCCAACAATGAATAGTTATTCATCACCAGTTGGGTGATGGCACACCCGCGCTCATAGGATAAGACGAGGGTCAAAGAATCAGTCTTGACCGTGATTTGCTTTTTCGCGGGGTTGTGAATAACGTCCTGAGAGGAATTCGCCAACCCCGTTGAAATCCAGACCAGAGTCATGGCGATCACTGAACACAAATTACTTTTCATACGCTCCACAGATTAGGTTAGCAAAACCGATGCCGCTGTCAAGCACAAAGGTCCAGATTCAACCGCAGCTCTCGTTACGCTATTTTTTTACCCGCCACCGCGTTCCCATCAAACAGGTCTTTCCCCCTTCCTGGTCCGATTGATAATACACGGTCAGAATGGAGCCGTCCGGCAGCTCCACCGAGGCCGGATAACCGAGATCGCCGTTGAAATGGCCCGCCAGCTTGATCTCATTGGCCACATTCCAGGTGCGGCCTTGATCATCGCTCAAACACGCATACTCGCCAAAAGCCGGTATCCTTCTACCGTAGACCGTGAGCAGCTTGCCGCTCTTGAGCCGAATCAGATGTGGCGGATAGCCCTGAAGGAGAGTGGGCTTCATCCGCGTCCAGGTTCTGCCGCCATCGCGGCTCTCAGCCTGTCGCAGCAGAGATTGGGAATCATCACGATGAGTGGTGCCCGGCGCCGGCTTGGCGTGAAAACGGAACTGCGCGACAATGCGCCCATCGTTGGTTTCCACTGCAAACGGCTCATGAAATTGTTCGATCTCATCAGGCGGGGTGGGCTCGATGTTGGTGAGAAACTGCCAGGAACGGCCGCCATCGCGCGATTCTTCTACCGTAACGGCGTGCTGGGTGTTTTTCCATACCGAAGAATTATTATCGCCGCCGTGGTGGCGACCGACAAACAGAAATCGGCAGAACCACGAGTGCGGACCGGCTTTTCCCAGGTGAGGCCGCCATCGGTGGAGCGCGCCGTGAAATAGCCCAACCACTCCTCTTTCACCGACGGGCTGATCTTTTCATCGTGCAGCGCCCAGTAGAACTCGGGCGATCCAGGCCTCAGGCTCGATCGATCCTTGATTCTTGCCGCGTAGGCCACAGAGGTGAACCAGGTGACCAGTAGATCCTGGTTGGGCAGTTCAACGATACCGGCATCGCGGTCGTCCAGCGGCGTGTTGCAGATGGTTCGTTCCGCACTCCAGGTCTCGCCCCCATCCGTGCTTTTGATCATCTGCACTTTGCCCCAGGGACAGACATGCTCATCCCGGTCGCCGGAAAATACCGCCACCAGCTCACCGTTCTGCCGCAGACAGATGGACGGCCAGCCGATGTAACGGCCGGGCTGTTTGCACAGCACCTTGGTCCACAGCAGCTCGGCGTGTTTTTGCTGCACCGGCGCGCCGTGGATTTCATTGGTAACAGAGGTCTGCGGCCAAATCCGGCCGGCTGCTGCGAGCAGCAGGATGATCACTAGATTTTTCATACTTTTCATACAATCTCCCATGAATTGACACCAAACGCGCTCATTTCACATTGACCACTTTGCTGACCGTGCGGCCGAACACCTCAGGGGTGTACATCTCTTCCGCCTTGGTGGGCGGCACGGTGTAACGGCCTTTGGTGACCGAACGCAGCAGATAGGAATAGCTGGTCACTCCGGCAGGCAGATAGTCGGCGAACAGCAGCACCCGGTCGTCATGCTTTTCCACATGGGTGAAACCGCTCCACCAATCGGTCTGCTGCTCATCATACTGCTGCACCGCTGCACTGACGCCGGCCAGATCCACCTGAATGGGTTCCAGGCCGGCCGGTAACGGATCGTTCATGACGACAAAATAACGATCCAGCGGAGTCTCCAGGGTGAGAGTGACCCGGAACACCTGTCCGAGCGGATAGGCGCCGTCCTTGAGAAAAGCCGTCTCCACCGGAGTGACGGATTTCAAAACCGTCATGCCCTGATCCATGGGCTCTTTGAATTGAGTGGGGAAATAGCTCAGGCGCAGGCCATAGTACAGCGCGCCGTCGCCGTCCTTTTTAATCTCCACATCAAAGGGCTTGGAACCAAAGGAGGCGAGCGATTCGGAACGCCGCTCGATGTGGGTCGACCGGCCGGCAAAAAGAAACGACAACGCCTGCCGGCCCGCCAGTTTGATCTGCGCCTCGAAGCGCGGTTCAACTTTTTCATACCGTTCAAAATAGGTGGACAGCGCCAGCAGCACGTAAAAATTCTCCTGCGTGTTGCTCCAGTGGCCGTCTTTGCGATTAGTCAACAACCAGCGCACCACGTTCTCCGCCATCGGCACATCGGCCCCTGCTTCCAACAGGGCCTGCAGACACTGGGCTGTGGCGCGCACGTTGCTATGAAAGATCCACACCAGGTCGCCCTCCGGCTCTTCGAAATAGGCGGTGGTCGGTGAAACGCGCAGCCGATTCATCATTTTTTGCACGAGTTCGGTTCTGCGCGCCTCCAGGGGATTGGCCGAAACGCCGGCCTTGCGGGCTGATTTGACCATCCCGGTCTGCAGTTCGACGTTGCCCTTGGGCTGATCCAGCAGCAGCTGCACCGTCCGCAACAGAAAAGTCTGCGCGGTCAAGGGCAGATCATCGCTGCGCGTGGTCAGTTTTTCCACATAGCCCGCATCCGTGCGATCGTTCAACGCCAGCACATAGAGGATAAAACAGTCGGTGGTTTTCCAGCACAGATCATCATAGGGAAAGCTGTCACGGGACACGTCGCCGTTCAGCACCTGACGCAGATAATCCAGAGCCCCATCCAGCATGGCGTCATCGATCCGAAAGCCGGCTTTTTTCGCCAGCGTCAATCCATAGGCGGCGTACACGCTGACGAACGGCCACGATCGGCCGTTACCCTGCCAGTAGCTGAATCCGCCGTCCTCGTTGTGAAACTTGACCATATCCTTCAAAATAGAGTTGACCACAGCGGCGTAATCCTGCTCACCGGCCGTGGGAATGGCAAAGGCTTTGACCAGATCGGCCGAGACGATGAACGGCAGCGCTTTGGACAGTCTCTGCTCCAGACACTCATAGGGATAGGCAAGCAGATACTCCACAGCTCCGGAAAACTCGGCCATGGCCGAAGAGGCAGCGGTCATCTCCAGCGTGGTCAGCTCGGTATGCACATCCGCCGGCGGCTGCAGTTTTTCTTTGACGCTCTGTTCCACTCGCTTGTAGACAGCGGTGTGTTCAGCGACCGTCGGCGCCTGAACCGTCAACGTTTTCTCCAAACCGTCGGACAGGTCGTTCATAGTGCAGCGGAAACGAAGAACCGCCCGGCCCATTTGATCGGCGGCAAAGGGAAACAGAACAGCGCGGCTGTCTCCGTTCTCCAGTTCAAACTCGGCCTGTTTCGCACCTTTGAGGGTGATGCCGTTCGCCTCCACCTTGATCGTGCCTTTGCCTTTTTGGCCGGAATAGTTATGCACCACCACGCCGGCT